>JBBPZA010000131.1:0-6638 GCA_038199375.1 Solirubrobacterales bacterium | reverse complement strand
CAGACGGTGCTGCTCCTGCAACCCGTCTTTCAGTGCTGGACCGGCCGCTGCACCACCTGCCGACAGCCCATCGACCTCGCCGACCTGCCCATCAGACCGCCACACCAACGCGAATGACACCACCTACCAAAGCACTACTAGCTTCCCGGCGAAGAAACGGGCAGCGGGCTCGACATATGCGGGCCCGAGAAGCTTCTTGTGGCGCCCGTCAGCGTCGGACCACAGCGCGTAGTACCGACGTCCCCCAGCTCGCTCGACGACCTGGACGTGTCCCGTGGCGCTCATGAGTGGGCACCCGGGGAACCCAACGCGCAAGTCGAAAGTCATCGCAAGTCACGCGATCCCGCTTGCCGAGCCAAAACAGTCGATGGGCCGGGGAGGATTCGAACCTCCGTCTGACGGATTATGAGTCCGCGGCTCTACCGCTGAGCTACCGGCCCGGGCGTTGGGTGGACGCCAGGGCGCGTGACGCTAGCAATGCCGCAAGGCGGGGAGTGGGGGCGAACGCGAGGGTGGTCTGGCGGGCTCTTTGGGTCACCGCGGCGGTCCCGCCGCCCGGTAGGCTGAAGCGGCCGGAGGCTTGCGAGCGGGCTCGGAGGGCTCGGGTCAGGTAGCGATCCAGGGCGGGGGCGAACTCGCCCGCGTCGCGGGCAGTGTCCCAGGACCATGCGAGGACGAGCGCGTCGCTACGGCGGCACGGGGCGGGACAGCGGCGGTCGGGGAGCGGCCCCGTCCTCCAGAGCTCGTAGCGACCTCCTCCCCATCCCTCCGCTGCCTCGTCAGCGTCGTCGACGTCTCCACGGTCGAGCAGCTGGGCGGTGTCGAACTCACCGAGCGAGCCGCCGGCGAGGCGGCGCCAGCCGGGGCCGAGGAGGGGACCGGCGCGCAAGGACAAGCGGTCGGGCTGCTCGACGCGCAGGTAGCGCTCGGGGTGCAGGATCTGCTCGGAGGAGACCGGCGGGCGCTTGAAGGCCGCGTTGACAAGGGTCCAGCCGCCTATCTCGTAGAGCCTCGAGACGAACTGCGACCCCTTGAAGTAGGGAAAGGTGAGCGACGCCTCGATGTAGGGCGGCAGTTTCGCCCCGCCGGCGGCGCCGGTGAGGCTGGATGCCAGCTCGCCGAGGCTCGCCTTACCGGTCAGGTAGCGGCGGGCGTACTCGGTCATCACGGCGGTCGCGGTCCCCTCGATGAGCGCGGCGTAGGCGGTGGCCGCGTCCTCCACGCCGAGCTCCTCTGAGTCCTGTAGCGCGAAGCGCTGGTCCTCGAGGGCGTGAACGAGCTCGTGGGCGACGGTGATCTCCTGGAAGGTCGGGCCGCCGCTCGCGCCCTCGACGACGGCGAGGCGCTTGGTCCGGACGTCGTAGAATCCCGCGACCTCGCCGCCGAACACCCCGCCCGCGATCCGCCGCAGGTCGTCGCGCGGCGCCAGGAAGCCGACGAGCTTGAGGACCTCCTCGTCGGCGGCGCGACGCGGCGCCGGGTAGTCGCGATCGAGCTGTCCGATCGCCTCGCGGCGGGTCTGCTCGGAGGTCACCCGTCGCGGCACGGGCGTCTTCTTGAAGCGCAGCTCGCGGATGCGCTCGACCCGGCGGGCGACCCGGCCGATGGGCGGGAGAGGGGTACGGGGCGCCTTGGCCGTCCCTCGGCCCGCGCGGCCATCGGACCGTGATGCGGAATCGGCGCCCTTCTCGTCCTCCCCCCCACCCGACAACGCGACTCCGGCTATCGCCGCGACGACGACCGCGCAGATCACGGCGATCACCGTGCGGTAGCCGCCGGTCACTTCCCTCGCTGCCTATGACTTGATCGTCTGCTGGAGTGCTCGCTCGAGCTCGCCGACCGAGACCGCCCCTTCGAAGCGAGCCTTCACCCGCCCGTCCTTGCCGACCACGAAGGTCCATGGCTCGCTCGGCAGCCGCCACTTGGTGACCTGCGGGCGGAACTTCGGCGGGTTGGAGATCTTGTTGTCCTCGTAGATCTCCATGTGGATGAACGCCGCGCGGTCGCCCCATGAGGCCTTGACCTGCTCGGCGACGTCGACGACCGGCCCGCACACCCGGCTCTGGCACAGCTGCGGGGTAGCGAAGGTCAGGACGACGGGCTTCTTGCCCAGAACGTCGGCGAAGTCGACGTCGTGCTGGTCGGACGGTGGGACGCGGGTGTCGATCTTCGAGAGGTCGCCGCCGACGCTCGCCGCCGTGGGGGTCGAGATCTTGATCGCCTTCTCCCCTACCCTGGGCGGTTGGGCCGGCGCGCCGCCCCACTTGCCGACGGGGGCCGCGCTCGAGGCGACCAGCCGCCCGTCGAGCCGGGCGACGGCGACGATCGCCTGGAGGCCGTTCATCCGCAAGGGCACGTCGGCGACGTAGACCGACTTCGCCGCGTCGGGATCCTGGCTCGTGGTGCGCGCGACGAACTGCGGCATGACCACGAGCGACTCGCTGCGCGCCGGGTAGGGCCCGCTTACGCCCGTCCCCTTCGCCGATGCGGTGTAGAGCGCCACCGAGGCGCCCGTGATCTGCTTGCGGGCGCGGTCGAACAGCGCGAAGCCGATGCGGTTGCGGCCCTTCTCCACCACGGAGACGGTCGGGCTGAGCACCGGGCCCTGCGCCATGCCGGCGCGAAGCTCGTCGACCGTCTGGCCCGATCCCGGCGGGAAGTGGGAGAACTTCGCCTCCGGGGGCGGGGTGGACCCGGAGTCCTCGTCGTTCGATCCGCCGCACCCGGCTGGGGCGGCGACGGCGAGCGCCACGGCGAGCGCTGTCCATAGGGTCCGGCGGAGCATCGAGGCGTCGACACCCTAGCGAGCGCCGGGCGACGTGGCGCCGGCGCGTGGTTGGATACAAGCGAACGACATGGGCCGCGCCGCGGTCTTGACTCCAGGAGGGTTCATGACTGAACGGGCAGCGATCGTCACCGGCGCGTCGAGCGGCATCGGCTTGGCGATCGCCCGGATGCTCGGCGAGGAGGGCTATGCCCTCACGCTCGCCGCGCGGCGACCCGAGAAGCTCTCGGCCGCCGCAAAGGAGCTCCGCGGCGAGGGGCTCGAGCTCCAGGACGTCCCCGCTGACGTCTCATCGGAGGAGGCGATCCAGCAGGTGGTGGCCGCCCATCGCGACCGCTACGGGCGCTGCGACGTCCTGGTCAACAACGCCGGGGTCGGGGTCGGCGCGCCGGTGGGAGAGATCGCCACCAAGCGCCTGGACACCCAGCTCGACGTCAACCTGCGCTCGATGATCATCTTCTATCGCGAGGCGATCGACATGCTCGAGGCGGCAGGGGCCGAACACCGCAGCGCGCTGGTGGTCAACACCGCGTCGGTAGCCGGCAAGCGGGGCCAGGGGTGGCTGTCGGTCTACAGCGCGACGAAATTCGGCGTCGTCGGCTTCACCGAGGCGATGAACAAGGAGCTCTCGGGCAGGGGCATCAAGTCGTGCGCGCTTTGCCCGGGGTTCGTCGACACCGCGATGACCGACTTCGCCAAGGGCCACGTCTCGCCCGAGGACATGATCCAGCCGCGCGACATCGCCGAGTCGGTCCGCTTCCTCTTACGCCTCTCGCCCGCGTGCATCGTGCCCGAGCTGCTCTTCGTACGCCCGGACGAGTCGCTCTGAGAAGAAGCCGGCGCTGCCCGGCGCGGTGAGCTCGCGGTTGGCGGACTCCCTCGAGCATGGCGGCGCGAGTTTCGACCGGAAGGCAGTCGATCGCGGTGCGGAGCTGTTCGATCGCGTGCCGTGTGCGTCGCATAGGGTTCGGTTCCCGTCGAGGACGCAACGCTACCAGCGCGTCGCGGCGGGTCTTCGAATTCTCGGCCCGAAAGGAAACCTGCAATGAAGCTGGGCGTCCACGTCGGCTACTGGGGGCTGGGGCTGAGCGCGGAGGACCAGCTGGCCATCGTCCTGGAGGCCGAGCGACTCGGCTATGACTCGGTGTGGGCGGCCGAGGCCTACGGATCGGACGCGGCAACGGTCCTCGCCTGGCTCGCCGCGAGCACCGCGCGGATAAAGGTCGGCTCGGCCATCTTCCAGATGCCGGGCCGCAGCGCCGCCATGACCGCGATGACCGCCGCGACGCTCGACCAGATCTCCGGGGGGCGGATGAAGCTCGGGATCGGCTCGAGCGGACCGCAGGTCGCCGAGGGATGGCACGGACAGCGCTTTGCACGGCAGCTCCAGCGCACGCGCGAGTACGTCGCCGTCGTGCGCATGGCGCTCGCCCGCGAGCGGGTCGAGTACCACGGCGAGACGATCGAGCTTCCCCTCCCCGACGGTCCGGGCAAGGCGCTCAAGCTCACGATCGCACCCGTCCAGGAGCACGTCCCTATCCTGCTCGCCGCCATCGGACCGAAGAACACCGCGCTTGCGGCAGAGATCGCCGACGGCTGGATTCCGACGTTCTTCTCCCCCGAGCACCTCCCGGAGTTCCTCCCGCTGCTCGAGGACGGCGCCGCCCGCGCGGGTCGCTCACTCGAGGGCTTCGAGATCGCCCCGATGGTCAACGCCTACGTCTCGGAGGATCTGGAGGCTGCGCGCGACCTCATGCGACCGGTCCTCGCTCTCTACGTCGGCGGGATGGGCTCCCGCGACAGGAACTTCTACAACTCGCTGGTCCAGCGCTACGGATTCGAGGAGGCGGCGAAGGAAGTCCAGGATCTCTACCTGGGGGGAAAGAGGGACGAGGCTTCCGCCGCGCTGCCCGACGCGCTCATCGACCTCGTCTCGCTGTGCGGCCCGAAAGACGTCGTGCGCGAGCGCCTGCGGGTGTTTCGCGAGGCGGGAGTCGGGACGTTGATGGTCACGCCGATGGCCTTCGGGCGCGACGAGCGAATCGAGCAGCTGCGGCTGATGGCGGAGCTGGCCGAGGCGGCGTGAGGGGCGCCTCAGGCGGCGTGAGGGGCGCCTCAGGCGGTCTGCTGTCCGTTCGGCCGCTTGGCCTCGCGCATCGCGGCGTCGGCGCGCTCGACGAGCTCGGAGACGGTGGTGGAGTCCTCGTCGAAGGTCGCCCAGCCCGCGGTGGCGAAGAGCCGGCGGCGACCTGCGGGCCCGACGCCGACGCGCTCCACCGCCTCGACCAACCGCTCGGCGAGCTCCGATGCTAGAAGATCGTGCAGATGCGGCACAGGAGCCGCGCGCGGGCGCTGGGCGCTCCCTGCGCCTGGTGCTCGGCGCCTTCGGCGACCCCGGCCATGCGTTTCCGATGATCGCGCTCGGGCGCCGCCTGGCGTTGCGAGGTCACCAGGTCACCCTTCAGACCTGGAAGCACTGGAGCGAGCACGTCGAGGCGGCGGGGATGACCTTCGCCGCGGCGCCCGAGTACCACGTCTTCCCCACCCGCGACCGGCCGCTCAAGCCCTACACCGCCGTCGTCCGCGCCGCGCGCGAGACCGCGCCCCTGATCGCGGACGCGCGACCCGACGCGGTCGTCGCCGACATCCTCACCCTCGCCCCCGCGCTGGCCGCGGAAGCCCAGGGAATTCCCGTCGCGACCGTGGTCCCCCACGTGTTGCCGGCGAGCGAGCGAGGCTTCCCGCCGTACTCCCTCGGCGCTCGGCTGCCGCGTACGCCTATGGGCCGCGCGGTTTGGAGCGCGCTTGATCACGCGGTGGGCGTGGGCCTTCGCAAGGGCCGCGAGGAGCTCAACGAAACGCGCGCGCGGCTGGGACTCGGACCTCTGGACTACGTCCACGGAGGCATCAGCCGAGAGCTGTGCCTGGTGGCCACGCTGCCCCAGCTCGAGTACCCGCGACGCTGGCCGGGCTGGGCGCAGGTCGTCGGCCCGCTGCTGTGGGAGCCACCGGCGCAGGACGTCGATCTGCCCGAAGGCGATGGGCCCCTCCTGCTCGTCGCGCCCTCAACTTCCCAGGACCCAGGCCATCGCCTCCTGCGCGCCGCCGTGGCGGGACTCGGCGATGCCCCCGTTCGCGTACTGGCAACCCTCAACCGCCGTCCGCTCTTCGGACGGCCGCTGCGCCTCGCCTCCAACACCCGGGTCGTGGAGTGGGTCTCCTACGCCCGCACGATGCCCCACTGCGAGCTCGTTGTCTGCCACGGCGGCCACGGAACCGTCGTGCGCGCGCTGGCCTCGGGGTGCGCGGTCGTCGCCTCCCCGGCCGCGGGGGACATGAACGAGAACGCCGCCCGCCTGGACTGGGCGGGCCTCGGCGTGCGCGTTCCCGCCCGGCTGCTCTCCCCCGGCACCGTGCGCCTCGCTGTGGACCGCGCCCTGGCCGACCACCGCCTCCACGCGCGTGCGCACGCCGCCGCCGGATGGGTCGCCGCCAACGACGGGGCGACGCGCGCGGCGGAGCTTGTGGAGGCGTTCGCGGTCGCGGCGAAATCCAACACCTCGGTTGCATATCGCTAGAATCGCGCAGTGTCAGCATCACGACGCTGGCTCACCGGTCCCCGGTGATGTAACTGGCAACATGCTTGACTGTTAATCAAGTCTTGGTGGTTCAAATCCACCCCGGGGAGTGATACGATGCCGAGGCGCCGAGCGCCGGTAGTCGTTCAGGGGGTGTCGTGGGGTTGAGCAGGGTTCCTGCCGGGTGAAGGGAATCTTGCAGGTGTGCGGCGGGAGGAGATTGAGGCGATCGCGTTGGGGGGCGGTGAGCCGGCGCGGGAGCTTGTGGTCGGGCT
>JBBPZA010000130.1:0-17312 GCA_038199375.1 Solirubrobacterales bacterium | reverse complement strand
GGCGAGCGCGAGGCGCGCCGGCGCGGCGATGAGGCCCTCGCGGATGAAATCGAGCGCTCGCCGATCGAGGCCTTCGCCGGCCGCTGGGCAGCCCAGCCCCTCTTCGCCGGTCAGCCTCCCGAAGTCGCCCGGCGCGCCCACGACGATCGCCTGCGAAACACCCCGGCCGGCCTGGCCGGCGCTCTGCGAGGTCTCGGCACCGGAGTCATGGAGTCCCTGTGGAGCAGTCTGGCCGGCCTCGAGATGCCCGTCGACCTTGTGGTCGGCGAGCGCGACGAGAAATTCCACGCGATCAACGAGCGCATGGCCGAGGCGCTTACGGACGCCCGACTGCACGTCATGGCCGGAGCCGGCCACGCGGTCCACCTCGAGAACCCGGGGGCCCTGGCCCAATTGCTCCTCGAAGAGCAACGGCCCGCCGGGCGGCGGGCCGAAGCCGGGTGAAGCGGGGAACCACCCCGCACGCGCCTGAGTCGCCACTTGAGCGTAGCACCCCGCACGTCCCGCTTCGGGCCGCCGCCGACGGTTCGCGGAGGGCGCCGGACTCGAACCGGAATCAGCTGGTGAGGCCGATCACGACGCGCCTCAGGCGCCTGTCCCACCTCGGGACTTCACCCTCCGCGCCGCCGACGCTACGTGCACCGCGGCCCGCAACTCGTCGCGCTGCGCTGGTTTGATGCAGCCTGTGCGCCGTCTCGTCACGACTACCGGCTGCCTCGTCGCCACGTTGGGCGTCTCGCCTGCCGCCGAGGCGCAGGATTCCACGCCGTCGGTCGACGGCCTGACGACTCGCCAGCTCGTCGGCCAGCGGCTGATCCTCGGCTATGCCGGCTCCGAGCCTCCGGCTCGGCTGACGCGGCGCATCGCTCGCGGGGAGGCTGCCGGGGTGATCCTCTTCACGCGCAACGTCCGCTCGCGCGCGGCGCTGCGCCGCACCGTCGGGCGGCTGCAGGCGATCCAGCGCCCGGCGGGGCTTCGCCAGCCGCTGCTGATCATGATCGATCAAGAGGGCGGGGCCGTGAAGCGGCTCTCGGGCGCGCCGAGCCGCACGCCGGCACAGGTGGGAGCGACGAAGGATCCTGCCTACGCCCGCCGCGTCGGCCGCGCGACGGCGGCGAACCTCCGCGGGGTCGGGGTCAACGTCAACCTGGCACCTGTCCTGGACATCGGCCGGCCCGGCTCGATCGTCCGCCGCCTCGGTCGCTCCTACGGCTCGACCGCCGCTCAGGTGCAGCGCACCGGCGTGCCCTTCGCTCAGGGCCTGGGCGACGGCAACGTGCTCGCCACCGCGAAGCACTTCCCGGGCATCGGGGACGCGCGGATCGACGAGGACGTGGCACCTAACCGCTCGACTCGCTCGCTCTCGTTCCTGCGCGAGGTCGACATGGCGCCCTTCGCCGCCGCCTTCCGCGCCCGCGTGCCGATGGTGATGACGAGCACCTCGATCTACACCGCCCTGGATCGCAGCCGCCCGGCGCTCCTCTCCCGCCGCGTGGCGACCACCGAGCTGCGCGACCGTCTCGGCTTCACCGGCGTCTCGATCACCGACGATCTCGACGTCGGCGCGCTGGACCGCTTCGGCTCGGCCGCCCGCGTAGGCCTCGGCGCCGCCGAGGCCGGCAACGACCTCCTCCTCTACGCCCAGTCCTACGCCAACGGCGCGAGTGCGGGCGCGGCGATCCTGCGGGCCGCCGTGGCGGGTGAGCTCGAGCGATCCGCGCTGGAAGCCAGCGCGGCGCGGATCCTGGCCCTCCGGGCGTCGCTCGAGTAGGCCCACGGGTCGCACCGGCAGCGCCGCGAGGAAGCGGGGGGAGCCGGAGCGGCGCCTACGTGTCCGCGCCGCGCGCCGTGAACCTCCGGACGCGCTTCTCGCCCCTGGCCTCGAAGTAGGCCCACTCCTCGCGGCCGAGCTCGGTGGCCGGCTCGTCGGCGAACCACCACTCACGGCCGATCCGATACCAGTTGCGCGTCGCCTGGAGCTGGCCGAGGACGGCGAGCACGCCGGTCTCCATCCGGCGGCCCATGAGCTCGTTGGCGGGAATGTTCTCGCGGCGCATGAGGTCGAAGAAGTCCGACCTCGGGTCAGAGACCGCGGCGATGACGCCCATGACGTAGGCGGCGTCGATGGTCACCTCACGGTCCTCCATGTACCAGCCTCCCACTGCCTTGACGTGCTCCATCAGCCGCTCGGCGTCGACGCGGTCGGGCTTGTTGAGGAAGCCGAGGTCGTGCAGGGCGATCCGCAGGCGCTCGGGGTCGTCTTCGATGACGGCATCGAGCGCCGCGATCTCGAGCTCGATCTGCTCCTTGTCCAGGCGCTTGGTCATCCCGAAGTCCAGGAAGGCCACCCTGCCGTCGTCCATGAGCAGGTAGTTGCCCGGGTGGGCGTCGGCGTTGAAGTGCTGGAGGTGGAAGATCGACCCGAAGCAGAAGCGATAGACGATCTCGGCAAAGCGATCGCGCGCGTCCTGGCCCAAGGCCTTGACCTCTTCGAAGCCGGCGCCGTCGACCCACTCCGAGACCAGCACACGGTCGGTCGAGAGCCTGGTGACGACGTCGGGAACGTAGACGAAGGGGTGCCCACGGTAGGCGCGCGCGAACGAGCGCTGGTTCTGGGCCTCGTACTCGTAGTCGAGCTCCTCGAGCACGCGCTCGGAGAGCTCCTCGGCTGCCGCCTTGGCGTCGAGGCCGGGTACCAGGGCCTTGGCGAAGCGCAGCATCATCCCGGCGTTCTGCATGTCGGCCCGCAGCGCGTCGGCGACCCCGGGGTACTGAATCTTGACCGCGACCCGGCGCCCGTCGCACAGCCGGGCGCGGTGAACCTGGCCGATCGAGGCGGCGGCCGCCGCCTCGTGCTCGAACTCCGCGAAGAGCTCTGAGACCGGCTCGGCCCACTCCTCCTCGAGCACGCCGGACACCTTCTCCCACGGCATCGCCGGCGCCGAGCTTCGCAGGGTCGCGAGCTTGTCTTGGTAGAGCTCTCGGTACTCGTCGGGCAGGAAGTCGGTGTCGATGAAGGAGGCAAGCTGGCCGACCTTCATCGCCGCGCCCTTCATCGCGCCCAGCGCGTCGACCATGCGCTCGGCCGCCTCGAGGTGGCGTGCGTCGAGCTTGGCCGCCGCCTTCTCTTTGGAGCGGCCGACGTTCGCCGCTCGGGTGCCGGCGTACCGGGCGCTCTCGGTCCCCATCACCGAGGTGACCTTCGCCGTTCGGCGCAACCGCCCCTTGGGTATCCCTGGGTCCTCTCGGGGCACGGTGGGACAGTAGCCGCCCGACGAGAAGCCCCAACCCTACCGCGCTTCTCTAGAGTCGCGCGTCTCCAAGACCAAGGAATCTCCGTGAGCGTCACCGACCAGTTTCTGGCCAACAACGAGCGCTATGCCGAGAGCTTCGACACGGGCGACCTTCCGCCGCGGCCCACGAAGAGAGTCGCTGTGGTTGCCTGCATGGACGCGCGGGTGGTCCCGAACAAGCTGCTGGGCGTCGAGGTGGGCGAGGCGCACGTCATCCGCAACGCCGGCGGCGTGGTCACCGACGCCGAGATCCGCTCGTTGACGATCTCGCAGCGGTTGCTGGGCACGGAGGAGATCATTCTCATCCACCACACCGACTGCGGCATGCTCAAGGTGAGCGACGAGGACTTCAGGCGTTCGATCGAGGAGGATGTCGGCGTCAAGCCGCAGTGGTCGACCGAGGCCTTCGACGACCTCGAGGAGGACGTCCGTGAGTCCATCGAGCGCATCAAAGCAAGCCCGTTCGTTCCGCGCAAAGAGAGTGTGCGCGGCTTCGTCTTCGACGTGCAAACGGGCAAGCTGAGCGAGGTCACGTGAGTTGCTGCACTAGTCCAAGAGCTCGAGCAGCCGGGCGGAGACGAACGCCGGACGCTCCTCCATCACGAAGTGCCCGGCATCCTGGACCACCCTCGCGCGGACGTCGCTCGCCGCCCGCCGGACCTCGTCGAGGTGGGTGAGCCGGCCCCCGCGCGCCGCGCCGAGGAAGAGGACCGGGAGCGTGAGCATCGGCGCTCGCGCGACCCGGTTGTCGGCCACGTTGCGGTCGAACGCGCCGTACTGCGCGAAGGCCGCCTGGAGCCGACCGGGCCGCGAGTAGGAGCGCGCATACTCCTCGGCCGCGCCGTCGTTGAAAGTCTCCGGCCGGGCCTCGTCACCTGCGAGCAGACGCATGACCAGCTCTCCCGGCGTCTCGTCCGGACGAGCCGCCGGGGGAGCGCGGGGCTCCAGGCCGAACCCCGGCAGCCCGGCCTCCAAGAGGGCGAGCCGGCGGGTCTGCTCGGGATGGAAGCGGGCGAAGGCGTAGGCCACCCACCCTCCGAGGTCGTGCCCCGCGATCGACACCTCTCCGAGCCCGAGCTGCCCCACGAGCGCCGAGAGGTCGGCGGCGGTCGCCCGCGCGTCCCGACCGGTGTCGGGGATGGACGACCCGCCGACGCCCGGTGGGTCGACGGCGATCACCTTGTGGCGGCGTGCGAGTGCGGGCATCACCTTGCGCCACGCGTACCAGGTCTCCGGGAAGCCCGCTACGAGAATCACGGCCGGGCCGCTGCCGCCGACCACGTAGTGCAGGCGCACGCCGTTGACAAGGACCGCGCGGTCCTCGAAGCGGATGCCCGGCGCGTCGACGTCGGCCGCGGTCCGTGGTGCGCGTATATCGCCCTGGGACCGCCCGCATCCCGAGAGCGCGAGCAGGGGAAGGCCACCGAGGAGGAGGCCGATCACGGCGACGAACCGTCTCGTTCGCCGGAGCGCTACGGAAAGGCCTCGAGCCGAGGGATCGAGGGTATGCTGCCACAGCGATCGACGCCGGAGCCGCGCGCGGCGGGCACCGAGGGGCGGTCGCGGTCGGCCACTACGGATCGATGCCCAAGCCGGGGCCGGCGGGAACCGGGGGTGCGCCCGCAGCCGGCCACTACGGATCGACGCCCAAGCCGGGGCCGGTGGGGACGGCGATGCGGCCCTCGCGCGGCAGGAAGGGATCCTCGAGGTCGGCGAAAGGCCCGAGGGTGGCCAGGCCGCACGCCGGCAGGGGGGCCAGGGCCGCTGCGGCGTGCAGCGCCGCCGCGATCCCGAGCGGGCCGTCGAACGTCGAGGCCAGATAGGTCTCTGCGCCGGTCGTCCGCACCGCCACGGCGTCGCCGAGCAGCCCGGAGATCCCTCCCGAGCGGCTGATCTTCAGGCACACTGCGTCCGCGGCCCCCGACATCAGCGCTCCCGGGAGCGTCCCGGTCTCGTCCATCGCGACGCGTACGGCGACGTGCTCGCGCACCTCGCGAATGGCCTCGAGGCCGCGGGAGGGCTCCTCGACGAGCTCGAGCCCGGCCGCCGCGAGCGTGCCGATCGCGGCGATCGCCTCGCGCGGGCGCCAGGCGCCGTTGGCGTCGAGGCGAAGGGACATCTCCGGACCGGCCGCGGCCCGCACGGCGGCGACCCGGCCCGCGTCGTCGCCCACGCCGACCTTCACCTTGATGGCTCGATAGCCGGCGCGGGCTGCCTGGGAGGCCTGGGTCGCCGCGCCCGCGCGGTCGACCCCGCCGATCGTCGCGTTGACCTCGACCGCGCGCGCCGCGTCGCGAGCGAGCAGGGCCGCGACGGGGCGGCCCTCGCGCCGGCCGCGCAGGTCCCAGAGGGCCAAGTCGATCCCCGCGAGGGCCTGCGGGACGTCGGCCGCGGCCCGGCAGGCGTCGAGCAGGTCACCGGGGAGCATCGACTCGGCCCGCTCGAGGACGGGCCGGTAGGCCTCGAGCGCCTCGCGGACGGCGGCGAGCGAGACGCCGTCGTAAGGCTCGAGCGCCGACGCCTCCCCCCAACCGGTGAGGCCATCGTCATCGGTGATCCCCACGAGCAGGATCTCGCGCCGCTCCAGCGTGCCGAACGCTGTGGTCAGCGGTCGTTCGAAGCGCAGCGTGCGCGGCTCGACCGTGAGCCTCAACTCAACAGCAGCCCGGCGCAGAGCAGCACGCAGAAGGCGAGTTGGAGCAGCCCCGTGCGGCCGAGGGCGTCGTTGAGCGCGGCGCCGTCGGTGCGGTTTCTCACCGTGCGGACGATCGGAGCGGCCAGCGGGAGGGCCAGCCACGGCAGCAGCAGCCATGCGCTGAGGGCGGTGCCTCCGAGCAGCCAGATGAGTGGGGGGAAGAGGAACGCGAGGTATACGGCCGCCGCGAACAGGTCGCGCGCCCGCTTGCGGGCCAGACGCACGACGAGCGTGCGCTTGCCCGCCCGGCGGTCGGTGTCGATGTCGCGGATGTTGTTGACCATGAGGATCGCCGCGGCCAGCAGGCCGACGGGCACCGCGAGGGCAAGCGCCTCCCAGGGCAGCTCCTCGACCTGGACGTAGTAGGACCCCGTCACCGCGACGATGCCGAAGAACAGGAAGACGAAGAGCTCGCCGAGCCCCTCGTAGCCGTACGGGCGCGGGCCGCCCGTGTAGAGGACGCCGGCGAGGATCGAGGCGGCGCCGATCACCAGGAGCACCCATCCCGCGATCGCGATCAGATAGACGCCGACGAGGACGGCGACCGCGAAGGACGCCCACGTGGCGACCAGGACCTGCCGCGGCGGAACCAGCCCTCCGGCCGTGACGCGCACGGGCCCGAGGCGATCCTCCGTATCGGCTCCCCGGCGAGCGTCGGAATAGTCGTTTGACAAGTTCGTGCCGACCTGGATGGCGATCGCGCCGACCAGTGCCGCCGCGAACGCGAGCCAGTTCACGTCGGCGTCGTGGGCCGCGAGAGCGGTGCCGACGAGCACGGGCGCCACCGCGGCGGGCAGCGTGCGTGGGCGCGCCGCCATCATCCACACGCGGATGCTGGCGCCAAGCTCGCGACCGTGACGCTCGGCGCGCGTGCTCACCGGCTCGCGGCCTTGCCGCTCGGTGCTGGTGCTCACCGGCTCATCGGGGGTCAAGGCCGCTTAGGGAACCCGGAGAAGTCCGGCGCGCGCCTGCCCACGTAGGCGTCACGCCCTTCCTGTGCCTCCTCGGAGGCGTAGAAGAGGAGGTTGGTGTCGTGCGCGAGCTGCTGAAGGCCCGCGTAGCCGTCCTCGCTCGCGTGGAAGGACGCCTTGAGCAGCCGCAGCGAGAAGGGGGAGACCGCGAGCATCTCGCTGCACCACTGGACCGTCTCCTCCTCGAGGCGCTCGAGCGGCACGACCGTGTTCACGAGGCCCATCTCGAGCGCCTGCCCGGCGTCGTACTGGCGGCACAGGAACCAGATCTCCTTGGCCTTCTTCGGGCCCACGAGGTCGGCCAGGATGCTCGCGCCGAAGCCTCCGTCGAAGGACCCCACGCGTGGGCCGACCTGACCGAAGCGCGCATTGTCGGCCGCGATCGACAGGTCGCAGACCAGGTGGAGCACGTGCCCGCCGCCGATCGCAAAGCCGGCGACCATCGCGACGACCGGCTTGGGCAGGCGGCGGATCTGCACGTGCAGGTCGGTCACGTGGAAGCGGCCGACGCGGTCGGTGGAGCCAGGGTCCTCGAGGTAGCCCGCGTCGCCGCGCACGCGCTGGTCGCCGCCCGAGCAGAAGGCATCCGGCCCCTCCCCGGTCAAGACGATCACGCCGACCTCGCGGTCCTCGCGGGCTGCCTCGAAGGCCCGCGAGAGCTCGACGACCGTCTGGGGCCGGAAGGCGTTTCGCACCTCGGGCCGGTCGATGGTGATCTTCGCGATGCCGGGGGTGGGGGGCCCGGACTTCTCGTAGCGGATGTCCGAATAGTCACCCGCCGCCTGCCAGTCCACGGTCACGGCGCCCTACGTTATCTGGATGGATGTGCCCGCCTGGCTCTCGCGCGCGGCCCGCGCCCACCCCGAGCGCACGGCGCTCGAGGCCACCGACGGTGCGTTGTCCTACGCCGCGCTCGACCGCCGCTCGGCGCTCGCCGCCGGGGCGCTGGCCGCGCGGGGCGTGGAGCGAGGGGACCGTGTCGCGATCGCGCTGCCCGCCGGCGAGGCTTTCGTCGTCGCCCTTCACGCATGCCTGCGCATGGGTGCGGTCGCCATGCCGATCGACCTGCGCCTGAGGGAGGGGGAGCGGCGCACGCAGGAGGAGAGCGCCGTCTTCGTCGTCGAGGAGCCTCTGGGTGGCGGGGTCGAGGCAGAGGGGCCGTCCGCTAGTGCCGCCCCCGCCAACCACGCCCTTTTCGCGCCGGCGCTCGTCGTTCACACCTCTGGTACCGGAGCGGCGGCCAAGCCGGTCGAGCTGACCTACGGGAACCTGCTGTGGAGCGCGATGGGCTCCATGGTGGCGCTCGGCCTCGACGAGGAGGAGCGATGGCTGTGCCCGCTGCCGTTGACCCATGTCGGCGGGCTGTCGGTTCTCGTGCGCTGCGCGATCGCGGGGACGACGGCAGTCCTTCACCCGCGCTTCGACGCGGCCGCGGTGGCAGCCGCGCTGGCGGCGGACGGGATCACCGTCGTCTCGCTCGTTCCGACGATGGTCGCGCGCCTGCTCGACGCCGGCGTCGAACCGCCCCCGACGCTTCGCTGGGCGCTCGTTGGCGGAGCGGCGCTCCACGCGTCCCTGGCGTCCCGCGCGCGCGAGGCGGGACTCCCCGTCGCCGAGACCTACGGCTTGACCGAGGCCTGCTCGCAGGTCGCGACCCGCGGAGTCCCGCTCTTCTGCACCCGGGTGGAGATCGCCGGCGACGACGAGATCCTCGTCGCCGGCCCCACCGTCGCTCCCGGGGCGACGGGCTCCGACGGTTGGCTGCGCACCGGCGACCTCGGTCGCCTCGACGACCGGGGCCGCCTGGTCGTGATCGGCCGCAAGGCGGACACGATCGTCACCGGGGGGGAGAACGTCGCTCCGGGAGAGGTCGAGGCCGCCCTCGCCGACCATCCGGCGGTCGCCGAGGCCGCCGTGCACGGGCGGGCTGACCCCGAGTGGGGGGAGGCGGTGACCGCGGCGGTCGTTCTCAGGGCGCAGTCCGCGGTCACCGAGGAGGAGCTCCGCGCCCACGCCTCCCAGCGGCTCGCGGGGTACAAGGTCCCCAAGGCGATCCGCTTCGTCGACGCGCTCCCCCGGAGCCCGTCGGGAAAGATCCGGCGCCGCGAGCTGCGCTAGGCCCTATCCTTTTCGGGCATGGGGAAGGGAAGACGGACCGTGGCGGGGGCCATCGCGGCGTTCGCGCTGCTCCTCGCGCTGCCCGCGTCGTCGCTCGCTGCCACTGCGGCCCCGACGATGCTGACCTTCCCGGGGCAGAAGGTGGGCACGACGAGCGGGGTCCAGACGGTGAAGGTCACCGTGACCGGCGTCCTCTCGAACTCGATCGACGGATACACGATCACCGGTGCTGCTCCTGGCGACTACTCGGTTTTCCCTGGGCCTTCCGAGACCTTCCCGTTCGGCGTTGGCGGGGGAAGCAAGGACTACACGGTGACCTTCAAGCCGGCTGCGGTGGGTGCGCGAACCGCGACGCTTACGTTCAGCACGAACGAGATGCCCGTGCCCGTCACCGGCAGCCCGAACCCGACGGTGATGCTCAGCGGCACCGGAACGCAACCCGCCGTCACGCTCAATCCCGCCTCCCCGACCCTGGCCTTCGGCAACCAGGAGAACGGGACGGCGAGCGCCGGCCGTTTCTTCCAGCTGACCAACTCGGGCGATGCCCCACTGACCGTGCCCTCGATCGTGCTCGCGGGAGCAAACGCGGCTGACTTCGCGGTCGGGTACTGCATGGCTACGCCGTTCACCCTTCAACCGGGCAAGTCGTGCCTCATCGGCGCCGTGTTCAAGCCGACCGGGCCGGGTCAGAAGGCCGCCCAGATCGTGATCACCGACGCCGCCGCCGGTAGCCCCCGCACCATTCCGCTCTCCGGCGCGGGCTTCGTGCCCGACCCCGGCCCGCCTGTCGCGATTACGGCGCCCAAGGCGAACGAGAAGCTGCGGCGGACCAAGAAGGTGCGAAAGCGCGGCAAGCGCGTGCTGCGAAAGGTCGCGGTCACCTTCCGCGGCAGCGCCTCTGATCCCGGCGGGCTCGCCCGGGTCGAGCTCGCGCTCGTCAACGTCAAGTCCAGCGGGGGGAAGTGCACGTTCTTCGACGGCAAGCGAAAGACGAAGACCGGCTCGTGCGCCGCACTGAAGTTCTTCAAGGCGAAGGTCGAGGACAAGACCTGGAGCTACGACCTGCCGGCCAAGGCGAGGGTCGCGTCCGGCAAGTACTTCCTCGTCGCGAGGGCGGTCAACAGCAAGGGCGTGGCGACCCGTACGCCCGCCTTCGTCCGCCTCCGCATCCAGTCTTAGACAAAGGCGCTCGATGGACGCCGAGCGCTACCGCCAAGGCGCCCGCGAACAGTGGTCGCGCTCTGCGGCCGGCTGGGCGCGCCGCCGCGAGACGCTGCAGCGAGCCGCGCTGCCCGTCTCTGAGTGGCTCGTCAAAGCGATCGCGCCCGCACCCGGCCAGACCGTGGTCGAGCTCGCGGCCGGACCCGGCGACACCGGCCTGCTGGCGGCCAGGCTGATCGAGCCCGGAGGGACGCTGATCTGCTCGGACTTCGCCGAGGAGATGGTCGAAGCCGCCCGTGATCGCGCGCGCGAGCTCGGGGTCGGCAACGGCGAGTTCCGCGTGCTCGAGATGGAGTGGCTCGACCTCGAGACGGCCTCGGTCGACGCCATCCTGTGCCGGTGGGGGTTCATGCTCACCGCCGATCCCGGCGCCGCGCTGCGCGAAGCCCGGAGGGTCCTGCGCCCCGGCGGTCGGGTCGCCCTGGCCGCCTGGGACGCGCCCGAGGCAAACCCGTGGGCGGCCCTGCCCAACGCAGAGCTCGTCGAGCGCGGGCTCGCCGAGCCGCGCGACCTCGGCAAGCCGGGCATGTTCTCCTTCTCGCCGCCCGGTCACATCGAGGCGCTGCTCTCCGGTGCCGGCTTCGTCGAGACGGCGGTCGACGCCCTCGACTTCGAGCAGCGCTACCCCTCCGCCGAGGACTTCTGGACCGTGAGCCTCGACCTGGCGCGGCCGCTCGCCGATGCCATGGAGGGGCTTCCCGAGCCCGAGCGGGCATCCTTTCGCGAGGCGGTCGAGCGGCGACTGGCGCCCTTCGAGCGCGAGGGCGAGTACATCTTTCCGGCCCGGACGCTGGTAGCCGCCGCGAGCGCCTAGCGGCCACGCCCAGCAGCGGGTCGACCGCCGGACGTCTGCGCCGGCTCGGATCAACGAAGGAAGAGGAGGAAGGCAACCCCGACCGGCCCGGCTTCTGCGTCTCCTCGACCGCGGTCGCCTCGCCTTCCTTCGTCGCCCGTTTTTCTGCGCTGTCTGAACGACATCTGATGTCGTCGAGACGGCGTAGAACGCGCAACGGCCCTCTTCATAGCCCGAAGAGAGGGTCCCAGGGACCGAATCTGCGCCCAGGTGTGACAAATCCCGCGCAGTTCGTCCACCAACCGCGCGTCGAACGACGCAAAGGCCCCGACCACAAACGACCTCCCGTTTTCCCTCGTCGCCCGCCGTTCGTCCCACGACAAGCGCACGATCGCGAGCCGCCCCGGGCGCAACAGACCCCCTGCTAGGTTCCCGCGCCATGTTCTACGACGACGACGCCGACCTCGGGCTCCTCGACGGAAGGACCGTCGCAATCCTCGGTTTCGGCTCCCAGGGCCACGCCCACGCGCTCAACCTCAAGGACTCGGGGGTCGAGGTCGTCGTCGGTCTGCGCTCGGACTCGGGCTCGGTCGGCAAGGCGCAGGCGAAGGGCCTCGAGGTGCTGCCGATAGCCGACGCGGCGAGCCGCGGCGACGTCGTCATGATCCTCCTGCCTGACGAGAAGCAGGCGCAGCTGTGGGAGGAGGAGATCGCCGACGGGATCGCCCCGGGGAACGTCCTGATGTTCGCCCACGGGTTCTCGGTCCACTTCGAGCAGATCCTCCCGCCCGGTGTGATCGACGTCGCCATGGTGGCGCCCAAGGGCCCGGGCCACCTGGTCCGCCGCCAGTTCCTCGAGGGCCACGGCGTCCCCGGGCTGCTCGCGGTCCACCACGACTCCAGCGGCAGCGCGAAGGACGTCGCGCTGGCCTACGCGAAGGGGATCGGCTGCACGCGGGGCGGGGTCATCGAGACGAGCTTTCGCGAGGAGACCGAGACGGACCTGTTCGGCGAGCAGGCAGTCCTGTGCGGAGGGGTCACCGAGCTCGTCCGCGCCGGCTACGAGACGCTCGTCGAGGCCGGGTACGACTCGCGGCTGGCCTACTTCGAGTGCCTTCACGAGCTCAAGCTGATCGTCGACTTGATGTACGAGAAGGGCATCAGCGGGATGCGCTACTCGATCTCCAACACGGCCGAGTACGGCGACTTGACCCGCGGCAAGCGCGTCATCTCCGATACCACCCGGCAGGAGATGCGCAAGATCCTCTCCGAGATCCAGTCCGGAGACTTCGCCCGCGAGTGGATCGCCGAGAATCGGGCCGGTCAGGAGAGCTTCCAGCGCATGCGCGAGGAGCAGGCCGATCACCAGATCGAGCGCGAAGGTCGCGAGCTGCGCAAGATGATGAGCTGGATCGACACCGAGTTCTAGAGTGAGCGAGGAGGCCGGCCGCCCTCAGTGGCTTCCGCCCCAGGCCCCGGGGGCGCAGCCGCCCAGGCAATGGCACACCGTGGAGGAGCCGCCGCCGGGGAAAGCGCCGCCCACACTCGGCGCCCCTGCCGGCTCGACCGACGCCCCGACCGGAATCGAGGCCCCGCCGCCGGCCAGCGCCGACTGGTGGCGGCAGGGAGATCCCGGGGCGGGCTCGGCGCGTGCAGCGGCGTATCCGCCGGCCCGCGGCGTGCGCGCACTTGCCACGCCGGGAAACGGGCACGCGGTCGCGTCGCTCAGCCTTGGCATCGCGGGGCTGGTCCTCTTCTTCGCCGCGGGCTTCGGGCTGGTCTTCATCCTCAACCTGCCGTGCTCCATCCTCGCGTGGATGTTCGGGGTGACGGGGATGCGGCGCGTGGACAGCGGGGAGACGACGGCCCGGCGCGGGATGGCGCAGGCCGGGATGCTGCTCGGCGTCATCGGAACGGTGATCGGCGGCCTCGCGATCGTGGCCTGGGCGCTCGGGCTCATCTTCAGCGAGGAGCTGCGCGATGAGTTCCAGCGCGAGTGGGACCGGCGCCAACGGGGCTGAGACGATGCCCGACCGCGAGGACCGAGCCTCGGCATACTCGCCCCGCCGGATGGTTGCTGATCGCCCTGATCGCCTGACCGGAGCCCATTCTGAGACGGACGGCTCCGCTACCCTCCACCTCCCTCATGGCCGCCCCGAACCCCTACGTCAAGGAGTACCTCATGACGGCGGGGCCGACCCCCGTTCCGCCCGCCGTCATGAACGCCATGGCCGAGCCGGTGGCCTACCACCGCTCGGCGGCCTTCGACGCGATCTACCAGCGGGTCCTGCGCCGCCTGCCCGGGGTCTTCCAGACCGCCAACGACGTGCTGATGTTCGCCGCCAGCGGGTCGGGCGCGATGGAGTCGGCGGTGGCCAACCTGGTCGCGCCGGGGCAGCCCACTCTCGCCTGCGCCACGGGCAAGTTCGGCGAGCGCTGGATCGAGCTCTGCGACGCCTACGGGGCGCACACGGTCCGGCACGAGCCGGGGTGGGGCACGCGCCTGGTCCCAGCCGACATCGACCGGCTGCTCGACGAGAACCCGAACGTCCGGGTCGCGTTCGCGACGCTGTCTGAGACCTCGACGGGCGTGGTCCACGACGTCCAAGCAATCGCCGAGGTCTGCCGGGTCCGTGACGTGATGCTCGTGATCGACGGCGTCTCGGGCGTCGGCGCCGCCGAGCTGCGCCAGGACGAGTGGGGAATCGACGTGGTCGTAGCCGGTTCGCAGAAAGCCTTCATGTGCCCCCCCGGCCTCGCCTTCGCGAGCGTCTCCGAGCGCGCGTTCGAGCACGCCGCCGCCCAGCCCGGCGGCCGCTACTACTTCGACTGGGCCAAGACCCGCTCCGCCCAGGCGAAGGGCTCGAGCCCGTTCACGCCGCCGGTGACCCTCGTCCGGGGGCTCGACGTCGCCCTGGACCTCATCGAGGAGGAGGGTCTCGAGAACGTCCTCGCTCGTCATGACCTCCTGGCGCGCGCAACGCGCGCCGGGATCCTGGCCATGGGCCTCGACGTCTACGGGGACCCGGACGAGCGAGCCACCGTCGTCACCGCCGTGCAGCTGCCGGAGAGCATCGACGGCGGCCAGGTGCCGAAGCTGCTCGGCGCCGTCCACAAGATCGCCGCCAACGGCGGCCAGGAGCAGCTCGAGGGCCGCATCCTGCGCATCGCCCACTGCGGCTACTTCGGGGCCTACGACATCATCACCACGCTCGCGGCGCTCGAGATGGTGCTCTCGCGGCTCGGCTTCGAGGTCGAGCTCGGTGCAGGGGTCGGCGCGGCGCAGCGGGTCTTCCTCGACGCGGGCGTCACCGCCGCGGCGAGCGCGTGATCGCCGACGTCGCCGTCCGCATCCTCGTCAAGGAGAAGATCGCCGACTCGGGCGTCGATCTCCTTCGCGCCGCCGGGTTCGCCGTCGACCTCGGGACCGACTGGTCCGACGAGGAGCTCGCCGAGCGCATCGCGCCCTACCACGGCATCCTCATCCGCTCGGCGACCCAGCTGACCGCGGAGCTCATCAGACGCGCAACCAACCTGCGGGTGATCGGCCGCGCCGGAATCGGCGTGGACAACGTCGACGTGGCGGAGGCGACCAAGCGCGGGATCATCGTCGCCAACGCGCCCCAGTCGAACATAGTCGCGGCGGCCGAGCACACGATGGCGCTCATGCTCGCGCTGGCGCGCAACGTCCCTCAGGCGCACGCCTCCCTGAGCGCGGGGAGGTGGGAGCGCTCGAAGTTCGGCGGGACCGAGCTCTACGAGAAGACGCTCGGCGTGCTGGGCTTCGGCCGGATCGGCCAGCTCGTCGCCACCCGAGCCAACGGCTTCGGGATGCGCGTCCTCGCCTTCGACCGGTTCGTCTCGGCCGAGCGCTTCGGCGAGCTGGGCGTCGAGCAGGCCTCGACCTCAGCCGAGCTCTACGCGCGCGCGGACTTCATCACGATCCATCTGCCCAAGACCGCCGAGACCCGCGGCTGGCTCGACGCCGAGGCCTTCGCCCAGATGCGCGACGGCGTCCGGATCGTCAACTGCGCCAGGGGCGAGCTGCTGGTCGACGAGGCGCTCAAGGACGCGCTGGACGCCGGGAAGGTCGCCGGCGCGGCGCTCGACGTCTTTCAGGAGGAGCCGATCACCGAGCACCCGCTCTTCGGCTATCCCGACGTCGTGGTCACCCCGCACCTCGGCGCCTCGACGAGCGAGGCCCAGGACCGCGCGGGCATCCAGACGGCAGAGCAGGTCGTCGCGGCGCTCACCGGCGGGGTGGTCTCGACCGCGGTCAACATTCCCGCGGTCGCGGCCGAGGACATGGAGGCGCTGGGACCCTACCTGCCGCTCTGCCGCCAGCTCGGACGGATCGCGATGACCTTGGCGGAGGGCTCGTCGATCGACCGGGTGGAGGTCGACCTCCTCGGGCGCATCGCCGAGCGCGACGCGCGCCTGCTGACCCTTTCGGTGCTCGAGGGAATCCTTACCGGGCACACCGAGGAGGCAGTCAACCTCGTCAACGCACCCTCGCTGGCCGAGGTGCGCGGGATCACGGTCTCCGAGACCAAGGAGCCGGCGGCGCGCGACTTCACCGACCTCGTGCGGGTGAGCGTCGTGTGCGGCGACGAGCGCGTCCGGGTCGTCGGCACCTGCCTGGGGCGCCGCAACCGCCCGCACCTGCTCGAGGCGTGGGGCCAGCGCTTCAACCTCCAGATCGACCCCCACGTGACGCTGGTCCGCTACGTCGATCAGCCGGGCATGATCGGGAAGGTGGGGACGATCCTCGGGGCGCGGGGCGTCAACGTGGTCTCGGCGGCGGTCGGCCGCGAGCCCGACGACCAGGTGCGCCGGGAGGGCCGCCTGGCCACGATGGCCATCACGACCGACGGCCCCGTGGCCCGCGACGTGGTCGAGGAGATCGTCGCCTCCGAGGGGTTCGTCGACGGCCGGACCGTGAGCCTGTAGGGCGGCGGCGCCGTCCCTTTCGACCAGGCGCCCGAGGTCCATCGGCTCATCGCCGGCCGCGCCAACGTCGACAAGGTCGTTCTGGTTCCCGAGGCCGCGCTGTCCAGAAAGCTGGACATCTCACCAACCTGCGGCCTCCGCCGGCGTTCACGCGACGACACCTACGCAGGAGGATTGCTACATGCGCAAGACCCATCTCACCGCGGCGCTCGCAACAGTCGTCGCGATTCTCGCCCTCGCCACCGCGGCGCTGGCTGCCACCTTCGACGGCACTGAGGGCCCGGACACCTACGCAGGCACGCCCGAGAGCGACGTCATCAGCGGTAAGGGCGGAAACGACATTCTCGGCGGCGCCGCCGCCGACGACAAGATCCGCGGCGACGACGGCGACGACGGGTTGAGCGGCGGCGAGGGCGACGACAAGCTCCGCGGCGGCGACGGCGTCGACACCATCGCCGGCGACGCGGGCAGGGACAAGCTCGACGGCGGCAAGGGCAAGGACAAGCTCGACGGCGGCGACGGCGACGACAAGGCCAAGGGCGGTCAGGACGACGACGTCGTGAACGGCGACGCGGGCGACGACAAGCTCGACGGCGGCCGTGGCGACGACGCCGTGAGCGGCGGCGAGGGCGCCGACAAGCTCAAGGGCGGCCGCGGCAAGGACATCCTCGACGGCGGTGCCGGCGACGACGTCATCAACGCGCGCGGCGATGGCAGCAAGGGCGGGCCCGACACGATCACCTGCGGCGCCGGTACGGACACTGTCCGCGCGGACCGCAACGATACGGTCGCCGCCGACTGCGAGAACGTCAAGAAGCCCGGCCAAAACGCAAAGGACAAGGACAAGGACAAGGACAAGGGCAAGGACAAGGGGCCAAAGGCTCCGAAGGGTCCGAAGTCCTGACGCACCGTCACCTCTGAGCTCAGCACGCGACGCCCCGCCAGCTCGGCGGGGCGCGCGTTCGAGCGGCCACCGCGACGGTCAGCCGAGCCCGTGCTAGATTCAGCGACTGATGTCACACCTGCTCGACCTTCGCCTTCTTCTCCTCCCCCTTCGGGGGGAATAGCGCGTGGCGGCCGCCAAGCCGCAGACCGACGAGAAGAGGCCGAAGGACGAGACGATGGAGGTAGTGACACGATGGATTCCGACCGAGTACTGATCTTCGACACGACCCTGCGCGACGGCGAGCAGTCGCCGGGCATCTCGCTCAACGTCGCCGAGAAGCTCGAGATCGCCCAGCAGCTCGCACGCCTCGGGGTCGACGTCATCG
>JBBPZA010000129.1:0-59810 GCA_038199375.1 Solirubrobacterales bacterium | reverse complement strand
GTAGGTCCCAAGGGTTGGGCTGTTCGCCCATTAAAGCGGTACGCGAGCTGGGTTCAGAACGTCGTGAGACAGTTCGGTCCCTATCTGCCGCGGGCGTTGGAGAGTTGAGAGGAGTCGTCCCTAGTACGAGAGGACCGGGATGAACGCACCTCTGGTGTATCTGTTGTCCTGCCAAGGGCATTGCAGGTTAGCTACGTGTGGACCGGATAACCGCTGAAGGCATCTAAGCGGGAAGCCGACCTCGAGATGAGCTCTCCCATCCCTTCGAGGGAGTAAGACCCCTGGTAGATCACCAGGTTGATAGGCCGGATCTGGAAGCACGGTAACGTGTGAAGGAGACCGGTACTAATGGGTCGAGGGCTTGACGGATTTCTTTTCACTGGTGTGCCCGTTAGGGCGGCTGTGCGGTTTTCAAGGTTCGTGGAGAGGCTCCGGTCTCGTCGCGTTTCCGGTGGCTATGGCGAGGGGGAAACACCTCTTCCCATTCCGAACAGAGCAGTTAAGCCCCTCAGCGCCGATGGTACTTGGCCCGCAAGGGCCTGGGAGAGTAGGTCGCCGCCGGTTCTTCATCGAGCGCCCGGTCCGCGTTTCAGCGGCACGGGCGCGCCGTCGTACGGGACGACCCGCCGCGTGGGCCGGCGCTGCGGCGCGGGCAAAGGCAGTGCTGGCTCGCAGCCGGCACCGCCCCGGCGCGCCGCGAGCGCGAGGCGCGCAGCGATCGCCGGTGCGGGTGCGGCTGAGAGGTGTGCTCGACCGTCCCGGCGGCGGCGGGCGCGATGGCCTCGAGCGTGGCGAAGGCCACGATGGCATCGAGCAGACGGCGGGCCGGCGCGGGGGATGGCGAGCGGGTGGCTGTCGATGACCGGGGTGTTGCTGACCGGAACATGCGTTCGCCAAGCTACGGTCGGTGACGGACGGAACGGGTGTTTGTGCCCGGCCGCGTTCGGCAAACGGGCGCGCAGAGCCAAAGCGGTGTCTGCCCGCTGCAACGGTTCTTGCTGCGAGCCGGGTTTGAGCCGCCCTGGCGGCGCTTTTGAGCCGCCCTGGCGCCGGGGCTGAGCTGCTTTGGCGCCGGGTCTGGGCCGCGCTCTCGCGACGAGTAGCCTGCTCGCGATGCTCCACATGCGCATCGTCGCGCCCCAGAAGGAGGCGGAGCAGATCCTTGAGCTCTTCTCGGGCAACGAGTCGGTCTGCAACATCATCCATTTTCCGGGCGCCGCGCGACGGCCGGCCGGGGACGTGATCCTCGCCGACGTCGCCCGCGAGGATGCGAGCGTGCTGATCTCCGACCTGCGCGAGCTCGAGATCCCGCAGAAGGGGTCCATCGCGATCGAGGAGATCGACACCGAGATCTCCGAGGCGTCGCGGCGCGCCGAGAAGGCGGCGCCGGGGGCGCCGTCCGATGCGGTCGTGTGGGAGGAGATCGAGGCTCGGACCGAGGAGAACGCCGAGCTCTCGGCCAGCTTCCTGGCCTTCATGGTCCTCGCAATGTTGATCGCGGCGGTCGGCATCTTCCTGGACACGCCGATCCTCATCGTGGGCGCGATGGTCGTGGGCCCGGAGTTCGGGCCCATCGCCGGATTCTGCGTGGCCGCCGTCCAGCGACGGCGCAACCTCGCCGTTCGCTCGTTCCTCGCGCTCGCGGTCGGCTTTCCCCTGGGCATCACGCTCACGTGGTTGGCGACCCTGATCTTCAAGGCGACGGGCGTCACCCCCGACGTGTTCACCGAGGCCGACCACACGCTCTCCAACGTGATCGCCAGCCCCGGCTTCTTCGCGTTCTTCGTCGCCTTGTGCGCGGGCGCCGCCGGAGTTCTCTCGCTGACCTCGGCGAAGTCGGGGGCGCTGATCGGGGTGCTCATCTCGGTGACGACCATCCCGGCCGCCGCGAACATCGGCGTGGCCTTCGCCTACCAGGACTGGCCGGCCTGGCGCGGCTCGATGCTCCAGCTCGCGATCAACCTCGGGTCGCTGCTGGTGGCCGGAGTGACGGTGCTCGGGATCCAGCGCTACTTCTACCACCGGCGGCGACGGCTGCATCTGCGCGACCCGTCCCGCAACCGCGCGGGGCTGCCGATCGGTCAGAGCCGGCACGGCAAGCGGACCCTCAGCGCCGGGGAGCTCGAAGGCCTCGAGCGCACCGACCGGGTCGAGGGTGGGGCGCGGGCGCGCTGAGCCCCTGCGACACCGGCGCGCTCAGGCCGCGTCGGCCGGCCGGGACTCCGATGCGATCCACTCGTCGAGGAGGGTCCAGGCCTCCTCTCGCGAAAGGATCGGAGGCACCATGGCTGTTAACCTAGCCCAGCGCTTGCAGCCGCCGGACTCCCACCGACTGGGAGCGCATCCACTCATGGAGAAGTTCGTCATTCACGGGGGGGTTCCGCTGTCGGGGACGGTCGTTCCCGCAGGCAACAAGAACGCCGCCCTGCCCCTGTTGGCCGCCTCCGTCCTGACCGGGGAGGAGGTCGTGCTGCGCAATGTCCCGCGGATCAGCGACGTCGAGACGATGGTCGCGATCCTTGCCGCGCTCGGCGCGCACACGGAGTGGCGAGGCGAGAACGAGGTCGCCGTCCGGGGTGCGACCGTCGACCACCACGACATCGATCGTGAGCTCTCCAACCGAATTCGCGCCTCGTTCCTGCTCGCCGGCCCGCTGCTGGCCCGCTTCGGTCGCGCCACGATGCCGCCGCCGGGGGGAGACGTCATCGGCCGCCGGCGCCTCGATCCTCACCTCGACGCCTTCCGCGCGCTCGGAGCGGAGATCGAAGTCGAGCGCGACATCGTCCTGACCGCCTCGCGAGGTCTGCGCGCCGGCGACGTCTTCCTGGACGAACCGTCGGTGATGGCGACCGAGAACGCGCTCATGGCGGCGGCGCTCACGCCGGGTGCGACGGTCATCGGCAACGCGGCGTGCGAGCCCCACATCCAGGATCTCGCGCGCATGCTCGTCAAGATGGGCGCCGACATCCACGGCATCGGCTCCAACGTGCTCACGGTGCACGGGAGCTCCGAGCTGGGAGGGTGCGAGCACGAGGTCGCGCCGGACCACATCGAGATCGGCAGCTTCATCGCGCTGGCGGGGGTGACCGGGGGGGAGCTGCGCATCGAGGGCGTCGTCCCCAACGATCTGCGCATGATCCGGCTCGTCTTCGAAAGGCTCGGGCTGCGAACTGAGATCGAGGGCGAGAATGTGCTCGTCCAGGGAGAGCAGCAGCTCGTCGTCGCCCGTGACGTCGGGGAGTACAAGGGCAAGATCCAGGATGGGCCGTGGCCCGCGTTTCCTGCCGACCTGACCAGCGTCGCGGTGGCGCTCGCGACCCAGTGCTCGGGCTCGGTGCTCGTCCACGAGTGGATGTTCGAGAACCGGCTGATCTTCACCGACAAGCTCGGGATCATGGGCGCCGACATCATCCTGTGCGATCCACATCGGGCGATCGTCACCGGTCCGTCGCGCCTGCGCGGCGAGCGGCTGGAGTCACCCGACATCCGCGCGGGAATGGCCATGCTGATCGCCGCCCTGGCGGCGCAAGGGCCGAGCGAGATCGGAAACATCCGCCAGATCGACCGCGGCTACGAACGCATCGACGAGCGCCTTCGCGAGCTCGGCGGCCGCATTGAGCGCGTGGCGACGGAGCCCGTCCACGCCTAGCCAGGGCGTGGCCCGGCGCGCGCAGGCACCGCCCGAGCCGCGCAGCCAGGCGGGCACCTCCACGCCCATGATCCATCCCACTCCCAGCGGAACGCGCGACGTGCTGCCCGACGAGATGCGCGAGCTTCGCGAGATCACCGAGCGGCTTCGTTCGGTCTTCGAGGCGGCCGGCTACGGCGAGGTCTACACGCCCGCCTTGGAGTACGAGTCAGAGCTGCGACCCGCCGGGGTGAGCCCGGCCTACCGAATGTTCGACGCCCACGGCGACGTGCTGGTGCTGCGCTCGGACATGACGGTCCCGATCGCGCGCGTGGCCGCAACGCGCTACGGCGGCGTCGCGCCTCCGCTGCGCTTCGCCTACTTCGCGCATGCCTACCGGGGGGTTCGTGCGCACCGGGGCCAGGCGCGCGAGTTCCTCCAGGCGGGTATCGAGCTGATCGGCTCACCGGCGCCTGAGGGCACGGCCGAGGCGCTGGCCGTCCTGTGCGCCGCGCTCGACGCCGTGGGCCTCGAGGGCTACCGGGTGGGCCTGGGCGACGCCGGGCTCTACCCCGCCCTGCTCGACGGCCTCGGCGTGCCCGCGAACGTGCGCGGGCCGCTCCTGCATCACCTGGTCATGCGCGACTTCGTCGGCGTGGAGCGCGAGATCGCCCGCCTCGGCCTCGATGCCGACGCCGCCGCACTGCTCCTTCGCGTCCCCCAGACCCGTGGGGGTCCCGAGGCGCTCGAGGTTGCGGGTGAGGCGGTCGACGGGATGCGGGCGGTCCACGCCCTGCTCGCCCCCGGCGTCGCCGAGCGGGTGATCTTCGACCTCGGACTCCTTCGCGATCTCGACTACTACACGGGCGCCGTCTTCGACGTCTACGACCCGGCGCTCGGCGTGCCGATCGGGGGCGGGGGCCGCTACGACGACCTGCTCGGCCGCTTCGGCCGGCCCCTGCCGGCGGTCGGCTTCGCGCTCAACGTGGAGCGGCTGCACATGGCGCTGATGGGCGAGGAGCGCGGAGCGGGGCAGGGGGAGGCCGGCGGCGCCGCGGCCGGCGAGGAAAGCGGGGCGGGGCCGTGGGAGTGAGCGACCTCACCATCGCCGTACCGCGGGGCGCGCTGTTCGCGGGCACCCTCGACCGGCTGGAGCGCCTCGGCCTGGACACCGCCGAGGTCCGCGCCAACGACCGCAAGCTGCTCTTCCCCCGGGCGGGGATCGTCACCATGAGGCCCTCCGACGTCCCGACCTACGTCGAGGCCGGCGCCGCCGACCTCGGGATCACCGGCAAGGACGTGCTCCTGGAGCAGTCCGAGCGCGAGGTCTACGAGCTGCTGGACCTGGGCTACGGCGAGTGCCGGATGGTCCTGGCGACGGTGGCCGGGCCCGACCTTGCCTCCGAGGCGCTGCGACGCCTGGGCGTGATGCGGGTGGCCACGAAGTACCCGCGGATCGCGGCCAACTGGCTCGAGAGCACCGGTCGCCAGGCGGAGATCGTCGAGGTCAAGGGCTCGGTCGAGCTCGCGCCGCTGACCGGGCTGGTGGAGGCGATCGTCGACCTCACCGCGACCGGCACGACGCTTCGCGAGAACGGCCTGGTCATCCGCGAGGAGATCGCCACGTCCACCGCGCGCCTCATCGCCAACCCGGTCGCCCACAAGCTCAAGGCCGCGGCGATCGACGGCGTCCTGGAGGTCCTCCGTGGGGGTTGAACGGCGGCGCATCCATGCCGGCCTGGAGGTCCTCCGTGGGGGTTGAGCGGCGGCGTCTCGACGCTCGCTTGGGGCGGCTCCGTGGGGTTGAGCGGCGGCTCCTCGACGGTGACCCGTCGGCCCTTGCCGTGGAGATCCGCGCCGTCGCCCCCCCGCCGCCCGACGTCCACTCGGACGTCACGGCGATCCTCGAGCGGGTTCGCGCCGAGGGCGATCGCGCCGTTCTCGATCTGACGCGCCGCTTGGATGCGGAGGGCGCCGAGCCGCCGCCGCTGCGCGTCGAGATGGATGAGCTGGCGCCCCTCGAGCCCTCGCTGCTCGGGGCGCTGACCGTCGCGCGCGAGAACGTTTCCGCGGTCGCTCGGGCGCAGGTCGGGGAAGGAGAGCGCCTGGTCACGCTGCCCCAGGGCCAGCGCGTCACTCTGCGCGAGGCGCCCGTCCGCAGCGCTGCCGTCCACGTGCCCGGCGGCCGAGCCCCATATCCGAGCACCGCCGTGATGGGAATCACCGCGGCGCGCGTCGCGGGCGTGGAGCGCGTCGTCGTCTGCACGCCGCCGCGCCCGTGGGACGGGGCGGTTCTCGGCGCGGCGGCGCTGTGCGGAGCCGACGAGATCTACCGGATGGGCGGGGCGCAGGCGATAGCCGCGCTGGCCTACGGAACCGAGTCGGTGGAGGCGGTGGACGTCATCGT
The DNA here is from genome assembly GCA_038199375.1 of Solirubrobacterales bacterium. Lineage (GTDB taxonomy): Bacteria > Actinomycetota > Thermoleophilia > Solirubrobacterales > Solirubrobacteraceae > JBBPZA01. The sequence goes on along the minus strand of JBBPZA010000129.1, from coordinate 53,775 downwards.
CGGGCCGGGCAACGCGTATGTGACCGAGGCCAAGCGCCAGGTCTTCGGGCGCGTCGGGATCGACGCCCTGGCCGGACCCAGCGAGCTCGTGGTGGTCCTGACCGACGCTCACTGCGCTCCCCTGGTGGCGCTCGACCTCGCCGCGCAGGCCGAGCACGGCGAGGGCTCCCTCGTCGTGGCTATCTCGCCCGAGCGCGCCGCGCTCGACGCGCTGGGAGAGCTGATCGAAGCGGACGGATCGGCGCCATGCGTCCTGGTCGAGGCGCCCGACCTGGCCCTCGCCCTCGCTCTCGCCGACGCGCTCGGCCCCGAGCACCTCCAGCTCGTCGGCGAGAAGGCGGAGGCGGCGGCGGTCGGGCGGGTCGCGGGGTGCGTATTCGTCGGGGCGGCCAGCGCCACCGCCTTCGGAGACTACGTCGCGGGCTCCAACCACGTGCTGCCGACCGGCGGGGCGGCCCGCTTCAGCTCGGCGCTCTCGCCGCGCGCGTTCCGGCGGAGCGTCGCCGAGGTGCGGATGGGCGCCCCAGCGGCGGCGGCGCTCGCGCACAGCGGCGCAGCGATCGCCCGGGCCGAGGGCTTCGAGGTCCACGCCCTGTCGATGGAGGCGCGCATAGGAGAGAATCCCGCGACGTGAGCCCACGGATCGCACAAGTGCGGCGCGCGACGAAGGAGACCGACGTCTCGCTCACGCTCGCGCTCGACGGAGGAGGCGCCGGCGAGCGCGCGACCGGGGTGGGCTTCCTCGACCACATGCTCGACCTCGTCGCCCGGCACGCGCGCTTCGACCTCGACGTGCGCGCAACCGGCGACCTCGAGACCGGCGCCCACCACACCGTGGAGGACACCGGTCTGTGCCTGGGCCAGGCGCTCGACGAGGCGCTCGGCGACCGAGCCGGCATCGTGCGCTACGGCCACGCGCTCGTGCCCATGGACGAGGCGCTCGCGACGTGCGCGATCGACATCTCGGGCCGGCCCTACTGCGCGTTCTCGGCGCCGCTTCCGCCGGGGGCGATCGGCTCCTTCGACCACGAGCTGGTCGAGGAGTTCCTGCGCGCGGTCGCCAACGCCGCCCGGCTCACCCTCCACCTGCGCGTCGACGCGGGGACCAACGCCCATCACATCATCGAGGCCGCCTTCAAGGCGTTCGCCCGCGCGCTGCGCGCCGCGGTCGCGCTCGACCCGAGCGAGCCGGACGTGCCGAGCACGAAAGGGACGCTGACCTGACCCCCGCGCCCCGCATCGCGATCGTCGACTACGGCATGGGCAACCGCCGCTCGGTCGAGAAGGCGCTCGAACGCGTCGGTGCGCGGACGCTGATGACCCGCGAGCCTTCGCAGCTGCGAGCGGCGGACGGCCTGCTGCTCCCGGGTGTAGGCGCCTTCCCGGCCGCCATGCGCGCGCTGCGCGAGCTCGAGCTCGAGGACGTGCTGCGCTCCTGCGCGGCGCAGGGCATGCCCTTCTTCGGCGCGTGCATGGGAATGCAGCTGCTCTTCGAGTCCTCCGAGGAGCACGGAGGCGCGAGCGGGCTGGGAATCCTGCGCGGCGGAGTGCGCGCGCTGGACGCGCGCGGGCTCACCCTGCCCCACATCGGCTGGAACGAGGTCCGCTGGATGCGCGAGTCGCCGCTGACGGAGGGGCTGAGCGACCCGGCGACCTTCTACCACGTGCACTCCTTCGTCCCGCACCCGACCGACGTGGAGGACGTGCTGGGGTGCAGCGAGTACGGCTCGCCGTTCGTGTCGGTCGTCGCGCGCAAGAGCGTCTTCGGGGCCCAGTTCCATCCCGAGAAGTCCTCGACGCACGGCCTGGCGCTGCTTCGCAATTTCACAGGGCTGTGCGCCCGCGTGTCGGCGTGATCCTCTACCCGGCGATCGACATCGCCGGCGGCAAGGCCGTCCGGCTCGTCCAGGGGCGCTTCGAGGACGAGACCGTCTACGACGACGATCCGCTCGATGCGGCGCGAACGTGGGTGGAGCAGGGCGCTCGCTTCCTCCACGTCGTCGACCTCGACGGGGCGCGGACGGGCCGGCCGGTCAACCTGGCCCACCTCGAGCGGATCTGCACCCAGCTTGCCGTCCCGGTTCAGTACGGCGGGGGGCTGCGCGACCTGGCGGCGGTGCGCGACGCGTTGAGGGCCGGCGCCGCGCGCGTGGTGCTCGGCACCGCGGCCTACTCAGACGTCGACTTCCTCGACGAGGTCCTGGGCTCCTACGCCTCGCGCGTGCTCATCGCCGTCGACGTGCGCGGCGGCGACGTCTCGACCGCGGGCTGGACCGAGACGACGCAGATGCCCGCCGAGTCGGTGATCTTTCGCCTGCAGGCCCGGGGGGCGCGAAACGTCGTCTACACGAGCATCGAGCGCGACGGGATGCTCGAGGGGATCGACGCCGAGGAGGTCCGCCGGATCGCCGGCGCGGTACGCGGTCGGTTCCTGTACTCGGGCGGCGTGGGCTCCCTCGACGACCTGCATGCGCTGGTGGCCCTGCGCCAGGTCAACCTCGCGGGGGTGATCGTCGGCAAGGCGCTCTACGAGCAGCGCTTCACGGTGGCGGAGGCACAGGGCGTCCTCGAGGGCAGCGAGGTGGGCTCTACCTTGTAGGGATGCACTTCAAGCGCGTGATCCCGTGCCTTGACGTCGACGCCGGTCGGGTCGTGAAGGGGACGAACTTCGTCGACATCCGCGACGCCGGGGACCCGGTGGAGCTCGCCGAGCGCTACGACCTCGACGGCGCCGACGAGCTCGTCTTCCTGGACATCACCGCGACCCACGAGAAGCGCGACACGATGCGCGAGCTCGCCCGCCGCACGGCGGACAACGTCTTCGTGCCCTTCACGATCGGCGGAGGGATCCGCTCCGTCGAGGATGCGCAGGCGGTGCTCGACGCGGGGTCGGACAAGGTGTCGGTCAACTCGGCGGCGGCAGCTCGCCCCGAGCTCATCGCAGAGCTGGCCGAGCGGTTCGGAGCGCAGTGCGTCGTGCTGGCGATCGACGCCAAGGCGCGACACGGGGGAGAGGGCTGGGAGGTCTTCGTCGGCGGCGGGCGCACGGCCACGGGTCGTGACGCGGTCGCCTGGGCGCGCGAGGGCGTCGAGCGGGGCGCCGGGGAGATCCTGCTGACCAGCATGGATCGCGACGGCACCAACGTGGGCTACGACCTTCCGTTCACCGGGGCGGTGGCCGAAGCGGTGAGCGTCCCGGTGATCGCGTCGGGCGGCGCGGGGGAGGTCGAGCACCTGGTGGAGGCGCTCGAGGCGGGGGCCGACGCGGTCCTGTGCGCCTCGATCTTCCACTACGGCCGCTACACGGTCTCAGACGTGAAGTCGGCGCTGGCGGAGGCAGGGGTCGCCGTCCGGCCGTCCTGAGCGCGCGCAGATGCGTTGGCTCGAACGGCATCGACGAGGGAGGGGTGGACGTCTCGGGGGTGTGTTCACCGGACGTGAATAGTTGCCGTGAAGTGAACACACCCACGGTCCTTGGCCCGAGCGGGGACACTCCAGTGCCGTGACGCGGACCGACCCGGCGACCTTGCCCGAGCTCATGCGCTCCTCGCCACGCGTTGCCGCGCTGATCGAGACCGCGCGGGACGAGGACGGGCTCTGGCTCGTGGGTGGCGCGGTGCGCGACCTGCTCCTGGGAGGAGATCCCAAGGACCTCGACGTGCTCGTCGAGAGCGATGCGCTGGCCGCGGCGAACCGGATGGCCGCGCGGCTGGGGGGCGAGGTCGAGGCGACCGGGCGCTTCGACACCGCGACGGTGCGCGCCCCGGAGGTCGCCTTCGATCTCGCGCGTGCGCGCACGGAGACCTACCCGCGGCCGGGCGCCCTGCCCGAGGTCGCGCCGGCCACCCTCGAGGAAGACCTTCCCCGGCGGGATTTCACCGTCAACGCGCTCGCGGGGGCGCTCGCGGGGCAGCGGTTGGGCGAGCTGCGCGCGCCGCCCGGGGCGCTTGACGATCTTCGCGCGGGCATCCTTCGCGTCTTTCATCCCTCGAGCTTCCGCGACGATCCGACGCGCCTGCTCCGGCTCGCACGCCTGGCGGGACGGCTTGGGTTCGAGCCCGACGCGCGGACCGCCGCGCTCGCGCGCGAGGCCATCGGCGCCGGGGCGCTCCAGACCGTCTCGGGCCCGCGGCTCGGGGCCGAGCTGCGGCTGCTCGCCCGCGACCCGGCCGCGCTGGCGGGGTCACGGTGGGCCCAGCAGAACGACGTGCTGGCCGCGCTGCACCCCTCCCTGGCCTTCGACGAAGCGCTCTGCGCCAGGGCGCTCGCGCTCCTGCCCTCGCCGCTCGTGCTCCTCGCCTCCATCGCGCGCGGGTTCGAGCGCGGCGAGCTGCGCTCCTGGCTCGACCGGCTCGGCTTCGAGGCGGGCGACCGCGACGCGATCGCCGCCGCCGCGCTCGACCCGCCTGCGCTCGCCGTGGAGCTCGCCGCGGCGAGACGGCCTTCGGAGATCGCCGCCGCCGCGCGCGGCCGACCCGACGCGGGGGTGGCGCTCGCGGGCGCGCTCGGCGCGGAGAGCGGCGCCTCCCCGACCCGGCCCTCAACCCCGGCTGTCGCGCCAACGGATGCGCTCGGCGCGGAGGGGGCGGCCCGACGGTGGCTCGAGCGTCTCCGCCACGTGCGGCTGGAGATCGGCGGCAGCGACCTCATCGCCGCCGGCGTGCCCGAAGGTCCGGCGATCGGCCGCGGACTGGATATCGCTCTGCGAGCCAAGCTCGACGGGGAAGCGCACGGGCGCGACGACGAGCTGCGGGCGGCTCTGAGCGCCCGCGAGTCCTCGTAGGATCTCGCGAACGTGAGGAACCCATTCCCGCCCCTCCCGGTGCCCTTCTCGCGGCGTGACGACCACATCGCCGCGCAGCTCGACGGCGCGACCGTGCTCTTCACCACGCGACTCGGTGGAGTCTCGTCGGGACCCTACGGCAGCCTCAACCTCGGGTTGTGGACCGACGACGAGCCCGCACGGGTGCTCGAGAACCGCGCGCGCGTCGCGGGGCTCGCCGGGGTTCCCCGCGAGCGCTTCGCGCAGGGCCGCCAGGTGCACGGAGCGACGGTGCGGCGCCTGCGCGAGCCACCGCCCGGAGGCGATCCTCAGCCCGCCGACGGGCAGGCGACCTCCATGCTCGGCGTCGCTCCCATCGTGCTCACCGCCGACTGCCTCCCCGTCGCCCTGGTGGCGAGGGGTGCGGTCGCGATGGTCCACTGCGGCCGGCGGGGCCTTGCCTCAGGGATCGTCTCCGAAGGGGTGAGGGCAACGCGCGAGCTGAGCGGGGGTGGGGACATCGTCGCGGCGATCGGTCCGGGCGCCGGCCGGTGCTGCTACGAGGTCGGCGAGGAGGTCCACGCTGCGTTCACCCGCCACGGGGACGCCGCGCGGGAGGGCCGCAACCTCGACCTCAAGGCGATCGCGCGGCTCGAGCTCGAGGAGGCCGGCGTCCGGGAGGTCCACGATGTCGGCCTGTGCACGATCTGCGGCCCCGAGGAGCTCTTCTTCTCCCATCGCCGCGACGGCGGCATCACCGGCCGGCAGGCCGGCGCGGCGTGGCTGAGCTGATCCGGGGCCTCGATCCGGCTCGGGTGCGGGCCAACCTCGCCGAGGTAGGAGAGGAGATCGACGCCGCCGCCCGACGCGCGGGTCGCGACCCGACGCACGTCGAGGTCGTGGCAGCGACGAAGTACGTGGCGCTCGAGGAGCTCGGCGTCCTCGCGGAGGCGGGCATCGCCGTCGTCGGCGAGAACCGCGCGCAGGACCTCCGGGCCAAGCGGGACCGATGGGGCGGGCGCTTCCAATGGGACTTCATCGGTCACCTGCAGAGCCGGAAGGTCAAGGCGATCCTGCCCCACGTCCGCCTCGTGCACTCGGTGGCCTCGGACTCGGTGCTGGCCCAGCTCGAGCGCCACGGCTCGCCGGAGGCCGAGGTGCTCGTGGAGGTCAATCTCTCCGGCGAGGGATCGAAGTCGGGCGTCGCGCCCGAGGAGCTGGACGGCTTCCTGGCGCGCACCACGGTCAGGGTGAGCGGCCTGATGACCATGCCGCCGCCGAGCGACGACCCTGAGGCGAGCCGACCGTTCTTCGCGCGCCTGAGGGAGCTGGGGGCGCAGCGAGGCCTCGAACGGCTCTCGATGGGAACCACGCAGGACTTTGGGGTCGCCGTGGAGGAGGGCGCAACGATCGTGCGTATCGGCACTAGGCTGTACCGCTGACCGGCCGCGTACCATGTCCGGTGCAGGGAATCGACCCTGCCGCGCGAACAGACTGACGTCATGGCATTCCGAGACACCTGGCAGCGCACGCTCGTCTACTTCGGCCTCGCCGAGGATCGCGACGACGCCTACGACGACGAGTACGACGACGACCCGGTCGCCCCCCCGCTTCCCGAGCCCGAGGCGGAGATAGAGGATCGCTACCGGGAGCGCCCCAACGTCCGGCGGCTGAGCGCCCGGCGGCGGCGCGACGAGATCGACGACATCTTCTCCGACGACGACATGCCCTCCCGATCGGAGCGCGGCACGCGGACGCTGCGAACCGTCGGCGGCGGCGGCAGCAGCGGCGGTGGGCCCGGCGGCGGTGGGCCCGGCGGGGGCGGCGGTCGCAACGGCAGCCGCTCCGAGGCGCGCGTCCACCTCGTCGTCCCCCAGAGCTTCAACGACGTCAAGGACGTGGCCGACAAGTTCAAGGACTCGATCCCGGTCATCATCAATCTCCAGGGCGCCGACTCGGACCTGGTTCGTCGCCTGGTGGACTTCGGCTCGGGCTTGACCTACGCCCTGGACGGCGGCATGCAGAAGATCGCCGACAAGGTCTTCCTCCTCACACCCCGCAACGTCGAGGTCTCGGCGGAGGAGCGGGCGAGGATCCTCGAAAAGGGCTTCTACAACCAGTCCTGATCGGCAGGGCAGGGCGTCGGTGGTCGCGCGGCGAGCATCGCAACCCGCGGCCGTCGGCGGGTATCGCCGCCCGGCTCGCGGAGGCTTACGAGCGGCTCGAGGTCCGCGCCGGCGAAGCATCATCGTTCCTCTGCGGCGCGGCCGGGGGCGGCCAGTGCTCCGAGAAGGGCGGCGTCGGTCTATCGGCCACCGGGATCGGCGAGAGCTCCTCGCGGACCAGACGGCCGCCGCGGAAGGTCGCGGCGGCGATGACCATGCCGGCGGCGGCGAGGATCAGATCCTTGAGAACGTATTGGCCTTCCAACGTCGGCGCGTAATGCGGCCCGCTGAACAGGCGCCCGGGCAACAACGCAAGCGGGGAAAGGACGCCGACGAACTCCAGCGCGAGAAGCCAGATGGCCAGCCGCATCCAGCGCTTGGCGACCATGCACAGGCCGACGAAGCACTCGAGCGCAGCGATCGCGACGAGCGCCGTGCGACCAGGCACGAGGCCGAACGTCAGCTTGGCGGTCGTCGCGGTCACCAGGCTCTCGGCCGGGCTGACGCCCGGAAAGAACTTCAACAGGCCGAAGCCCAGGAACACCGCCCCTACGGCTACGCGCAGCAGGTCCGTGCTGTAGCGGACCAGCCCCCCATGGATCACGCCTTCCAGCGTGACGAAGCGGTGGCGGATCGCGTGCATGGGTGGGTCTTGCGTCGATTTCGACGCCGGCGGTTCACCCACCGGGAATGTGACGATGAGGACGAGGGGCCGCGAATCCCGCGCCTCATGGGACGATCACCGCGGATCGCCAAGCACCACATGGCGCGCAGGCACTCGCTCGGGTTGGGTCCCGCCGCCGGCGACGAACCGGAGGTAGGGCCGAGGCGTCGGGGCGCCCGCTTGGTGCACGGCCCTCGCCGCTCGGGACGGCGTCGATAGGGTTGGCGCGCGATGAACGTGGGCTTTATCGGCGCCGGGAACATGGCTCGGGCGCTCGCGCGTGGGTGGGGTGAGGCGATCGTGTGCTTCGATCCCGTCCCGGAGCGGGCGCGGACGCTCGTCGACGAGGTCGGTGGCGAGGTGCTCGAGTCGAACGCGGCGGTCGCCGAGAAGGCCGACGTGGTCGTGCTCTGCCACAAGCCGGCGCAGCTCGCGGAGGTCGCCGGACAGATCGGCGGGCGGGCGAAGGCGATCGTCTCCATCCTGGGGGCGACGCCCCTGGCCGATGTACGCGCGGCCTACCCGGGCGCCCCGGTGTTCCGGTTCATCCCCAACACGCCGGTCGAGGTCCGCCGCGGCGTGCTCTGCTACGCCCTTGGCAGTGGAGGCGGCGAGCCGGGCCTCGAGGAGGAGATCCTGCAGCTCTTCGGGCGCGTCGGCCGGGTCATCGCGGTAGAGGAGCGGTCGATCGACACCGCTATGGGCCTCATGAGCACGGCCCCCGCCTATGTCGCGCTGATCGTCGAGGCGTGGGTTGACGCGGGGGTGCGGCGGGGTCTGGCGCCCGACCAGGCGGCCGAGATGGTCGTGGCTGCCGTCGGCGGGACGGCCGAGCTCATCGCCGCCCGGGGCATGGACACGCTCGCGGTGCGTCGTGAGGTCACCTCGCCGGGCGGAGTGACCGCCCGCGGGCTGCTCGAGCTCGAGCGGGGCGGTGTGCGCGTCGCCCTTGCCGACGCGCTGGACGCGGTGCTCGACCGGTGACCGTGCTCGGCGCCGTCACGGCGGAGGACATCGGCGGCTACATCCAGGCCCTGGTAACCGTCTACTCGCTCCTGATCGTGGCCTACGTGATCACCAGCCTGATCTTCTCGCTGGGGGTGCGCATGCCCTACAACACGGTCCTCAACGGGCTGCTGGGCTTCCTGCGCGACGTCTCCGAGCCCTACCTGCGGCCCTTCCGAAAGATCATCCCCATGATCGGCCCGCTCGACATCAGCCCGATCGTGGCGCTGCTCGTCCTCCAGATCGGGGGCGGGCTGATCGCGACCGCGGTTGCGAGCCTGTAGTGACCGTGAGGGCCCGGGCCCGGGCCTGGGGCCGGGCCGCGGGGGTGATGGTCATCGTGATCGCGGCCGACCGCCTCACCAAGGCATGGGTCGGCTCGGCGATCGCCCGCGGAGACCGCGAGGACGTGTTCCTCGGGATCGACCTGGTCAACGTCCGCAACCGGGGCATCGCCTTCGGATTCTTCGCTGAGGGTCGCGTGCCGGTTCTCGTCTTCACCGCGGCCGCGTTGGTCGTGCTCCTGGCCTACTTCGCCACGCACGCCGGCCGGCGCGGACTGTGGCTGCCGACCGGGCTTCTGCTGGGCGGGGCGGTGGGCAACCTGATCGACCGCGTACGCGACGACGCGGTGACCGACTTCGTCGATCTGCCGTTGTGGCCGGCCTTCAACCTCGCCGACACGGCGATCACGGTGGGGGTGCTCTCGCTCCTCTACGTGGCCGAGGTCGGCCGTGACGCGCGGGAGCGAGCCGGGAACGACGGAGATTGGAGCTCGGATCGAGGGGAGCTCGGCGTCGGTGAGCGAGCGGAGCCGGATGGAGATCCGCGTCCCGCCTGAGGCGGCCGGGGGCCGGCTCGACTCGTTCCTGGCCGAGCCGCTGGGCTCGCGGTCCCGGGCGCAGCGGCTCGTGGCAGACGGTCGGGTGACCGTCGACGGCGAGCCGGCTCGCAAGCGGCGCGCGCTCTCCGGCGGCGAGCTCGTGTGGGTCGAGGACGAGCCGGCGAAGGCGCCCGCCGAACCGGTCCGCAGCGCAGCGCTCGCCATTCCCTACCAGGACGAGCATCTCCTCGTGGTGGACAAGCGGGCCGGCCTTGTCGTGCACCCCGCCCGTGGCAACCGCCAGGGAACACTGGCGCAGATGCTCGTCGGGGTCGCCCACGGAGGGGAGGACGCCGCCCGCCCGGGGATCGTCCACCGGCTCGATCGCGACACCTCGGGGCTGCTCGTCGTGGCCAAGACCGAGGCGTCCCATCGCGCGCTCCGCAAGGCCATCCGTGAGCGGCGGGTGGCGCGCGAGTACGTCGCGCTGGTCGAGGGCCGCCCTCCCGCCCGCACCGGCACGATCGACGCGCCGCTCGGCCGCGACCGGCGCGCGCGCACGCTCGTCTCCACCGAGACCGCCGAGCCCCGCGAGGCCCGCACGCACTTCGAGCTCGAGCGCGCGCTGCCGGCTTCCACGCTGCTGCGCGTCGCGCTGGAGACGGGCCGCACCCATCAGATCCGCGCGCACTTCCTCGCCATCGGCCATCCCGTGGCTGGCGACCCCGACTACGGCACCGCGGGGCTCTACGGCCTCGAGCGTCAGTTCCTCCACGCGGCGCGCCTCGCGTTCGCGCATCCCGAGACCGGCGAGCCCGTCGAGGTCGTCTCTCCGCTTCCCCGCGACCTCGTGGCGGCCCTCGAGCGCGCGGCGCGGGGCGAGGACGGCGGGACCGGATAGACGCGGGCGAGGCGGCCCGTCCAAAAGCCGCCTCGCCGCGCGTCGCGGGGGGTTTCCCGGAGGTAGGGAAGAGGGAGACACCCCGCATGCGGCGGACCGAACCACCGGAGGTAGGGGAAGGGGGCCGGCCCGCACACCCTGAAACGAAGGCCGACCCGGAAACTTGCGGGTTGGTCCGGAAACCTGCCCCACCAGAAGGCCGGCGCAGGGCGCAGTACACTCAGCGCCAAACCATCTCCGACCCCTCCGGGTCCGTCCGCCGGCCCTGCTCGGCATGTCCGAGTCCGCCGGGCGCCCGGTTGCGAACCCCCCGTTTCGAAGACAAGGGAGCATCCGTGGCTCAAGTAGGCATCAAGGAGCTGCTGGAGGCCGGCGTGCACTTCGGCCACCAGACGCGCCGCTGGAACCCGAAGATGCGCCGGTTCATCCACGGCGAGCGCAGCGGCATCTACATCATCGACCTGCTCAAGACCGAGCGGCTGATCGAGCAGGCCCAGCAGTTCACCTCGGAGATCGCCCACCGCGGCGGCTCGGTTCTCTTCGTGGGAACCAAGAAGCAGGCCCGCGACGGCGTCAAGGAGGTCGCCGAGAAGGCCGGCATGCCCTACGTCAACCATCGCTGGCTGGGCGGCCTGCTGACCAACTTCCAGACGATCAACCTGCGCATCAAGCGCCTCCACGAGCTCGAGGGCTACGCCGAGCAGGGCCAGCTCGCGCTCCTGCCGACGCGTGAGCGCATGGCGGCCGAGGCCGACCTGATCAAGCTCCAGGCCAACCTGGGCGGGGTCAAGAACATGCAGCGCGTGCCCGACGCCGTGTTCATCATCGACCTCAAGGTGGAGGCCATCGCGGTGCGCGAGGCCCAGCGTCTGCGCATCCCGATCATCGGCCTGGTGGACACGAACTGCGACCCCGACGGGGTCACCTACGTCATCCCCGGCAACGACGACGCGATCCGCTCGTGTGCGCTGATCACCCACGCGATCGGCGATGTCGCAGCGGACGGACGGGCGGTGTTCCGCGCCGAGGAGGAGCGCGCGCGCCGCGAGGCCGAGGAGCAGGCCAGGCGTCAGGCCGAGGAGCAGGCGCGGCGAGAGGCCGAGGAGCACGCGCGCCAGGAGGCCGAGGAGGCGGCCGCGAAGGCCGCGGCCGACCAGGCGGCGCAGGAGGCCGCGCCACAGGAGGCGGCTGCCCGGGCCCCGGCGCCGGCGTCGGCCCCGCAGGAGCCCGCTGCACCCGCCCCGGCGCCCGCGGCTGCCCCGCAGAGCCAGGCGCAGGACCCCGCGCCCGACGTCTCCCCGGAGGAGACGCTCGTCCGCGGCCCGCTAACGGAGCGCGACGAAGCGAGCGGAGGAGGCGGCCAGGAGGCAGAGGCCGAGGTCGCCCAGGCGGCGCAGCAGGTCGACCGCATGGAGACCGAGGGCGGCGTCCCCGAGGTCCCCGCCGATCCCACCGACACGCCGGGGCGCGACCCCGACGCCGCCAAGCCCGACCCCCAGGCCCAGACCTCCCCCCAAGCCGCCGACGAGGAGTAGCGACGATGGCACAGATCACCGCCGGCGAGGTCAAGGCGCTGCGCGATCGCACGGGCGCCGGGATGATGGACTGCAAGACGGCGCTGGCCGAGTCCGGGGGGGACGTCGAGAAGGCGATCGAGATCCTGCGGGTCAAGGGTCAGGCGGGCGCCGCAAAGCTCACAGGACGCGAGGCGACCGAGGGGACCGTCCAGAGCTACATCCACGCGACGGGCAAGATCGGGGTGCTCGTCGAGGTCGACTGCAACACCGACTTCGTCGCGCGCAACGAGGACTTCGTTGCCTTCGCACGAGACGTCGCGCTCCACGTGGCCGCCGCCAACCCGCTCTACGTCACCGAGGACGAGGTTCCAGACGACGCGCGCCAGGCCGAGCTGCGGATCTTCGAGGAGCAGGCGGCCGACAAGCCCGAGCACATCCGCCCCCGCATCGCGGAGGGTAAGCTCAAGAAGTGGCTCCAGGACGTCGTCCTGCTCAACCAGGTCCACGTCAACGAGGACAAGTACGGGGGAAAGCGGATCGAGGAGCTGCGGATCGAGCTCTCGGCCAAGACCGGCGAGAACGTCGTCATCCGCCGCTTCGCACGGTTCAACGTCGGGGAGTAGCACGGGTGCGCTCGACATGGGCGGAGCGCGAGGCGGAGCGATGTCAGGCGGTGTAGCTCCTCTGCGGGAGCCGGTCTTCGAGCGCATCCTCCTCAAGCTCTCGGGAGAGGCGCTCATGGGCGACCTCTCCTACGGGACCGATCCCGAGCGGGTGACCGCGATCGCCTGGGCGATCGCGGGCGTGCGCGCGCAGGGCGTCGAGGTCGCGATCGTCGTCGGGGCGGGCAACATCTACCGCGGCCTTCGCGGCGCGGCTCAGGGGATGGACCGCGCGACCGCCGACTACATGGGGATGCTCGCGACGGTGCTCAACGCGCTGACCCTGCAGGACGCGCTCGAGAAGGAGGGGGCGAACACCCGCGTCCAGTCGGCGATCGAGGTCCAGGAGGTCGCCGAGCCCTATATCCGGCGGCGGGCGATCCGACATCTGGAGAAGGGCAGGGTCGTGATCTTCGCGGCGGGCACGGGCAATCCGTTCTTCACGACCGATACCGCCGCCGCCCTGCGGGCCTCCGAGATCCACGCGGAGGCGATCCTCATGGCCAAGAACGGGGTCGAGGGCGTCTTCACGGCCGACCCCGCGCTCGACTCCTCGGCGGCCTTCCTGCCCACCGTCACCTACATGGATGCGCTCCAGCGCCAGCTGCGGGTGATGGACGCCACTGCGCTGACGGTGTGCATGGAGAACGGGCTTCCGATCTACGTCTTCAACATGGACGACGAGGCGAACATCGCCAAGATAGTCTGCGGCGAACGGGTCGGAACGCTGGTGAGCTCAAGTGATCGATGACCTCCTGAAGGACGCAGGCGAGCGCATGACCAAGTCGGTGGAGGCGATCCGGCACGAGTTCGGCTCCGTGCGCACAGGCCGTGCGAGCCCGGCCCTGCTCGACCGCGTGAACGTCGACTACTACGGCGCGCAGACGCCGCTCAAGCAGCTCGCGCAGATATCGGCCTCCGAGGCCCGCCTGCTCACGGTCCAGCCCTACGACCAGTCCTCGATCAAGTCCATCGAGAAGGCGATCATGGAGTCAGACCTCGGGCTCACCCCGTCCAACGACGGCAAGCTCGTCCGCCTCACCATCCCCGAGCTGACCGAGGAGCGCCGCCGGCAGCTGGTCAAGGTGGTCCGCGGAATCGCCGAGGAGGGCCGGGTGGCGATTCGCAACGTCCGGCGCGACGTCATGCACGACCTCCGCGAGCTGCGCGACTCGGGGGAGACGGGGTCGGACGAGGAGCACCGCGCCGAGTCAGAGCTGCAGAAGCTCACCGACGCCAACGTGGGTGAGCTCGACGCGCTGCTCAGGGCCAAGGAAGCAGAGATCCTCGAGGTGTGAGCGATCGCGAGCCCGGGCGGGCCCGGTACGTCGCCATCATCACCGACGGGAACGGACGCTGGGCGCAGCAGCGCGGGCTGCCGGTCGTGGCCGGCCACCAGGCGGGGGCCGACGCCGTCAAGGCCCGACTGCGCGACGCGGTCGACCTCGGGCTCTCAGAGCTCACGGTCTACTCGTTCTCGACCGAGAACTGGTCGCGCCCGCCCGAGGAGGTGGACGCGCTGATGGCGATGTTCGCTCAGCGCATCGATCGCGAGACCCCCGAGCTCCACGACGAAGGGGTGCGCATGCGCTTCATCGGCCGCCGGGAGGGGGTCGCGCCGGACCTGCTCAGCCGCATGGAGTGGGCGGAGTCGCTTACCGGCGCCAACGCCCGGATCACCCTCTTCGTGGCGTTCAACTACGGCGGGCGGGCGGAGATCGTCGATGCGGCTTCAAGCTTCGAGGGCGGCACCGAGGAGGACTTCCGCCGCCATCTCTACGCACCGGACATGCACGACCCCGATCTCATCATCCGCACCAGCGGTGAGCAGCGGCTCTCCAACTATCTCCTGTGGCACTCGGCCTACTCGGAGCTCGTCTTCCGCGACGAGCTGTGGCCCGACTTCTCGCGCGCGGCCTTCGAGGCGTCGCTGGCCGAGTACGACGCCCGCCGCCGCCGGTTCGGCGGGCGCTGATGTCGCCGGCTCCTCCGCGCGCTCGCCGCGCGCCTGCGGGTCCCGGGCGCCGCCGGCGGCCGCCTCCCCGGCGCCGCGGCCGCCGGCGCTCGGAGCTGCGCGCGCGGATCCTCGCGGCGGTACCGGCCATCGCCTTCGCGATCTTCATCATCGCCCAGGGCGGGCTCATCTTCGCCCTCGGGGCGATCGCTCTCGGGCTGATCTGCCTGCACGAGCTCTACACCATGCTCGCCGACGTCCGCCCGGTGAAGATCGCGGGCTTCCTCGGCCTGATCGCGCTTGCCTTCGCGGCGCTCTACGGCGACCAGTTCCAGCTCGTCCTGATCGCGGCCGCCCTCGTGCCGGTCGTCTTCGCGTTCACCGTCCTGCGGCCCGTCAGCGACCAGCCGACGCTGGCGATGTCGGTGACCCTGCTCGGGTTCTGGTGGATCGGGCTGGCGATCGCCCACGCCATCCTGCTCCGGGAGGCGGCGCACGGCAACGGCGTCCTCGTCGACGTCCTCGTCGGCACCTTCGTCGGAGACACCGGCGCCTACTTCGGCGGCCGGGCGTTCGGGCGGCGGCCGCTGGCTCCTCGCATATCTCCCAACAAGACGCTCGAGGGCCTGGCCTTCGGCTTCGTCTTCGCCATCGCCGCCACGTGGGCCGCCGGGCTCTACCAGGACTGGCTGAGCGGCGGGCAGGCGCTGCTCATCGGCCTCGGCGTCGCCCTCGCGGCGCCGGTGGGAGACCTCTTCGAGTCGCTGGTCAAGCGCGACGTGGAGATCAAGGACACCGGCCGGCTCTTCGGCGCTCACGGCGGCGCGCTCGACCGCCTGGACGCGGTGCTCTTCACGGTCCCGGTGGGCTACTACGTCTGGCTCGCGGTGATGTGACCTAGCGCCGCCGCTGCGCCCCCGGCCTCGGGTGCAACACCGGCTTCACAAGCTCTCCTGTCGCACTGGTAGCTTGGCCGGAGCGATGGGGGGCCCGACGAGCGACACCGTGGCGCCCGGGCGCCGGCGCGGGATCTTGGCCCTCGTGCTCCTGGCTCTCGCGTGGGCTCTGGTCATGCAGGCCCTGGGTTGGGCGCAGACCTCCTATTACGCCCTGGTGAAGTCGCTTTCCGACGGCACGGCGAGCATCGACCGCTACCACTGGGAGACGCGCGACAAGGCGTGGACAGACGAGCGCTTCTACTCGGTCAAGGCACCCGGCCTGCCGTTCGTCGTGCTGCCGCTCTACAGGGGCCTGGCGGCGCTGGGGGCGCCCGAGGCGTCGCGCGACGTCGCGCGGGCAGCACGGCGCAGCGGAGAGAGCCGCTGGGCCTACAAGGGCCTGATCACCCACGACTACGGATACGACGCCGGCCGCGCGCGAAGCGTGCGCAGCGAGGTCGAGGGCGAGGCGCCGATGGTGTGGGCCCTGGGCCTGCTGGGATCCGTGCTTCCAGCGGTCCTCCTGTTGCTGGCCGTCCGCACCGTGGTCGAGCGGGTCAGCCCGGGAACGGGGACGGCCGCCGCCGTCCTGCTCGGCTCGGGCACGCTGATCATGGTCTTCGCCTCCCAGCTCATGGGCCACATGCTCTCGGCGCTCCTGGCCTTTGCGGCCTTCGCGCTGCTGTGGCGCGAGCGCGACGGGCCCCAGCGCCTTGTATGGGTGCTCGCAGCGGGGCTGCTGTCGGGGCTGGCGGTCACGACGGAGTACCCGCTGGCGATCGCCGGCGCGATCGTGGGCTGCTACGCGATCTCGCGGACGGGGCTTCTTGCCCGGGGGGTCGCCTACTCGGCCGGCGTCGCGGCCGGGATCGCTCCGCTGCTGCTCTACAACCAGTGGGCCTACGGAGATCTCACCCATCTCTCCTACGACGACGCCGTCAAGGACCAGGGGTTCACCGGTCACTGGACGCTGGGGCTCAACGAGGGGGGCTTCTTCGGCATCGGCCTTCCGCGGCCGGACGTCGCACTCGAGCTCCTGTTCTCCTCGCGCGGCCTGCTGGTGATAAGCCCCGTCCTGGTGGCGGCGATCGCCGGCATCTGGCTGCTCTACCGCCGCGGCCGCCGCGCCGAGGCGCGGACCATCGCCGCGGTGGCTGTTGCCTTCCTCGTCTACGACGCCGGCTACTGGCTGCCCTTCGGCGGAGGATCGCCCGGCCCGCGCTTCCTCACCCCTGCCCTCCCGTTCCTGTGCGTCGGGCTGGGGCTGGCGATCCGGCGCATGCCGGCGGTCACGCTCGGCCTCGCGGTGCCCTCGGTCCTGACCATGCTGCTCGCCACGGCGACCTATCCCCTGATCGGCGACGACGACGTGGGGGAGTGGGTGCACCGCGCGCTCGAGGCGACCTTCGTGAACACGCCGCTGGTGCCGCTCGGGCTGACAGGCTGGCTTGCGGTCGCGCCGCTGCTCGTCCTCGTTGCGGCCGCGCTCGCCTGTGCGGCCCGTGCCACCGAGGGGATCGACGTCCGCGCCGACCTCGCCTGGGGCGTCCGCGCGGTGCTCGCGTGGGGAGCGATCGCGGCGGTCGGGCCCGCCCCGTGGGGGGATGCGGCGCTGCTGGGGAACTGGGCCGAGCTTGCCCTCGTGCTCACCGGCGTCGCCGCCGGCCTCGGGGCGCTTGCCTGCGCGTCGCTGCGCGCAGGGATGCCCGCTCGCGCGCTGGCCCCGGGGCGGGCCGGCCGGTCACCCCGAGTCGCGTGGCTCGGGTCGGGCGCAAGCAGCAGGAGCGAGGTCGTAGAGGGCGATCCGGCCACGGACCTCGCGCTCTAGCCCGAGGCCCGGCGGCGGCGGGGGCCCGTCGCGCCGGTCCAGGTGCACGATCACGGTGCGGACGCCCAGCCGCCGCAGGAACGCCGTCGAGGACGCGTCGGGAAAGCGCGCGGTGGCGCGGCGGACTTCCGCGAACTGGCGCGGCATGAAGCTCGACCGTCCGTTGACCATCTCGGGAAAGCCCTCGGTCGACCAGATCAGGTAGCGGCGATTGTCGTCGGCTTCGGTCGGCAGGTGCAGCATCGGGGCCGGCGCGGCGAGCTGGCCCGGCGGCGGAGTCGGCACGGTGGGGTGCGCCGGCCCCTTGGGGCGCAGCCCGTCGAGGTCCCACCCCGATCCCTCGAGGAGAATCAGGGCGACGAGCGCTACGCCGGCCGCTCGCGGAGCCGAACGCCCGGGGCTCTTCCCGGTCGTGCGTGGAGCGGGACGCTTGTCGCGCTTGCTGGCCGCGGGTGGAGCGAGCCGCCGGGAGCGCTCGCCGGCCGCGCGGGGCCCGGGCCGCGGAGGCTCCTTTCCGCCGCGCCGCTCCACGCGAGCGAGAGCTCGCTGTGCCCCCGCTCCGGCCAGCAGCGCCAACGCCAGGGTCAGGAGGGTCAGCATGCGGCCCGGAACGCGGATCGCCGACCACCCCGGCGCGAGCTCGTAGAGGTACCAGTAGGGCGTCAGCCACCGCGCCCAGCCGTCGGGGAATCCGAGGGCAAGGGCGGTGAGCAGCGCGGCTCCGGCGCCCAGGCCCAGCCGTAGGCGCCGACCGTAGGCGGCGGCGCGCAGGCCGGCGAGCGCGAGCGCGAGGATCGTGAGCCCCGGGAAGAGCGTCTGCTCGGGCACCGCGTTGAGGCGCTCGCGCAGCGGCGCGGTCGCGGGGCCCCATACGAGGTTCTCGCCCGGGGCGACCAGGAGCTCCCACACCGGCCCCGAGTAGTCGGCGACGGTCGCGGCGGAGCGCTGCGCCTCGGGGTGGGCGTCGACGACCCGGAGGTAGGGGCGGGAAAGGACGACCGCGGTGGCCGCGAACACCAGCACGCCGGCCGCGGTGCCGACGGCCAGACGCCGGTCGAGCCGCGGGCGCGGCCTGCGCCGCCACCACCACAGCGCCCACCCGGCGCCGAGCGCGCCAATCAGATACGCGAGCTGGAGGCCGAGGGAGAACCCGATGGAGAGCTGCCAGGCGGCAACCGTCCAGCCGGCGACGACGAGCCCGGGACGCCCGCGCCGGTAGCCGCGGACGAGCAGGAAGAGCGACAGCGGAATTCCGCCGCTCGAGATGACGTGCATGTGCCCGTCCTGCTCGAGGCGCCACGGCGCGTACGCGTAGGCGGCGCCGGCCGCGACGGCCGGCAGCCGTCCCAGCCCCAGCTCGCGGCCGAGCAGGTGGGCTCCCGCGAATGCGAGGGCGTAGGCGAAGAGGAAGAGCACGTCGTAGCGCGCGATGGCGGCCGCGAAGCCCTCGCCGACCATCCCCGCCGGGGCGTAGCCGATCAGCGCGTCGGAGAACGCGAGGCTGTCGCGCAACGGCCAGAACTGATTGGACTGGAAGAAGTCGAGCGGCTGGGTGGCCAGCGCGTGGCCTCCCCAGGCCACCTGCCATGCCTGCGACAGGGGATCGCCCAGATCCTTGGGCACGTCCTCGCCGAGATGGAGGACGAGCGGCCAGTGCATCGCCACCGCCACCGCGAGCGCACCGATGGCGAGCAACGCGAGCTCGCGACGGGTCAGAGGGGGCGACACGCCGCGGGAGCGTACGGGGTGGGCGCTGACCTGCGGCTACCTCGCGGGCCGGGAGGATGCGGTTCGACATCCACTCAGGTGGAGCGTGGGAGGTTCGAGAATCCACTCGAAACTCCGAGCAGCTACTCGTCAGGGTGCAGGCGTTGGTGAGCGACCTGATACGCCGATGGGTGCCATGGCTTGCCCGGGTGACCGAGGCCGAAGGCGAGGTACGCCAGAACGAGCTCGCCGGTGGAAGGATCGTGCGTGATCTCGAAGACCATGCGCCACGCTCCACCGGGAGAAGGCAGATGGAGCTTCACGCAGCGCTCAAGTCGTGTTCCGTCGCGGCCGTGTCGTTGGCAGCGCAGCAGCGTGCCGACGTCGATCCGGTCACGCTCGAGTTGACGGCGCGTATCCAGCGCGACGCGGCGCCCGGCTGCCGTCGCATGCGAAACGTCTTCGGCGAACGCGAGCTTGTCGAAATGGACGCGCGGACCTGCAGCGCCCCCACGCGATGCAGGCACCGCCTACCCCTCGCCGTCGGTGGGCAGATGACCGAACGCCTGCTCGAACTCCTCTTCGGTCACCGGCGCAAGTCCAGCGCGCTGACGAATACCGGCCGCGCTCGTGTCTGGGCGCAGCACGATGCGGCCGTCGTCCAAGACCTCGTCGATGAGGTAGTCCCCCGACAACTCGCCGCTTAGTCTGATGTGCGTGCTCACGACATCAGTCTGCCATGCCGGGCATGTCCGATCGCGACATCGACCATTTCTTGGTCGAGCGCCGCAAGCACGAGCTGATGGCAACACAACTGCGCGGGGGAGCCGGCCTCGCGGACGGTCTATTTCCGCCCGAGGAATGACCGGTAGAGGCCCGCGGTCGCCCTGGCCTACGACCCCGCCAGGTCTCGCCGAGGCTGAGGGCCAGCTCAAAGAGGGTCGGGATCGCCCATTGTCGCTCACAAGGGCGCGGAGCGAGGGACCGCACGACATCGTCCTGGCGACGACGCGCGGAGCCTGCAGGGCGCGCCAGTCGCGGTGATGGTGCACGCGGTGCGGTTTGGCCCCAGTCGGCGTGCTTGACGATCTCCATCGCGACGAAGTTCCGGCGGCCGAGGCGCGCATTGCCCACGATGACCAGGTCACGGGCAGGCTCGTCATCCCAGACTCGCTGCGCGGTTTTCCTAGCTGGGCTGCGCGAGAAGCTAGTCTGGTTCGCGGGCGCGTCGCTGCGGCTCGTTCTCCGCCCCCGAGCGGTTGAGCGCGCGGTGGTCAGCCCTCCGGGGCCTCCTTTTCGACGACGAGAAGTCCTATCCGGCGGCCTTGCGGCCCTTCGCGCGGGCCCTCAGCGGCAGCCGGGCTCTGGCGGAGGCGAACCGGGAACGAGCCGGCTCGCTCGGCGATGAACGAGAAGCGGGCCGGCGACTGAGGTCCGACGGGCTCGATGCGGTCGTAGCCGTCGAGCGTCACCGTGCCGGTCGCGCTCGAGACGATCGCGAGCTTGACGATGTCACCCGCGCGCGCGCGAATGGTGGGAGGCCTCGGTGAGGTCGCGGCGATGCTCCGGGAGATCGTCCGGGTGGGGGGCGAGCCGCCGGTCGGTGGCGTGGTCGGCCGCGTCGCCGTTCGCTCATCTCGACCACCCGCCTCGAGCGACGCGCCCACGACGAGCGCCGCGAGGAGCACGCTGAGGACGATGAGGATTCGGCGACTGGGGATCCGCTGGAGGCTAGCGCTGCAACACACGTCCAGATTTGCATCCAGTCGGCGCTCCGCGGCTCAAGCCACCGGGGGCACCGGACGATAGTCGTGGTGCCAGAGCTGAGGTGCCAAAGGCAAACCGCTCGTGAGGGCGGGACGCAAAGCCAGGGACCTCCGCTCGCCGGCCGAACAGGCCGTCGGGATGGAGGAAGCCGGGTTGCCACCGGGGGGCGCGCTGCGACCCACGGTTCACGGAAGACCGAGGGTCTGGCGCTCATAGGCCCAATGGAATCCACAAGGAGGGT
This sequence comes from Solirubrobacterales bacterium, assembly GCA_038199375.1. Lineage (GTDB taxonomy): Bacteria > Actinomycetota > Thermoleophilia > Solirubrobacterales > Solirubrobacteraceae > JBBPZA01. Next base: position 32,841 of record JBBPZA010000129.1, on the reverse strand, counting down.
TCACTCATGCTCTACAGGCTGCGCCAGCGCGCCACGGACGAATCCGGCTTTACGCTCATCGAGCTGTTGGTCGTCGTCTTGATCATCGGCATTCTTGCCGCGATCGCCATTCCGTCGTTCCTCTCTCAGCGTCAGAAGGCTCAGGACGCCGAGGCCAAGACCGACGCTCGTACCGCCCAGACAGCGCAGGAGACGTACTTCACCAACGAGAACGCCTACACAAATGTGCAGGCTGACTTGGAAGGCGTCGAGCAGTCGCTCGTCGGCTCCACGCTCAAGACGGTCGTCGGCACCGCCACGACCTTCTCGGTAACCGCCGAGTCCAAGTCGACCAACACGTTCACGATCAACCGCCTCGCGACAGGCGCGGTGACCCGCACCTGCACGCCCTTGGGCAAGGGCGCCTGCCCGAAGAGCGGCAAGTGGTAGTCACCACTGCTCACACCATCCACACACCCCAAGCCAACACGACGGGCGGGCCATTGGCCCGCCCGTCGTGCGTTCCGGGGTGACTTCACGGTCACAACAACGCCGGCCGTGCTCAAGTGGCGACGGCCAGCGGACGATAAGGAACTCGCTATGGCCTCCCCCCTCAGAGCCCGCTGCGCCGGCCAATCGGGCTTCACCCTCATAGAGCTCCTCGTCGTCGGCCTGATCGTCGGCATCCTCGCGGCGATCGCCCTGCCCTCCTTCTTCAGCCAGAAGACCAAGGCCGAGGATGCCGCGGCGAAATCCGACGCCCGCACGGCGGCGACGGCGGCCGATACCTACTACGTCGACAGCGAAACCTACGACGTCGACATCGCGGGCCTGCAAGCGATCGAGAAGTCGCTCACCGACTCCAGGGTCACATCGGTGAGCGGCAACACCCAGAGGGTCACCATCGAGGCCACCTCGAAGTCGGGCGGGGTCTTCACGTTCATCCACCAGCGCAACGGCAGCGACGTGCGTACGTGCAGCCCGAGGGGCGCCGGCGCCTGCCCGAGCGACGGCAGCTGGTAGGCGCCACCGGACGCCGACCGTCTTACGCCGGCACGGCTTGAGCCGCGACGCCCCGGTGCCGATGCAAGCCCCGTGATCGAGCGCCTTCGCCTGGTCCCTCTTCCCGCTGCCGTCGCCGCGCTCGGGCTCGCAGCCCTCGCCTGGCTCGGCCTCTACGGGTTCGCCTGGAACGACTACGACGACGAGGCCCGCCTCGCGGTCGACGTGCTCGTCCGCGGGGACCTCAAGGCCTTCGCGGCCCTCATTCCCGCTTACGGGGGCTCGCTTCTGATGCGCGCTCCCTTCGCGCTCGCCGCCTCTCGGCTGGGAGGAGGGGACCTCGCCGTCTACCGCACGCTCGCCGTGCCTTGCCTTGCGGCCGTAGGGGGACCTCGCAGTCGTCGTCGCGGTGCGTATGCGCTCGCCGGCAGAGCGGCGATCGCCTGGGGCACCGCGATAGGACTCATCGCTGCCAACCCGATCGAGCTGCGCGCACTGGATGGAGCTCGGGCACCCGAGGAGCTCCTCGTGAGCGCTCTGTGCGCCGGCGCCGCGCTGGCCGGGTCGCGCGGCGGCCGGCGCTGGCCGCCGTGCTCACCGGCCTCGCCGTCGCGGGCAAGCCGTGGGCGGTGCTCGCGATCCCCGCGGTGGTTGCGCTCGCGGACGGCCGGCGCGTGCGCACGCTGGTCATCACCGGGGCGGTGGCAGCGGTCGTGATGGCGCCCATCGCGGCGCTCGACCACGAGCGCTTCGTCTCGGCCAACCAGGCCGTGACGCAGACGAGCCAGATCTTCCAGCCATGGCAGGCGTGGTGGTTCGTCGGGCGCCACGGCGAGGTGGTCCGCGGAATCGATGGGCAGGTCAAGCCTCGGGCTACCGGGCGGCCCCGTGTGGCTTTCGCGCCTCACCCGCCCACTCATCGTCCTGGCGGCGATCGCGCTCACGGTCCTGTGGTGGCGCCGGTCGCACGATCGCCGGCTCGACGCGCTGCTCCTGCTCGCGCTGATCTTCCTCGTGCGCTGCCTGCTCGACCCGTGGAACAACGTCTACTACGCGGTGCCCTTCCTCCTGTGTCTGACGGCGTGGGAGGGACTTGCTCAGCGGGAGCCGCCCGTGATCTCGCTGGTGGCGACGGTGCTGGCGTGGGTGACCTTCCAGGAAGTGCCCGACGTCGCCGGCGCCGATCTCCAGTCGCTTTCCTACCTCGCGTGGAGCGTCCCGCTCGCCGCTTGGCTCGCCGTGCGCGCTCTCGCGCCCGGGGCGATCGCCCAGGCGTCCAGGGCAGTCCGTCGTTGGGGCCAGACTACTGGCTCTGCGGCAGCTCGCGGATGCTGTTCGGCGCAAGGGCGACGCCTCCGCCGGCCACGGGGATCGAGGCGATCGCTTTGGGGTCGAAGCTGATGTTGAGGCCGCTCGACCCGGCGCTGACTCCGCCGCTGCCCTCGACCTGGATGGCACCCTGGACGTAAGCCGTGCCCGAGAGCATGACGAGGTTGCCGGCGTTCTGCGGCGACGGGAGGTTGTTGGCCATGTAGATCAGGCCATAGTAGGAGAAGTTTCCGCCCAGGCTGAGAGTCCCCTGGTTGACCACGAGAACTCCGGGTGAGGCGGCGGAGTTCGCCGCGCCGCCGTTGTAGCTGCAACTCGCCCCCTCGACGAACACCAGGGAGCCGCTCAGGGCGCTGACGCCAGGGCAGGTCCCGTTGTAGTAGGAGCCGGCCTGCTTGGCGTAGGTGCGCATGTTGTCGAGCGTGCTCGTGTCGAAGACCGGGCTCGTATATCCGGTCTGGTAATTGTTCGGAGCGACTTGCTCCGCGCGATAGCCGAGGCAGGCGTCACCGCTCGTCGCCGGCGTCGAAGTCGTGCAACGGACGACGATCGGAGCCGGGTCTGTCGTGTTGCACGTAGCCGCTGGCTTGTTCTTGGCTTGGCATCCCTTCTCGTCCACGACTGTCTTCCGGCCGGTGTTCGTGGTCGTGAACTTGCCGGCGACTATCACGCTGCGGGGCGGTGCGACGCGCTTCTGGCTCTGCCGGACGAGGGCGATGAGCGTTCTGGTTCGACCCGCGATGGTCCCCTGGGCCCGGACCCAGAGCAGGCCGTCTCCATTGGAGTCCCAGGTGCACGGCAGCATGCCGTTGCACGCGGTCGTGTCCAGCGTCGATTTCGTGTAATAACAACGCGTGCTCGTCGGCGTGCAACTCGTCGGGTCGATCGGGTCGAGGTCGTCGCGGACGGTGACCGTCCAGCTCGCTCCGAAGCGGAAGTCCGTGCCGGCGAAGCTCTGGGTCAGTGCCGTCGTGCTCGGGCAGCCGCTCAGCGCCGAACCGTTGGTGCAAGACCTCGGGTAGGCGGACGATGGCAAGGCCGGCCAGCGGTTGGAGAGCAGAAACGCCTGGTTGTTCAGGACGGCTTCGGTGAGGTTGAAGGCCGTCTCCCTGACTCGTTCGTCGCCCGACTTTCGCTGGGTCACGTCGGCGAACTTCATCACGCCGAGCCCGAGCGAGAGTATGACGGTCATGATGACGAGCGCCACCACGAGAGCCGACCCGTTCTCCTGCCCGTGCCGCCTCATGACTGGACCGTGACCGCCGTGGTCGACGTGTCGGTCAGCCCCCCGCCGTCCGTGACGGTCAGGGTGAACGTTCGGGCGCCGCTGGCGGGCGCGACGTAGTCGACGACCGGTCCGGTCTGGGGCATCGTCGTCGAGCCGTCCTGCCACGTGTAGGTCAAGGGGTTGCCGTCGGGGTCGCTCGAAGCCGAGCCGTTGAGGGTGACGTGCCCGCCCGAGGAGGCAAGGGCGGTGAACACCGCCTTCGGCGGCCGGTTCTGGTTGCGCAGGAACACGCCGCTTCGAAGCAGGATCTCCTTGGGCAGCTCGGCCGGATCGTCGTCGACGTAGAGCGCGACCGACAGGGAGGTGATCGGTCCACCCGTCTCACCGCCGTAGGTGAAGGGCATGCGCGAGCCGTTCACGATGCTCTGAGCGACGATCCCGCCGCTCCAGGTCGCGTCGGGACACGCGCTGCCCGGCGTGACCGCCCCGGCCTTCGTCTGGCGGTAGAGAGCGCTGCCCGAGGCGGGCAGGCAGTAGCGCACCGTCTGAACCCCGTAGGTGTTGCCGGAGGTCGGTCCTCCGGAGGGATCCACAGCCTTGAAGGCGAGATCGGACGGCTGGGCGACGAGGACCGCCGTCGAGCTCGGGTTGCTCGAGGTCTGGTAGGCGGTCGCGTTGCGCATCTCACGCGTGAGGCGGTCCACGGCCGTGCGCGCGGCGTTCACGCTGTCGGCGTAGCGCTGGTGGGTGCTCGTCGTGCGCGCGAAGACCTCCAGGGCCTTGAACGCCGCGCCCAGGACGACGAGCATGAGCGTCATCGCGACCAGCAGCTCGACGAGCGAGAAGCCCGCGGGGTCCACTGCCCGTCTCATCCGGTCTTCGCCGCCGTGAAGGACGATTCGCGCAGGTTGGTGTCCACCGCGGTCACCCAGTAGGTGTGCGTCGTGCCCCCCGTGGCGGTGTCCGTGTAGCTGCAGCTGGTTCCGCTGCAGAGCGCCTGGAGGCGGTCACGGTCGTAGCGATCGAGATAGGTGGGGGCGCCGCCGACCGTTCCGTCCTTGCGGTAGACCCGGAAGCTGTCGATGGCGTCCCCGGAATCGGGGTCGAGCGGCGAGGGCAGCGTCCAGGACAGCACCACGTTCGTCCCCTGGTTCGTCAGGGCGAAGCTGCCGGGAGGGTTCGGCGGCCTGTTGCCGGTGTTGACGTTGGCGTAGGAGAGCGCGCCCTCGCGAAGGTTGCCGCTGGGATCGCGATCGACCGCGTAGACGGCGTAGTAGTACGCAGAGGTCGAATAGGCCGGTGGAGAGGGATCCGTGCACTGGTCGGGCGCATCGACGGCGATGACCTGTCCGCTCGAGACGTTCGCCGGGCAGACCGGGGTTCGCGAGGTCGTGCTCGTGCCCTTGTAGACGCGGTAGCCGACGATGTCGCCCTCTGGGTTGTCCTGCCACTCGGTATCGATGGAGGTGGGGGTGTTGGCGTAGGTCTTGCTGTCTCGCCCCGTGGCGTTGAACCCGGGGGGCGGGATCGGCGCGCAGCGGTTGACGGCGACCGGCATCGAGGCGTCTGCGCCCGCCAGGCCGTTCGCGTCCTGAACCCTTGCTCCCACCTGGTAAATGCCGTCGTAGGTGTAACCACCCGCTATGCACAGTCCGTAGTTGGGGCTCCCCGAGCTGAGGTCCTTCACTAGAGCTCCCAGGCTCCACGTGAACGACCAGGCGGCGCCGGATCCCGAGCATGTCGACGACGTCGGTGGGCACGTGCCCATCGGGCTGCCTCCCACGAGCCAGGTCATCGAGGCCGGGCTGTTGCCGGCCGTGAGCGAGAACGCGGCAGAGGTCGTGGCCTGACTGGTGATCGGCGGGCAGCCGGTCGCGCACGAGAACGGGCTCGTCATGGTCAGGGTCTTGACGAACGGCAAGGCCCCCGAGCCGTTCAGCGGCACGTCGACCACCTGCTTGACCTTTCCGTTCCCGGCGGCCGAGGTCCACGCCACCTGCACGCTCACCTGCTGATAGTCCGCCGGGACCCTATCTGGCGGCGAGGTCGGCGACTGGCTGGAGCAGAACGTGTAGGCCGACCCGCTCGTCGTCCCGAGCCCGTCGCCCGGGTCGTCGACGGTGCACACGGTCGGGGTGATCGTGTAGGTCTGCCCCTGGCGTTGAACGGTCCAGCTCGATGGGTCTGGTACCACTTCGGGGAGGTCGGGAGCGGCGCTCTTCAGGGTCGCCAGGAGCGTGCTCTGGGTCAGCTGGCCGCCGGGCACGGCGCGCGCCGCCTCGACGACACGCCGGGCTACGTTCGTCGCGCCGGTCCGCGCGTTCGCGTTGGACGTCCCGCGGTTGGCGACGCTGATCGTCTCCATCGTGCCGAGGATCCCGACGACGACGAGAAAAGCGGCGACCAACACCTCGACGAGGGTGAAGCCGGCTTCGGAGCGCGAGCCGGCAGCCGCAGCTTGGCGTGCCGGTGCTCGCCGGAGGATGTCACGGGCCCTCGGCGACGCAAGGTTCTCGTCGCCGCGACGACCCGCACGCGAGATGCTGTCGGGGGTCGGAAACGGGATCGGTGACATGGCACGCGGGAGCCCACTTCCGGTTCTCATGACATGACCGTCGGCGCCACCGGCACTTTGCCTGAGCATCGTGGCCGTACGTAGGACGTGAGTCCAGGAGTCGTGTTGCGCAAGGGGACCAGTCGCCGGCCCGCTGAGCCATCCCGTCAATCAGCCGGCGGTCAACGGGGTGGCCGACACTGCGCCGACCTACCGACCGTTCTCGTCGGAGGTCTCGGGATCGAAGGTTTGCCCAAGACGCGAGGAGACGGCGACAAGGCGCCGATCGGTAGTCCACAGGGTCGCGCCTGGGGTGAGCTTGGTCGCAGCGAGAAGCTGCGCATCGACGTAGCCGATGCCGACTCCGTACAGCTCGTGGCGCTCGATCAGAACCAGGACCTCGGCTGGCGTCGCGACTGTGGCCTGCGGAAGGCTGGCAAGCAGCCTGATGACCTTTTCACGCTGGCCAAGGTGGCCGAGCGCGAGCTCTGCAACCACCCAGGGATGCCCCAAGACGTCGCCCTGATCGAGCAAGCGCGCAAGCGCCGCGCTTCCTGCCCTGAGGTGATCGATCCAGACCGACGTGTCGACGAGGATCACCGAGGTTCGAGGCGACGCCTGGGGGCGTCCGTGAGCGCGGGCTCGCTACCTCCCAGCCTGGCCAGACGGTGGGCACTCTCTCGCTCGATCAGGGCACGCAGGGCCTGACGCACCAGAGCGCTCTTCTCGGTCGTCCCCGTAAGGCGCTGTGCCTCCGCGATCAGGTCGTCGTCCAAGGCAAGTGTCGTCCGCATCGTCGTCTCCTGTTCCTGTGCATCGCCGCCTTCACCAGATGATGGCAGGAATCGTGCCTATGCGAGTCGTCTCGGATCGTGACCCGGCTGATGTCCCGCCCGGATCGTGAAGTAGCGTCACGTCGCGTGCTGCTCGCTGCCCTCGCCGCGGGGCTCGCCGGCCTGCTCGTCGGCTCCTTCCTCAACGTCGTCATCCACCGCCTCCCGCGCGGCGAGTCGCTGGCCACCCCGCGCTCGCGCTGCCCGTCGTGCGGCACGCCCCTACGCGCGCGCGACAACGTGCCGGTGCTCTCGTGGCTGGCCCTTCGGGGCCGGTGCCACGCGTGCGGCGCGCCGATCTCGCGGCGCTACCCGCTGGTAGAGGCGCTCACCGCCGCCCTCTACGTCGCTGTTGTCGTCGCCGAGGGAGCCGACCGCGACGTGTGGCTCGGGCTCGCGCTGGTCACCGTGCTCATTCCCCTTGCCTTCATCGACCTCGACCACCGGCTCCTCCCCAACCGGATCGTCGGCCCGGGGGCGGCCCTCGGGCTCGTGCTCGTCGTCGGCCTGCGTCCCGACCACGCGGTCGAGCACCTCGTGGCCGGCGCCGTCGCCGGGGGCTTCTTCCTGCTCGCCGCGCTCGCCTATCCGCGGGGAATGGGTATGGGCGACGTCAAGCTGGCCGCCCTGCTCGGCCTCTACCTCGGGCGGGCCGTCGGGCCGGCGCTGCTGGTGGCCCTGCTGACCGGGAGCATCGTCGGAATCGCGATCATCGTGCGCCGAGGGGCGCGCGAGGGCCGCAAGACCGCGGTGCCCTTCGGCCCCTTCCTGGCGCTGGGCGGCGTGGCCGGCCTGCTGGCCGGCGACGAGGTCGTCGACTGGTACCTCGACACCTTCGTCTAGAGCGTTCGTCGACCCCTGGACGGAAAGGCATCGGCCCTCTCGGGGGCTCAAGGGCGCGCACCATTCGACCGATGACTAGACCGTCGGCGCAACAGCCCCGCAAGGCCCGCACAGCGTCGAGCCGCCGGCCCTCCAATCAATGGCAAGACGAGCGACATCACGGCGAGCAGTCGTCGGACTCGAGATCGAGCCCAGCCACCTGGCTGCGGCCGAGGTCCGTCCCGGCTCGATGGCCGTCGAGCGCGCCGCCACCGCGGCGCTCGGCCCCGGCATCGTCCGCGACGGCGAGGTCGTCGACGTCGAGGCCCTCGGCGACGCGCTGAAGACCTTCTTCCGCGAGGCCAAGCTTCCCCGCCAGGTCCGCCTCGGGGTGGCCAACCAGCGCATCGTCGTGCGCACCATCGACCTTCCGCCGCTGGAGGGCTCCGAGCTCGAGGCGGCCGTGCGCTTCCAGGCCGGCGAGCTGCTTCCCATGCCCATCGACCAGGCGGTGCTCGACTTCCAGGTCATGGGGCCGGTCGCGAGTCCCGAGGGGCCGCGCACCCGCGTGGTGCTCGTCGCCGCCCGGCGCGACATGATCGACCGGATGGTCGTCGCGGCCAAGCGCGCCGGCCTGCGCCCGGTCGGCATCGACCTCTCCGCCTTCGCCATGATCCGCGCGCTGGCCACCGACGACTCGGCGACCCTCTACATGAACGTCGGCGGGCTCACCAACATCGCTGTGGCCCAGGGGACGACCTGTCTGTTCACCCGGGTGGTCGCCGGCGGGTTCGAGGGGATGGCGGGAGATCTCTCCGAGCGCTGCGGGCTCACGCTCGAGCACGCGCGCCAGTGGCTCACCTACGTGGGCCTGGAGCGGCCGACCGACGACGTCGACGGCGACGAGACGATCGTCCGCGAGGCGCGCAGCGTGCTCGCCGACGGGGCGCGCCGGGTCGCCGACGAGGCCCGCAACTCACTGGACTACTACCGCGCGCAGAACGAGGCGCTCGACGTGCAGCGCGCCGTGCTGACCGGGCCCGCGGTCGCGGTGGAGGGCTTCGCCGCCGAGCTGGGGGCAAACGTCGGCCTCGAGGTCGTGGCGGGCGTCGTCGAGGAGGCGCGCCCCGGCGCGCTCGACGGCGTCGAGCCCGAGCGTGTGGCGGTCGCGGCCGGCCTCGCCGTCGAGGAGCAGACCCGATGAAGGCCGTCAACCTCATCCCCGTCGAGGCGCGCCGCGGCGGCGACCGCTCCGGCGGGGCGGTCTACGGGCTGCTCGGCGCGATGACGGCCCTCGTCCTCGTCGCGGCCGTCTGGGTCCTGCTCAACAACCAGGTCTCCGACCGCAGCGCGCAGGTCGAGCAGCTGCGCGTCGAGACCGCGGCAGCCCAGCAGGAGGCCACTGCGCTGGCGCCGTTTCGCAACTTCGCCGCGATGCGCGAGAAGCGCGTCGCGACCGTCCGCTCGCTGGCCGAGAGCCGCTTCGACTGGGGGCCGGTCCTGCGCAAGGTCGGCCTCGTCCTGCCGCGTGATGTGTCACTGACCTCGATGGTGGGGACCGTCGCCCCGGGCGTCAGCGTCGGCTCCGAGGGCGGATCGGATTCCAGCAGCCTGCGCGGGGCGCTCGCTGTGCCGGCGGTGGAGCTGTCGGGCTGCGCGAGCAGCCAGGCGCAGGTCGCGCGCACCATGACGCGCCTCCGGCTCATCGACGGGGTCACCCGCGTGAGCCTGGGCTCCACCGAGAAGAACGAGTCCTCGGCGGCGCAGGCCAACGTATCTGATGCAGGCAGCAGCCCCGGGGCCGGAGCCGGAGCCGGCGACTGCCGCAGAACCGCCAAGATGCCGAAGTTCTCGATCGTCGTCTTCTTCGAGCCCGAGGCAGCCGCGACGGCCGGGCAGCCGGACGCCGGCGGCGCGACGCCGAGCACCCCGGGTTCAGGAGCCTCACCGACCCCGGCCGCCGGCTCCTCCACGACGCCGCCCGCTTCGGGCGCGCCCGCGCCCGCCGCCGGTGGAGGCGCGCCGCGATGACCAAGCGCGACCGCATCGTGCTCATCACCGTGCTCGTCGTCGGTGGGATGGCGGGCTTCTACTTCTTCGCGATCAAGCCAAAGCGTGCCGAGCTCGCCAAGATCGACACGGAAATTGTCGGCCAGCAGCAGCAGCTCGACGAGGCGCGCTCCTTGGCGGCGGCCAGCCGCGCCGCGCGCGGGCGCTTCGCGGATGACTATGCGACCGTGGCGCGCCTGGGCAAGGCCGTTCCGGTCGACGACGACGTTCCCTCGCTGGTCTACCAGCTCGACACGGCCGCCAAGCGCACCGGGGTCGACTTCCAGACGATGAAGCTCGCTGAGGGAGGGGGGACGCCGGCGCCGCCCGCGCCGCCGGCCAGCTCGACTCCGCCGTCGGGCTCGTCGGGCTCGACCCCGCCGACGAGTGGGACGACCCCGCCCTCAAGTGGGACGACTCCGCCGGCGAGCGGCTCGACCCCGCCCTCAAGTGGGACGACTCCGCCGGCGAGCGGCTCGACCCCGCCCTCAAGTGGCTCGACCCCGCCGGCGAGCGGCGGCGCGACACCCGCCTCCACCTCCGGCGCGCCGGCCCCCGCGGCGGCCGCCGCCGTCCTTCCGCCGGGCGCGACGGTCGGGAGCGCCGGCCTGCCGACGCTGCCCTTCTCCTTCACCTTCACCGGCAGCTTCTTCAACCTCACCGACTTCCTGCGCAAGCTCGATCGCTACGTCCTGCCCAAGGGCTCGGGCATCGACGTCAACGGACGCCTGCTCACGGTGGACGGGATCGCGCTCAGCGTCGGCCCTGAGGGCTTCCCGACCATCAAGGCCTCGGTCGCGGCGACCGCCTACCTCGTCCCCGAGGAGCAGGGCACAGCCGGCGGCGCGACCCCGCAGGGGCCGGCGGGCGGCCAGACGGCCTCGCCGCCCTCGGGCAGCGGCACCGCCGCGCTCAAGCCGCTCACCGCGACCGCGACCCCGTCCCTGGGGTCCTGAAGCGCGCGCGCAATGCCCTTCCTTCGCAACATAGTCCACGACCTCGTCGAGAAGCGGCTGTGGCCGGTGGCCATCCTCCTCGCGGCCGCCCTCGTCGCGGTGCCAATGGTGCTCGAGAGCGACCCAGAGGCGGCGAGCGCTCCGGCGACCAGCCCGTCGTCCGGGGCGCCCGCGGGCACGGCCGACGTCCTCGAGGCGATGGCGCTGACCAAGCCCGAGCGGACTCGGTTGCGCCTCGACGGCGGGCCGCGCAACCCCTTCCGGGAGCCCGGGAGCGCGTCGAGGGCCCCCTCGAGTTCGAGCAGCGGTCCCGAGCGGTCCCCGGAGCCCTTCTCCGATCTCCCGCAGCTCACAGACACGCCGTCGGACTCGGGCGGCACGAGCAGCGACATCCCGTTGTTGGACTCGGTTCCCACGGTTCCAACGATTCCCACGACTCCAACCACTTCTGAGGACCCCAAGCAGCCATCCGGCGTGCCGACGTGGACGCTCGACGCCTCCTTCGGCCCCCTCGACGACCTCTCGGAGCTGACCGCCGTCGGGCCCGGCAAGGGGATTCCCGACAACGAGGAGGTGCTGCTCATCTTCCTCGGATCCGCCGATGGCAGAACTGCGACCTTCCTGCTGTCCTCGGAGGCCACGCCGCAGGAGGGCGGGACCTGCACGCCTTCTCGCCGCGTCTGCCGCGAGCTGACGCTCAAGGTCGGCCATACCGCCTACTTCGACGTCGCGACAGGCACTGGGACCAAGCGGTACCTGCTGGGGGTCGACAAGATCGTCAAGCGGCCGCTCTAGCAGCGCGCTCCGCGCTCCGCGCGCGGGGCCGCTTCGTAGGATGGTCGGATGATCCGACTGGTCACCGCCGGGGAGTCGCACGGACCGGGGCTGACCTGCGTCGTCGAAGGGCTGCCGGCCGGCCTCGAGCTCAGCCAGGCAGACCTCGACCGCGACATGGCCCGCCGCCAGCTCGGCCACGGCCGAGGCGGACGCATGAAGATCGAGCGCGACCATGCCGTGGTCACCGGGGGACTTCGCCATGGCCGCACGCTGGGCGGCCCGATCGCCCTGCAGGTTCCCAACCGCGACTACGCCAACTGGGAGGAGCGGATGAACCCGTGGCCGGTTGAAGCACAGGTCGCCGAGGTCCACCTGCCGCGCCCCGGGCACGCCGACCTCGTAGGCACCCAGAAGTACGGGTTCACCGACGTGCGCAACGTGCTCGAGCGGGCGAGCGCGCGCGAGACGGCGGCGCGGGTCGCGGGCGGGGGGGTGGCCAAGGCGTTCCTCGCCCACCTGGGCGTCGAGGTCCTCTCCCACGTCCTCCAGATCGGCCGGGCGATCGCCCCGGAGCCCGGCGACCTGGTCCCCGAGGACTTCGCCGGGGTCGACGAGTCGCCCGTGCGCTGCCTCGACGCGGCGGCGAGTGCGGCGATGGTGGAGGAGATCAATCTCCAGCGCAAGGCCAACGAGTCGCTCGGCGGCGTCTTCGAGGTTCGCGCCTTCGGACTCGTTCCCGGCCTGGGCTCCCACGTCTCCTGGGAGGAGCGGTTGGACGGCCGGCTTGCGGGCGCCGTGTGCTCGATCCAGGCCATCAAGGGGGTTGGGCTGGGGGAGGGCTTCGAGCTCGCCGGCAAGCCCGGCTCCCAGGCCCACGACGAGATCTTCCACTCCCCCGAGCGGGGCTACTACCGCGAGACCAACCGGGCCGGCGGCCTGGAGGGCGGCATGACCACCGGGGACCCGCTCGTCGTCCGGGCCGCGATGAAGCCGCTCCCGACCCTCACCAAGCCGCTTCGCTCCGTGGACATCGCAACCAAGGAGCCCGCCCAGGCGCTGCGCGAGCGCACCGATTCGACGACCGTGCCGGCCGCCGGCGTGGTGGGGGAGGCGATGGTCGCCCTCGTCCTCGCCGACGCCTACCGCTCGAAGTTCGGCGGCGACCACATGGAAGACGTGCGCGCGGCTCTTGCGGCCTACCGGGAGCGGATCGGGTGGCGGCGCTAGCCGAGCGCGCCGGCTCCACGCCGCGGCCGTGACCCGCTCGCTCGTCTTCGTCGGCTTCATGGGCGCCGGCAAGACCACGGCCGCGCGGGCGGTCGGGCGGGAGCTCGGCGTCAAGGCGCTCGACACCGATGAGCTCGTCGAGCGGGAGCTGGGGATGCCCATCGCCCGCTTCTTCGACGAGCACGGCGAGTCCGCGTTCCGGGAAGTCGAAGCACGGGTCGTCGTCGAGTTGCTGGCGAGCGCCGAGGCGCCCCCCGTCCTCGCGCTGGGAGGCGGGGCGGTCGAGTCCCCATCGGTGCGCGAAGCCCTCGTTCGTCACGTCGTCGTCGAGCTGGAGGTCGCGCCGGGGGAGGCGTGGGCTCGTGTGCGCCGGGCCAGGGGCCGGCCGCTCGCGCGCGACCGTGCAGCCTTCGAGGCGCTGCTCGCCCGCCGCATCCCCCTCTACGAGCGCGCCGCCGACGCGATCCTCCCGCCCGCGGACTCCGGCGCCGCCGTTCGGGCCCTTCCGGCGCTCGTCCTCCTGCGCGATCGCGCGCCCGCGGGCACCCGGATGCTGTGGGCGCGCAGCGCGTCGGGCGAGTACCCCGTCCTCCTGGGCCGCGGCCTGCTGCGTTCGGGGGCGTGGCCTCTGGCGGGGCGGCGCTTCGTGGTCACCGACGAGCACGTGGCCGGGCTGCATCTCGACGCGCTCGGCGAGACCGCCGCGACGGTCGTGATCACCCCGGGGGAGGAGGCGAAGACCCTCGCGACGGCGGAGACGGTCTGGCGCGAGTTCGCGCGTCAGGGGATGACGCCGGCTGACCAGCTGGTGGGGCTGGGGGGCGGGGTGGTGGGCGACCTCGCGGGCTTCTGCGCGGCGACGTACCGCCGCGGGGTCCCGGTCGCCCAGGTGCCGACCACCCTCGTGGCCCAGGTCGACGCGGCCTACGGTGGGAAGACCGGCGTCGACCTGCCGGAGGGAAAGAACTACGTCGGGGCCTACCACCAGCCCTCTGCGGTAATAGTGGACCCCGAGACCCTCGGGACCCTCCCGCCGGAGGAGATCGCCGCCGGATGGGCCGAGGTGGTCAAGACCGCGCTCATCGCGGGCGGCGTGCTTTGGGAGCGCATACGCGAGGGAACGCTCGACGACGACGCGATCCTCGCGTGCGCCCGGGTCAAGCTCGCGGTGGTCGCGCAGGACGAGCGCGACGGCGGCCGGCGCCAGGTCCTCAACCTCGGCCACACCGTCGCTCACGCAATCGAGACGGCGACCGGCTACGCCCGCTACCGCCACGGCGAGGCGGTCGCCCTGGGGCTGCTCGCCGCGCTGCGGCTCTCCGGCCAGGATCCGCTCCGCGCCGACGTTGCCCGCCTTCTCGCCGCCCGAGGGTTGCCGACGACGCTCGACGGGGTCGATCCCGACGAGGTCGTCGCCCTCACCGCACGGGACAAGAAGCGCCGGGGCACGGCGCCGACGCCGTTCGTGCTCCTCGACGCCCCAGGGGAGGTCCACCCGGGCCGGGCGGTCGACGAGGCGGCGCTGCGCGCGGCCGTGGCAGAGTTGGCGTCGCCATGACCCTGCGCGACCGCATCGAGATCATGCACGGGACCAACCTCGACATGCTCGGGCGTAGGGAGCCCCAGCACTACGGCACGATGACGCTCGTCGAGCTCGAGAACCGGGTCGGCGCCTTCGCGCACGAGCTCGGGCTCAAGGCGCGCTTCTTCCAGAGCAATCACGAAGGCGAGTTCGTGGAGCATCTGCACGGCCTCGACGGGCTCGCCGACGGAATCGTCCTCAACCCGGGCGCGTGGACGCACTACGCCTGGGCGATTCGCGACGCGCTCGAGATCGCCGGGCTGCCGGCCGTCGAGGTCCACCTCTCCGACGTGGCCTCGCGGGAAGCCTTCCGCCGCACCTCGGTCGTATCGGACCTGTGCGTCGCGACGGTCAGCGGCCTGGGGCCGGAGGGGTATCGCCACGCGCTCGTCCGACTCAAGGAAGAGCTCTCGTGAGCGTGCGCGCGTGGAAGGACGCGTGAGCGCGACGGGCCCGGGGCAACCGGCGGGCGCGCCTCGAGCTGAGCGACTGGCGCAGCTCGTCGCCGACAAGCAGCTCGACGCCCTCCTGGTCTCGCATCCGGTCAACCTGCGCTACGTCACCGGCTTCACCGGCACGAACGGGCTCGCCCTCGTGGGCGCGGGCATTCGGAGCTTCATGACCGACTTCCGCTACGTCGAGCAGGCCGCCGAGGAGGTACCCGACTTCGACCGCGCGCGCGCGCCCCAGGGAGAGCTCGCCGAGGCGGTGCTCGCGCTCCTGCCCGCGCGGCAGTCGCTGCGCGTCGGGTTCGACGACTCCCAGGTCACCGTCAAGGCCCACGCGCGCTTGGCCGACCAGCTGCCCGGCGGCGTCGAACTGGTGCCGGCCGCCGGCCTCGTCGAGGGACTGCGGGCGGTCAAGGAGCCCTCAGAGCTCGAGCGCGTCGTCGAGGCCGCCAAGCTCGCCGACGCCGCGTTCGCCGCGGTGGTCGAGCAGGGCATCGCCGGGCGGACCGAGCGCGACGTCGCCCTCGCGCTCGAGGATCACATGCGCCACGGCGGGGCCGACGAGCCGAGCTTCCGGTCGATCGTCGCCGCGGGGGCCCACGGAGCGCTGCCCCACGCCGAGCCCCGCCGCCGGCCCATCCCGACCGGGACGCTCGTCGTCGTCGACTGGGGAGCGAAGCTCGAGGGCTACTGCTCGGACTGCACCAGGACCGTGGCCACCGGCGTGCTCGACGGGGAGGCCGAGGAGGTATACGCCCTGGCCCGGCGCGCGCAGCAGGCCGCGCTGGAAGCGGTGCGCCCGGGGCCCGAGGGCCGCGAGATCGATGCGATCGCACGCGAGATGATCGAGGCGGCAGGCCACGGGGAGCGCTTCGGCCACGGCCTCGGTCACGGCGTCGGCCTCGAGGTCCACGAGGGCCCGCGCCTGGCCAAGTCGGGCTCCGAGCCGCTGCAGACAGGCAACGTCGTGACCGTAGAGCCAGGCATATACCTGCCGGGATCCTTCGGGGTGCGCATCGAGGACCTCGTGACGGTCACATCGGATGGCGCGCGCGTATTGAGCTCGATCACCAAGGAGCTCGTGACGGTGGGCTGAGCCCCGCTCCCGGCTACCCTTCTCCGCCGTGATCTCGACCAACCAGCTCAAGAACGGCAACCACATCGAGGTGGACGGGACGATCTTCAAGGTCGTCGAGTTCCAGCACGTCAAGCCCGGGAAGGGAGGCGCGTTCGTACGGACCAAGCTGCGGCGCGCGAGCGACGGCGCGTCGATCGACAGAACCTTCCGGGCGGGCGAGAAGTTCCGCGCCGTGCGTGCCGAGTCGCGCAAGATGCAGTTCCTCTATGCCGACGGGACCGATGCGCACTTCATGGACTCGGCCAACTACGACCAGCTCGCGATCCCGCAGGACTCCCTCGCGGACGCGCTGCGCTGGACCAAGCCCAACGACAGCGTCGACCTCCTCTTCGTCGACGATCAGCCCAGCGACCTCGCCCTGCCGAGTGCGGTCGACCTCGAGGTGACCGAAACGGAGCCGGGGGTTCGCGGCGACACGGCCTCGGGCGGCGGCGACAAGCCGGCGACGCTGGAGACCGGCGCCACGATCCGCGTCCCGCTGTTCGTCAGCATCGGCGATCGCGTACGGGTGGACACTCGCTCCGGCGAGTACGTCTCGCGGGCCTGAAGGGCTACGTGCGCCGCACCGATCAGCGCCGGGCCGCCGTCTTCGCCCTCTACCAGCACGACGTGACCGGCCGGCGGATCGATGACCTCTTCGAGCGCGAGGCGCGGCCGTTCACGCGCGCGCTGGCGCACGCGGTGCAGGACAACCGTGAAGAGCTCGACGCGCTCATCGAGCGCCACGCGCAGGGCTGGTCGCTGCAGCGCATCGCTCCGCTCGAGCGCTCGATCCTGCGCGTCGCGCTGCTCGAGATGCTCCATCCCGACCTCGTCGCCGACGAGCTGCCGATCCCGGCCGAGGCGGCGATCGACGAGGCGATCGAGTGCGCCAAGACCTTCTGCGCGGCCGAGGCTCCCGGCTTCGTGAACGGGATCCTCGCCGCCGTTCTGCGCGAGCGGGAGGGATCACCGCGGTGAGCGAGCGCCTCGAGGAGCTGACCCGCGAGCTCGAGGATGCCGCGGCCGCGCTGCGTGCCGGAGAGCTCGAGCCCGACCAGGCGGCGTCCCTCGTCGAGGAATGCGCGCGCATCGCCGCTCTCGCCGGAGCGCAGCTCGACCGCCAGTCCCAGGACGCCGCGCCAGACCCGCGGCCGGGCCAGGGCGAGCTGCTCTGAGTGGCTCCGTGACCCCTCCCCTGAGGAGCGACCGCTAGTGGCCTCGCCGGCGCGCGCGTCCACGGCTCGTGCCACGAGCTATCCCGACGCACTGCGCGAGCAGGTCGAGGGCTACCTGGGCGGCCTTCGTTTCGCGACGGAGCCGGCCGCGGCCGGACTGGACGCCGCGATGCGCTACAGCCTGCTCGCCGGCGGCAAGCGGGTGCGTCCGGTGATCGCGTTGGCGACCGCGCGGGCGATCGGTCTCCAGGCCGATTCCGTGCTTGCCACGGCAGCCGCCATCGAGCTCGTCCACACCTACTCGCTCATCCACGACGACCTGCCCCCCATGGACGACGACGACCTGCGCCGCGGGCGCCCGACGTGCCACAAGGTCTACGGCGAGGACGTCGCGATCCTCGCCGGGGACGGCCTCTACGCCGAGGCCTTCCGCCTCGTTCTGACCGAGCAGGCCGGCGACCCCGAGCGGGTGCTGGCCGTGGCGCACGAGCTCGCCGTGTCAACCGGTGTCGACGGAATGGTGGGCGGGCAGTACATCGACGTCGCTGACACCGCGCCGCCGGGCGCAGAGGGGCTGCGCCGCCTCCACGAGCTCAAGACGGGGCGACTCATCGGCGCGTCGGTCGCGTGCGTACTGCTATTAGCGGGGATGAGCGAACAGGCGACGCTACGCTTCAGACGCTACGCGGCCGAGCTCGGCGTCCTCTTCCAGATCGTCGACGACATCCTCGACGTCACTGGGACCGAGGACGCGCTGGGCAAGCCGCGGGGCAGCGACGAGCGCCACGGCAAACGGACCTACGTCACCGAGTTCGGCCTTGACGGTGCCCGTGCACTGGCGGCGGAGTGCCATAGCAGCGCCCGCGACACACTGGCCCGCGCGGCGCCGCAGGGAGCGCCGGAGCTCGAGCAGATCACCGATTTCATCTACACCCGGAGCTCATGACCGACCACCTGCAGCGCATCGACCACCCCCGCGACCTCCACGCGCTCTCTGACGACGAGCTCCAGGACGTCGCCCAGGAGGTCCGCGAGCACATCATCGACACCGTGGGTGAGATCGGCGGCCACTTCGGGGCCAATCTCGGCACCTGCGAGATCGCGGTCGCGCTGCACTCCCTGCTCGACTCGCCCACCGACAAGATCCTCTGGGACGTCGGCCACCAGGCCTACCCGCACAAGGTCCTGACCGGGCGGCGCGATCAGCTTCCCACCATCCGCCAGTACGAGGGCCTGGCCCCGTTCTGCTCCATCGCCGAGTCAGAGCACGACATCATGGGCGCCGGCCACGCCTCGACTTCGATCGGCTACGCCGTCGGCCTCAAGGAGGCCATGCGGCGCGAGCACGGCCAGGACGGCCGGGTGGTCGCGGTCATCGGCGACGGCGCCATGACCGGCGGGGTGGCCTTCGAGGCGATCCACCTGGCGGGCGGCCTCGGCACGCCCATGGTCGTCGTGCTCAACGACAACGGGATGTCGATCGCGCCGAACGTCGGCGCGCTGTCGCGCTACTTCAACCGGATGCGGCTGAGCCCCAAGCTCTGGCACGCGCGCGAGGGGGTCGAGGGCGGCCTGGCCAAGCTGCCCGCCGGGCTCGGGTCGACCTTCGAGCGCCTCGGTCCGCAGTTCAAGGAGTCGATCAAGGCCTTCTGGGCGCCGGGGTTGCTGTGGGAGGAGCTCGACTGGGCCTATGTGGGGGTGATCGACGGCCACGACGTCCGAGCGCTGCGCAAGGCGATCGGCGACGCGCTCGTCGCGGAGCGCCCCGTCGTCGTCCACTGCGCGACGGTGAAGGGCAAGGGCTTCAAGGCCGCCGAGGAGGGCGGCCTCGAGGGCATGGAGAAGTGGCATGCCGCCAAGCCGAAGTCGATCTCCAAGCGGGTGCCGGCCCCCGCGGCCAAGCGGGCCGCCGACGCTCCGGTCCCGCCGCCGCAGTACACGGCCGTCTTCGGGAGCGCCATGGTCGAGGAGGTCCGCCGCGACCGGCGCGTTCTCGGGATCACCGCGGCGATGAACTCCGGCACGGGGCTCAACATCCTCCAGAAGGCCGAGCCCGAGCACTACTTCGACGTCGGGATCGCCGAGCAGAACGCGGTGCTCCTGGCCAGCGGCCTCGCGCTCCAGGGCGCCAAGCCCGTGTGCGCGATCTACTCCACCTTCCTGCAGCGCGCGTTCGACCAGATCGTCCACGACGTCTGCCTCCAGAAGCTCAACGTCGTCTTCGCCATGGACCGGGCGGGGCTGGTCGGCGACGACGGGCCCACCCATCACGGCGCCTTCGACATCGCCTACCTGCGGTGCCTTCCGAGCATCGTCCTCATGGCCCCGCGCGACGAGGCCATGCTCGTCCACATGCTCCACACCGCGCTGCGCTACGACGACGGCCCGATCGCCCTGCGCTACCCCCGCGGCGCGGGAGAGGGCGTCGCGCTTCCCGAGGTCGCCCAGCGCATCGCGATCGGGACGGGCGAGATCCTCCGCGAGGGCGAGCGCGTCGCGCTCGTCGGCTACGGAAGCGGTGTGGGCAAGGCGCTCGAGGCGGCCGACGTCCTCGCACACGGGGGCTTGGAGGTCACCGTGGCCGACGCCCGCTTCGCCAAGCCGATCGACGCCGGGCTGATGGCCCAGCTCGCCGCCGAGCACGACCTGCTGGTGACGGTGGAGGAGGGAGTCCTGGCCGGCGGCTTCGGCTCAGCGGTGTGGGAGACGCTCTCCGAGGCCGGTGCGGCGCCCCGCATCCTGCGGGTGGGCCTTCCCGATCGCTACGTCACCCACGGAAAGCCGGCGCTCCTGCACCACGAGGTCGGATTCACCGGGAAGCGCATCGCAGAGCGGATCGAAGCGGCCGTCCTGGATCTCCACTCGGCGCTCGCCTAGCGGGCCCCGCCGGAACCGCCAGCGCTAGCCGCTAGCGGCCGAAGCCGACCGCCTTGACCACGATCCGGCGCAGCTCCTCGCGTTCGCGGGGCGTCAGCGCCCCGGGCCGGCCGCGCGTCTTGCGGACGAGGCGGCCGAGCTCCCGTCGCTCCTGCGCCGAGAGGCGCTCCCACCCCTCCCGTCCGTGCGCGTAGATCCACCGGGCGACCTCGAGGACGTAGACCCAGCGGACGCGTCGCACCAGCTGGCCGGCGCGGACCGGCAGGCGGGGGGAGGGGGACATGGGGGCACATGCAATCACGCGGCTACCGTGTACGCGTGCCCAAGGTTCGCCTCGACGCCCTGCTGGCGCAGCGCGGCCTCTTTCAGTCACGCACCCGGGCGGCGGCCTCGGTCCTTGCCGGCGAGGTGCTCCTGGGCGAGGGCCGGAGCCGCGCCGACAAGCCGGGGACGCTGGTCGCCGACGACGTGAAGGTGGAGGTCACCGCCCGCGACGCCTACGTCTCCCGCGGTGGACGCAAGCTCGCCAACGCCCTCGACGCGCGCGGTCTGGATGTCGCCGGCCGGCGCTGCCTGGACGTCGGCGCCTCCACCGGAGGCTTCACGGACTGCCTGCTCCAGCGCGGCGCGCAGCACGTCGCCGCGCTCGACGTCGCCTACGGCGAGCTCGACTGGTCGCTGCGCAACGACGAGAGGGTGACGGTGATCGAGCGCCGCAACGCCCGGGAGATGACGGTCGACCTCCTGCCGTGGCGCCCGGACATGATCACGCTCGACCTGGCGTTCATCTCCCTGTCCAAGGTGCTTCCGGCCGTGCTGGCCTGCGCACCCGGCCGCTACGACGCCCTCGCGCTGGTCAAGCCCCAGTTCGAGGTGGGGCGCGAGCGGGTCGGCAAGGGAGGCGTCGTGCGGGAGGTCTCAGACCGGCGCGCCGCACTGCTGGCCGCCGCCATCAAGGCACGGCAGCTCGGCACGTCCGTGCTTGGCTTCGCGCCGTCGGGCCTTCCCGGACCCAAGGGCAATCGCGAGACCTTCGTGCACCTTGCCGAGGCGGGTCGCGAAGGAGAGCTCGAGGACCTCGAAGCCGCGGTGGCCGAGGTCGACGCGTGACCCGATCCGGCGCGCCGCGTGCGGCCACGGTCTTCACCCACCGCCGCCCGCGGCAGATCGCGCGGGTGCTGGACAAGCTGCGCGCCGCCGCCGCCGCGGCCGGGGTGACGCTGCGCTTCGACCCCGAGGAGACCGCGCGCCACGGGCTCCAGTCGGATTCGGGGCTTGCGGTCGAGGCGCCGGTCAGCGAAGACGTCGACCTGTGCGTCGCGCTCGGCGGCGACGGCACCATCCTGAGAGCCCTCCGCACCTACGCCGGCACCGAGGTTCCGGTCTTCGCCGTGAACTTCGGGCAGATCGGCTTCCTGGCCACGATCGACCCGGAGGAGTGCGAAACCGGCTTCGCGCGCGCGTTCACGGGGGACTTCGAGGTCCTGCGCCTGCCCGTCGTGCGGATACGCGACAGCGCGGGCCCCGCCTCAGCCATGAACGACGTCTCCCTGCACCGCCGGCAGGACGGCCGCGTCGCCCAGCTCGCCTACGCGATCGCCGGCGAAGAGGTCGGCCGGGTGCGCTGCGACGGGCTCGTGGTCGCGACCCCCGCGGGCTCGACGGGATACAACCTCGCCAACGGCGGCCCGGTGCTGGCGTGGGGGGTGAAGGGCTACGTGGTGTCCTTCATCGCTCCCCACTCCCTCACCGCCCGGGCGCTCGTCGTCGCCCCGAGCGACGCGCTGACCGTGCGCAACGTCTCGACCGAGGAGGCGGTCGACGTCTCGATCGACGGACGACCGGCCTCGTCGCTCGACGCCGGGGAGGCGCTCGAGCTGCGCTTCGTCGACGGCCAGGGGTGCCTGGCCCAGATCCCGGGCGCCAGTTTCTACCACCGTCTCAGAGAGAAGTTCGGACGACTTGCATCCTGATCGTGCTGTACCGCATAATGTGGGGCAAGTCGGTACGGACACCGGAAGATGAGGGAGTAATCCGCATGGATCGCGGTAGCCAACACGGATGGCAGGGAGCCGGCACTGCACGCGTCGTAGCCTCGACGAGCGCCCTTCCCGGCGTGAGGCCTACGGGCCGGAATAACGGAAGCGTCGCGCTCGACGGGCACGCCCCACGTATCCGCGCGGGGGTCGATCCCAGGCGGGTCGTACATGACGGCCGAAACGGGCGAGCGCCCGACGGCGACGGCCAAGGCCGGCCCGGCGCGACGATCCGCCGCGCCGCCACGGGCACTCCACGCCGCACGATCCTGCTGATCGCGCTGTTGACGGCCGTCCTCGCCGCCAGCGTCGCCCTAGCCGCTGGATGGCTGGCGGGAGTGCTCGCCGCCTTTGCCGGCTCGATCGTCGCCTATACGGTCACGGGCGTCGCCACCCGCCGCGAGGCTACGCAGCGCGCGGCGCAGGAGGCGGCGATCGCCGCCGCGCAGCGGGCCGCCGTCGGGGTCGCCGTGGCTGCGCTGGGAGAGCGCGACGGCGCGACGGCCAACCACTCCGACGACGTGGTTGAGCTCGCCGCCGCGCTGGGGGACCGCATGCGGGTCGACGACGAGGAGCGCCGCAGGCTGCTGGTCGCAGCCCAGCTGCACGACCTCGGCAAGGTCGCCGTGCCCACCGAGATCCTCCACAAGCCAGGGCCGCTCGACGACGACGAGTGGGAGGTCATGCGAACCCACACACCCGTGGGCGAGCGCATCCTGCGCTCGGTGCCCGAGCTCGCCGATGTCGCCACCATCGTCCGCCACTCGCACGAGCACTACGACGGAAGCGGCTATCCCGACGGGCTGGCCGGCCGCCAGATCCCGCTCTCCAGCCGGATCATCCTCTGCGCGGACGCCTACCACGCCATCCGCTCCAATCGCCCCTACCGCGCCGGCCGGTCCGCCGCCGAGGCCCTGACCGAGATCCGCACCCACGCCGGGAGGCAATTCGACCCGCAGGTTGCCGCCGCACTGGAGCACGCGGCAAGCGACGCGCGACGCGGCCGGGTGCTGACCGGCGCCTCGCTCACGGGCTCGCGCCGGCTCGCGGCCCTCCTGCTCGTCCTCTCGATCGGCTCGGGCGCTGCGCTGGCGGCGGACGGACCGGCTCGCTCGGTGATCGAAGACGTCTACGCGGCCGGGCCCATCACAACCAGCCCGAACAGGACCGGACCAGGCCAGCCGTGCCTGCTGCTGGACCCGAGTAGCGCGGTGTGCGCGCCCGGACTGCCGGTGCTCAGCGGGGCGGCACCCGGCTTGGAGCGTGCAGGCTTCGCGGGCGCCCCCGGCCGCGCGCAAGCCCGAACCGGCAGCGGCAGCGGCAGCGGCCACGGCGGCAGCGGCAGCGGCCACGGCGGCAGCGGCGGGGGCCCGGCGGCTACCGCCGCGGCCGGGCTCGGATCCGCTCGCGTCGTCCCCGTGAGCGGCGCGATCTGGCTGCCCGTGGTCGGCGTCGTGCTGCCGGGATGGGCCACCAGGCCTCCGGTGGGAGCCATCGGTTCGCCGGCGGCGGGACGCGGCGGCTCCGGCGGCACCGGGGGGTCGCCCGTCCTGCCCGTCCTGCCCGTCGCGCCACCCGCCGGAGCGGCCGATCCGCGGCCGATCATCTGGCCCGGAACGCCCGCGGCAGCGGAGGTGCAGAACGCCGGCGGCCTCGTCGAGACGCCGGGTGCGAGCGGAACCTCGGGCACGCAGGGAGCAGACGGAGCGGCGGGTACACCGGGCGGCGGGACGCCCGGTGGAGGCACGGCCCCTGCCCCCGGCGCCGTGCCCGGAGCGGGGGTTGGAGACGATCGCGGCAAGAGACGCGGGAGGAAGGGCCGGCGAGGCCGAGGGCGCGGGGGGGAGCGCCCCCGCGGCGGCGACCATTCTGAGGGCGCTTCCCGTGGAGAGGACGACCAGGATTCGCGCGGCCGGGGTGGCCGGGGTGGCCGGGGCGGCGGCGAGCGCGGGAAGGGCGAGGGCAACCGCGGCGGCGGCGCCCCCAGTGGCGGAGGGGGTGGCGACGACGATGCCGAGGCCGGCGATGACAAGGGCAAGGGCGGCGCCGGCAACGGCAACGGCTGCAACGGCGGCGCCGGCAAGGGCAACGGCGGCAAGGGCGGCGGCGGCAACGGCAACGGCAACGGGGGCAATGACGGCGGCGGCCAGGGCAGCGCCGGCCAGGGCGGCGCCGGCCAGGGCGGCGGAGGGAGCGGCGGGAGCGGGAGCGGCGGCGGCGGAAGCGGGACCGGGGGTGGCAGTAGCGGGAACGCCGGTGCGGGCAACGGCAACGGCTGCAACGGCGGTGGCAGCTCCGGCGGTGGCGGCAAGGGAAAAGGAAACTCCGGCCAGGGCGGCGGGAACGGCGGCAATGGCAACGGCGGGAATGGCGGCGACGGCAACGGAGGGAATGGCGGCAAGGGCAAGGGCAAGGGCTAGCGAGCGAGCCTCATACCGCCGAGCGGGGGCGCGGCACGACTCGGGTCACCAGACCTGTTCGGCTCTGGAGTCCGGAGTCGCGACGATTGAAGGATTCGGTACCCCAGGGGACACCAAGATCTTCAGCGAGTGCGCTCCTCGAGTCCGGAGTCGCGACGACTGAAGGATTCGGTACCCCATGGGAAACCAAATCCTTCTTGCGGTGGCCTTCTCGCCCCTGCGGCCGCGGTCCGGAAGAGATGACTCGTTCGTTGACTTTTCTGTGACCAAGCGAAGCTAGGGCGACGACTGACGCCCGGCACGCGTTCTGCGGTCTCTGAACCGCGCCACGCGCGGTCGAGGAGCCGCAGAAGGCCCGGGCGCCGCTTGAACCGCGCCGCTCGCGGTCGCACCGCACAACGCGGACCCCCTCGCCGACGCCGTTCGAGTCATCGCACCAGCGCGACCCGACACAAACGACCCCCACTTCGCGTCGCCTCAGCGACCCTCGCGCGCAACCGACCCCTGAGGCCCGATCCGTCGGCGCTCGCTGATAGACCGTGCCCATGCTCCTAGAGCTGCGCGTCGAGAACCTGCTCCTCATTGAGCGAGCCGAGCTTCGCCTCGGTCCGGGTCTCAACGTGCTCACGGGGGAGACCGGGGCGGGGAAGACGGTGCTCGCCAACGCGCTCGATCTCCTGCTCGGCGGGCGCGCCCGCGGGGGGATCGTGCGACCGGGGGCGGCGGAGGCCTACGTCGAAGGGGTCTTCGAGCTCACCGACGAGCTGCGCCGGGCGCTTGGGGACCGCCTCCCGGCCGACGTCGAGGAGCTCGTCCTCGCTCGTCGGGTGAGCGCCGAGGGGCGCACTCGGGCCTACCTCGGGGGAAGGTCGGCCGGGGTGGCAGATCTCCGCGAGGCCGGCGTCCACCTCCTCACCTTCTACGGCCAGCACGAGCACCGAAAGCTGACCCTGGCCTCCGCGCAGCTCGAGGTGCTCGACGGCTTCTGCGGGGTCGAGCAGGGCGATCGCCGGAGGGATCTGGCCGCCGCGCACGGGCTGGTTCGCGAATCTGCCGCGGCGCTCGACGAGCGTCGCGACCGCGCCGCCTCGCGGGAGCGCGAGCTCGACCTGCTGCGCTTCGAGCTCGGCGAGATCGACGCGGCCGCGCCCGACCCGGCCGAGGAGCGCGAGCTCGAGGCGACGCGCGAGCGTCTCCGCCATCTCGAGGCCCTGCGCTCCGCGGCGATGGCCGGAGCGGAGGGGATCGCGCCCGAGGGAGAGGGCCCGGGCGCGGCGCCGCTCCTCGCCGAGGCGGCGGCCCGGCTCGAGGCCGCCGCGGGCGTCGATGCTGAGCTCGACGCGCTGGCGGAGCGCTCCCGGGCACTCGCCATCGAGGCCGGCGAGCTCGGCGCCGACCTCCGGCGCTACGAAGGCGGGATGGAGGGCGCAGCGCAGGACGGCGACGCGCGCCTGGAGGAGATCGAGGCGCGCCTGGGGGCTCTCAGCCGCCTGAAGCGAAAGCACGGCGGCTCGCTCGAGGCGGTCCTCGAGCACGCCGCCAGCTGCCGCGGGCGCGTCGACGAGCTCGAGCATGCCGAGGCGCGACTGGAGGAGGCGGGCACCAACCTGAAGGAGGCGGTCGCCGCGCGCGCCAAGCTGGCCCGAGCGGCTCGTGCGGCGCGCATCGACGCCGCGCCGCGTCTCGCGGCGGCCGTCCGGGATCGCCTCGGTGCGCTGGCCATGGAGGGTGCGTCGTTCGAGATCCAGGTGAGCGAGCGCGAGGAGGCGGGCCCGACCGGCGGCGATGCCGTGGAGTTCGTCCTCGCCGCAAACCCGGGCGTGCCCGCCGGCCCCCTGCGCGAGATCGCCTCGGGCGGCGAGCTGTCGCGGGTGATGCTGGCGATCATGAGCGCCGCCCAGGGAAGCGGCGCGGCCGGGGGGAGCGGCGCGGCGGGGGCGAGCGGCGCGGGGGCGAGCGGCGCGGCGGGGGCGAGCAGCCCGACCGGGGGGAGCGGCCCGGCCGCGGGCGACCCTTCCGCGGGAAGCGGCGCGGCCGGCGCCCCCACGCTCGTCTTCGACGAGGTCGACGCCGGCATCGGAGGCCAGACCGCCCGCGCGGTCGGTGAGCAGCTCCGCGCGCTCGCCGCCTCCCGGCAGGTGCTCTGCATCACCCACCTGCCCCAGATCGCCTCGCTCGCCGCCGGCCACTTCCGCATCGCCAAGGACGCCTCGACGAGCCCGGCGCGCACCACGGTCACCGAGCTGCGCGCCGACGATCTCGTGGCCGAACTGGTGCGCATGCTCGGGGCCGACGAGGCGGATCTCGCTGCCCGCCGCCACGCCAAGCAGCTCCTCGCCGCCGCTTAGGTTGCGCGCGAGGCCCTTACGATGCGCGAAACGCATGCCTGCGCCAAGCGGCGGGAGCGGCTAAATGCCAGCTTGCGCGGGGGTTCGCACCTAGAATCCCCGCGGTGGCCGTCTCGCCGACCAACAAGGCCGCCGCCAAGGACGATCTCGTCGAGGTCAGGGGCGTCGCCCGGCTGGGCAAGCGCACCAAGCACCTCGTCAAGCGCCTGCGTCCCGGCGACGTCGCCGTCATCGACCATCTCAACCTCGATCGCGTCTCTGCCGAGGACCTGATCGCCTGCGGCGTCCGGGCCGTCGTCAACTGCGCAGACTCCTCGAGCGGCGACTACCCGAACATGGGCCCCCTGCTCCTCGTCCAGGCGGGCGTCCATCTGGTCGACGCGCCTGGCGCCCGACTCTTCGACGACCTCGACGACGGCGATGCGATCGTCGTCCGCGGCGCCGAGATCCTGCGCCGGGGCGAGCGCGTCGGGCGCGGCAAGGTCCAGGACCCGGCGACGGTCTTGGCGCTCACCGAGAAGCGCCGGGCCGACATCGGCGAGGCGCTGGAGCGCTTCGCGGCCAACACCGTCGAGTACATGCAGCAGGAGCGGGAGCTGCTCTCGGGCAAGATCGAGCTCCCGCGCTTCGACACCGACTTCCGCGACAAGCCCGTGCTGATCGTCGTGCGCGGGGTCGACCACAAGCGCGACCTCAAGGCGCTGCGGCCCTACATCCGAGACGTGAGACCGGTCCTCGTCGCGGTAGACGGCGGCGCCGACGCGATCATCGACCACGGCTTCCAGCCCGACATGATCGTCGGGGACATGGACTCGGCGAGCGACCCGGCCCTGAAGTCGGGCGCCGAGCTCGTCGTCCATGCCTACCCGGACGGCCGGGCTCCCGGCCGCGAGCACCTCGAGCGGCTCGGGCTCGCGCACAAGGTCGTGCCGGCGCCGGCGACCAGCGAGGACGTCGCCATGCTCATCGCGGCGGAGAAGGGCGCGAACCTCATGATCATGGTCGGCTCGCACTTCAACCTCGTCGAGTTCCTGGACAAGAACCGCAAGGGGATGTCCTCGACCTTCATCACCCGCCTGCGGGTGGGCGAGATCCTCGTCGACGCCAAGGGCGTCAGCCGGCTCTACCGACCCCGGCCGGGCTGGTGGCCGCTGGTGCTCATGCTCGTCACGGGCATCGTCGCGCTCGCCGCGATCGTCGCCCTCACTCCCGGCCTGCGCGACGTCGCCGAGCTGCTCTGGCTCAAGCTCCAGGTCCTCCTCGGGGCCGACTGACCCGGCCGCTCGCCGCAACCCGTGTTCGACTTCCGCTACCACGCCCTGTCGCTCGTCGCCGTCTTCCTGGCGCTGGTCATCGGCCTGCTGCTGGGAGTGGCGATCGGGGATGAGGGCCTCGTCTCGAGCGCCGAGCGCGACATACGTGACTCGCTGCGCAAGGACGTCCGCGACGCGCGGGCGGAATCCGCCCGGCTGCGCGCGCAGGTCAACGAGGAGAAGGAGCTCGAGCGCCAGTTCTACCCGCTGATGGTCGGCGGCCGGCTGCCCGCGCAGCGGGTGGGGATCGTCGCGCTCGGCGGCATTCCCGACAGCGTGGTCGACGACGTCCGCGAAGCGCTCGCGCCTACGGGCGGGCGGCTCGTGAACGTCTCGGTGGTCAAGGTCCCACCCGATACCGCGGAGCTCGCCGCAGACGAGCGCGGCACCCGCTTTGCCGGCCTCGCCCAGAATCCCGACGTCCTGCGCCGCTTCGGCCGGCGCGTCGGGGTGGACTTCTTCAGGGGCGGCCGCGACCTGGCCGCCACCCGCTCCACGCTGCTCTCGAGTTCGAGCGGCACACTCGACGGGCTCGGCGCGGTGGTGCTCTACCGTCAGGGCGGCGAGGTCAGCGGCCCCGGGGGGGCGGCGACCGCGGCGCTCGAGGACGGCCTGATCGCCGGGTTCAGGCGCGCGCGCGCTCCCCTCGTCGGCGTCGAGGAGACCTCACGCAACCCGACGGGGATTCCGTGGTTCGCCGCCCGCGGCGTCTCGAGCGTGGACAACGTCGACCAGCTGACGGGCCGCGCCTCGATGGTCTTCGTCCTCGCCGGAGCGAGCGGCGCCTTCGGCACCAAGGACACAGCGACGCGCCTGCTGCCCGAGGCCGCCGGCCGCGTAGGAGACGGACCATAGGGTTCGCGCAAGCCCGACGACGCGACGGGATGCGAGGGGCCGTGGCGCCCGCGCAAGACCAAAGGCACTCACGACGCGGGCCCGAGCCTCGCCGTCCGCGCCTCCCGCTACCGTCACTCCGTGCCGGCATTGCCTCTAGCCCTCTCCTTCCTGGCCGGGGGCCTCATCGCGCCTCCCGCGCTGCGCTACCTGTACGAGCAGGGCTTTTCCCGCGAGAACTTCCGCGGCCGGCGCGTGCCCTTCCCCGCCGGGCTGCTGATCGTCGCGGCCGCGACGGCCGCGCTCGTGCCGCTGGCCCTGCTCGATGAGCTCGCCGGCGTCGACGACGTCCTGGCGCCGGAGTTCGGGCGGGTGGCGGTGTACGTCCTCGGGGTCGCCTTCCTCGGTCTGGTCGACGACGTTTTCAGCGGCGCCTCGCGCGGATGGCGCGGCCACGGGCGGGCGGTCCTGCGCGGGGACTTCGCCACCGGGGCGCTCAAGGCGGTTGGATCGCTCGGCCTCGCTCTCTACACGCTCAGCGGCGGGGGCTACGACGCGGTGGGCTATCTCGTAGCCGTCGCCCTCCTCGTCCTGGCCACCAACCTGTTCAACCTCCTGGACCTGCGGCCGGGCCGCTCGGTGAAGGCGTTCGTCGCCCTGGGGGCCGCGCTCACCGTCGCGACGATGGACGTCGAGCCGCTGTGGGCGCTTGGCCTGTTCAGCGGCGCGGCGCTCGCGATCGGCGCGTGGGACCTGCGCGAGCTCGCCATGCTGGGCGACGCCGGCTCCAACGTCGTCGGCGCGCTCGCCGGGCTCTGGCTGATCCTCGCGCTCGGGACCGCCGGCCAGGCCGTTGCCCTCGTGCTGATCGCACTCATCACCGCCTACGGAGAATTTCGCTCACTCTCCGCGCTCATAGAGCGAACGCCCGGACTTCGACAACTAGACTCACTCGGGAGACCCGCATGACGCCACGACCAGACCCGCCAGATCAGACAAGGTTCGTCTTCGTCACCGGCGGCGTCGTCTCGTCGCTGGGCAAGGGGATCGCCGCTGCGTCGATCGGGAGGTTGCTGGTCGCTCGCGGCCTGCGGGTGCAGCTCCAGAAATTCGATCCCTACATCAATGTCGACCCGGGGACGATGTCCCCCTACCAGCACGGCGAGGTCTTCGTGACCGAGGACGGCGCGGAGGCCGACCTCGACCTCGGCCACTACGAGCGCTTCACCGACGCCAACACCTCGCGCGCCTCGAACGTCACCGCCGGGGCGGTCTACAACACGGTGATCCGCCGCGAGCGCCGCGGCGACTACCTCGGCGCCACGGTCCAGGTGGTCCCGCACGTCGTCGACGAGATCAAGCAGCGCATCCGCCTGATGGCCGAGGCCTCCGACGTCGACGTCGTCCTCACCGAGATCGGCGGCACGGTCGGCGACATCGAGAGCCTGCCCTTCCTCGAGGCCATCCGCCAGTTCCCGGTCGACGTAGGGCGCCGCAGGTGCATGTTCATCCACCTCACCCTCGTCCCCTACGTGGGCCACGCCGGCGAGCTCAAGACCAAGCCGACCCAGCACTCGGTCAACGAGCTGCGGCGCATCGGGATCGCGCCGGACATGGTCATGTGCCGCTCGGAGGGCGCCCTCAGCCAGGAGATCCGTTCGAAGATCGCCCTCTTCGCGAGCCTGCCCACCGAGGCGGTGATCTCCGCACGCGACGTGTCGAACATCTACGAGGTCCCCCTGGTCTTCCGCGAGGAGGGCGTCGACCATTTCCTGCTCGAGCACTTCGGTATCGAGGCTCCCGCCCCCGATCTCGACGGCTGGAAGGAGCACGTCCGCCGCGCGCGCGACGCGGAGCAGGTCGTGCGGATCGCCCTCGTCGGCAAGTACGTCCGCCTCGAGGACGCCTACCTCTCGGTCATCGAGGCCCTGCGCCACTCGGGCTTCCTGCACGGCTGCCGGATCGAGATCGACTGGGTCGACTCCGAGAAGCTCGACACCGGCGAGGCGCGCGTCGTCCTCGAGCGGGCCGACGGCGTCCTCATCCCCGGCGGCTTCGGCGGCCGGGGCATCGAGGGAAAGATCGAGGCCGCACGCATGGCCCGCGAGGAGGGCATCCCGTACCTGGGCATCTGCCTGGGAATGCAGATCGCGGTCGCCGAGTTCGCACGCCACGTGGCGGGGATGGAGGGCGCGAACTCCACCGAGTTCGATCCCGAGACCCCCTACCCGGTGATCGACCTGCTTCCCGAGCAGAAGGAGGTGGCCGACCTCGGCGGGACGATGCGCCTCGGGGTCGACCCGATCAAGCTCCACCAGGGCACCATGGTGCGCGAGACCTACGGGGAGACCGTCGTCTTCGAGCGCCACCGACATCGCTTCGAGGTCAACAACATGCTGCGAAAGCGCCTCGAGGCCGCGGGCCTGTGCTTCTCGGGCACCTCGTCCGACGACCGGCTCGTGGAGGTCGTCGAGATCCCCGAGCACCCGTTCTTCGTCGCCTCCCAGTATCACCCGGAGTTCAAGTCGCGCCCCGAGCGCCCGGCGCCGCTGTTCCGGGAGTTCGTGCGCGCGGCTCAGGCGCGCGCGGAGGAGCGATCGGCGGAGGTGTCGGAGGGCGCGCCGGCCGCGCCGGAGGGCGAGCTCGCCGTGCACCGCGCGACCGGTCAGTGAGACCGGCCGACGAGGCAGAGCGCCGCCACCTCAACGAGGCCTTCGGGGCGCTGTGCGCAATCCCCAGCCCGTTCGGCTCCGAGCGGGCGTGCATGGAGGCGGTGCGCCGCGAGCTCTCCTCGCTGGGCATCGAGACCGAAGAGGACTCCTCGGCCCAAGAGGCCGGCGCGCAGTGCGGCAACGTGCTCGCCCGGATCCCGGGGCGCAGCGAGCGAAGCGTCCTGCTCTGCGCGCACGTCGACACCGTGGCGGTCGCCGACGTCATCGAGCCGGTGGTCGTCGACGGTGCCTGGCGCAACGCCCGTGAGGCGATCCTCGGCGCCGACAACAAGGCCGCGGTCGCCGTCGTCCTCGAGCTCGCCCGCCGCTGCGTGCGCGAGCGACCGCCGGTCGGGCTCGAGCTGCTGTTCACCGTCGCCGAGGAGAACGCGCTCGCGGGCTCCAAGGCCTTCGACGCCGGCGCACTGCGCAGCGCCTACGGCTACGTCTTCGACCACGCCTCGCCCATCGGCGAGATCGTGCTCGCCTCGCCGACCGCCTACCGCGTGGACGCCGAGCTGCGCGGAGTGGCGGTCCACGCCGGCATTCGCCCCGAGGACGGGCGCTCGGCGATCGTCGGGGCGGCCGTCGCGATCGACGCGATGCGCCTCGGCCGCCTCGACCCCGAGACGACGGCCAACGTCGGCTCGATCCACGGCGGCGCGCCCACGACCAACATCGTCCCCGATCGCTGCAGCATCTCCGCCGAGGCGAGGAGCCTCGACACCGACAGAGCCGACGCGATCGTCGCCGAGATGGTCGACCGCCTCCACGACGGCGCCAACGCCGCCGAGTGCGACCTCGACCTTGAGGTCACCCAGACCTTTCGCGGCTACCGCCACCGCCGCAGCGCGCCGCAGATCCTCGCCGCTGAGGCGGCGCTGAGGACGTGCGGGATCGAGCCCTCCCACATCGCCACGGGAGGAGCCTCCGACGCCAACGCCCTGGAGAGCACCGGCTTCGCCTGCACCAACCTCGCCAACGGGACCGAGCGAAACCACCAGCCCGACGAGAGCGTCACGGTCGCCGCGCTGGAGCAGATGCTCGACGTCTCCCTCGCGCTGCTCGACGCGGCGGCCCGCTAGCCCCATTTTCCGCAGTTCGCGAGCGCTACCTCTGTCTGCTGTGGCCAGGGCGGCTTGATCTCGAGCAGCTCGAGGATGCGCTGCTGGGTGTGGGTGAGGCGGTCGAGTCGGATGCCGTCTTGGGTGTAGGTGAGC
>JBBPZA010000128.1:0-28337 GCA_038199375.1 Solirubrobacterales bacterium | reverse complement strand
GCGACCCCCGACACTGCTGCCCAGCACGGCCGCCCAAAGCCCCTGACCCACCCGGGCCGTCACGCCACCCGCAACTCACCCAAAGGAATCTCCACCGGCGCCACGACACCCCGTGAACGCCTACTCTACCTCCGCGTGACAGGTAGCACATAGGAGTATGCACTTACTCGCTTCCTCCCGGATCTTCTCTATGGATCGAGTGATTCCGCGAAGAGAGAGGTGAAACGATTTCTCAGAAGGATCGAGGTGGTGGAACTGGAGCGCGGCTTCGCAGCGGTCGTAGCCGCAGATACGGCAGCACCCACCGGCCTCCGTGATAAGCAGCCGCTTGACCTTCCGCCGGTGCTCCGCGACCTGTTCGGCGCGGCACCGGACGCACCGATAGCTCCCGCGGCTTCTAGGATGTGGCGGACGGCCCCGTGGTGAAGGCACACGAGTGCGACGTAGCGGGAGCCGTTGGCGGCGGCCTCATGGGCGGCGGCACGGTTCGTGGATCCGCGTGTCGCGAGGCCTAGGCGGGCAAGCGAGCGATGAACTCGGTCCGGCGTGGTGCCGATCTCCTCAGCTATGGCGGGGACGGACTTGCCCTCGGCGGTCAGCCGCGCGATCGTGTCTTCTGGAAGCGCCTCCTTCGTCCCGAACCTCGCGGCGCCGTTAGCCACCAGGCCGTGGCGCTTTAGCCAGTAGCTGATGGTTGAGGGGACTCGTCCGACCTCCTCGGCAATCGCGTCGAGTGACAGGCCCTCCTCGAGAAGTACCTGCAAAAGCGCTCTAGATCGGCTCTCCCCCGACGTCCTCGGTCGCCTTGTCGATCGCCTGGTCGAAGCGTGCCTTGACCTCGCTGCGCTGCTCGGCGAGGGTCGTGATGTCGAGGCGGCCGTCGGCGTTGGCCTTGGCGATCTCGCGCTCGAGGCGGCGGAGCTCGAGGTCGAGCTGCTGTGCCTCGAGGGTGGCCGGGAGGGCCGGCTCTCGCTCGGCACGGACCGCGAGCTCGGTGATGGTCGAGGCGAGGTTGGGATCGTCGGCGGGCAGGTCGTCGATCGGCGAGGTGATGTGCTCGCGGAGGTAGGCGGCGGCACGGCGGGTGCGTTCGGAGGTGAAGTGGCGCTCGAGGTCGACGCGGCGCAGCGCCTCGCGGCCGAGCTCGGGGAGGGCGATGCACAGGGCGAGGAAGGTGCGTTCGGTGCGCTCGGCCTGACTGAGGGGCGCTCGCGGCCCCTGCCCCGCGCCCCCGCCCCTCCCTCCCTCCTCCCGCAGCCCGGGCGCCGGAGCGTCGCGGCCGTCGCTGCCGTAGCGGGCCGCGCGGCCGTCATGGCCATCGCGGGCACCCCGGCCGCCGGGCGACCCGCCGTCAGCCGCGGCGCGGCGCGGCCCCTCGAGCAGCGACGCGACGAGACCGTGCGAGAGGTCGAGGCGGTCGGCGGTGAGGCGGATGAGCTCCTCGCGCATCACCGACGGCCCGAGCCCGGCGAGGACCGGACGCAGCTCGGCGAGGGCGGCGTCCTTGCGCTCGGCGCTCTCGAGCGGGGCGCTGAGGATTTGCTCGACGTGGAAGCGCACGAACGGGATCGAGCCGTCGACCAGCGAGCGAACCGCCTCGGCGCCCTGGGCTGCCACCAGATCGGCGGGATCCATTCCCGCCGGGAGCGCGACGACCCGCAGCTCGACCCGCTTGCCCCGCGCCATCTGTGCGGCCCTGAGCATCGCCTCCCGGCCCGCGCCGTCGGCGTCGAGCGCAAGCGCCACGACCGGCGCGAGCGCGCTGAGCTCGACGACCTGCTCGGTGGTGAGCGCCGTGCCCATGATCCCGACGGTGTTCTCGATGCCCGCCTGGTGGAGGGCGAGCACGTCGGTGTAGCCCTCGACGACCACGACGACGCCCGCCCGCGCAGCCTCGGCTCTGGCCAGGTGCGCGCCGAAGAGCTGGCGGCCCTTGTGGTAGAGGGCGTTGTCGGCCGTGTTGAGGTACTTGGGCTGCTGGTTGGAGCGCAGGGCCCGCGCACCGAACCCGAGCACGTGCCCGCGACGGTCGGACAATGGGAACATGATCCGCCCCCGGAAGCGGTCGTAGAGGCGGCCGGCTCCCTGTTGCGAGCGCGAGGCCAGCCCGGCTTCCCACACCTCCTGCGCCTTGAAGCCACGGCGCAGCGAGCCGGCGAAGACCTTGTCCCACGCGCTCGGCGCGTACCCGACGCGGAAGCGCTCGAGGGTTTCGCGCTCCAGGCCCCGCTCCTCGAGGTAGGAACGCGCCCGCGAAGCCTCATCCGACTCCCACAGGTACCGCGCGTAGTACTCCGCGGTGCGGTCGAGCAGCTCTGAGAGGCGCTCCCGATGGCGGCGGCGCTCGGCCGCTCGAGGATCCTCGTCCTCGCGCTCCAGGGTGACCCCGTAGCGGTCGGCCAGCGACTCCAGCGCGGCGACGAAGTCCAGCCCCTCGGTCTCCATGACGAAGTCGAAGAGGTCGCCCGACCGCGAACAGCCGAAGCAGTGGAAGACCTTCTTCGACGGGCTGATCCCGAACGAGGGGGTTCGCTCGTCGTGGAAGGGGCACAGGCCGCTGTAGTGGTCGGCGCCGGCCCGTCGGAGCTCGGTGCCCTTGGAGACGAGGTCGACCATGTCGACGGCGTCGCGCACGCGGTCGCGCGAGTCGGAGGCGTAGCGGGTCACCCCGCGACCGCCAGGGCCTCGAAGGCGCGGATCGCGAAGCGGTCGGTCATCCCAGCCAGGTAGTCGATGACCCGCTCCGCATGGGTCGCCCCGGCGACACCGGGCGGGAGCTCCTGGGGCCGCTCCCAGAAGTGGTCGACGAGCGCACGCAGGCCCGCCTCGACGCGGGCGTGCTCTCGCCGGGCGACCGGCGCGAGGTAGACCCGCTCGAACATGAACGCGCGCAGCTCGAGCATCGCGGCACCGACGCGCTCTCCCTGCGCGATGTCGCCGGTCGCCAGCGAGGTGGAGACGAGGTCGTGCACGAGGGTGTCGATGCGCCGCGAGCCGGTCGCGCCGAGGATCGCGATGGGCTCGGGGGGAAGGTCGCCCGCGGTGAGCATCCCTGCGCGCAGCGCGTCGTCGATGTCGTGATTGATGTAGGCGATCCGGTCGACCACCCGGACGATGCGGCCCTCGAGCGTGGCGGGCATCGGGGCACGCCCCGAGTGGGTGAGGATCCCCTCGCGGACGGGCTCTGTGAGGTTGAGGTTCTCGAGCACCTCGACCACGCGGAGCGAGTGCTCGTTGTGGTGGAAGTGGCCGGCGCCGCGCTCGCGCAGGCAGGCGTCGAGCACGGCCTCGCCGACGTGCCCGAAGGGAGGATGGCCGACGTCGTGGCCGAGGCCGATCGCCTCGACTAGGTCCTCGTTGAGGCCCAGGGCACGCGCGACGGTGCGCGAGATGAGCGTCGCCTCGAAGGTGTGGGTCAGCCGCGTGCGGTAATGATCGCCTTCGGGCGAGACGAAGACCTGGGTCTTGTGCTTGAGGCGGCGGAAGGCCTTGGAATGGACGATCCGGTCGCGATCTCGTACGAACGGGGTTCGCAGCGAGCACTCCTCCTCCGGGCGGGCGCGCGCCGCGGGCGAGGAGGACGTGGCGAGGAGGGACAGGTCGGCACGCACCGCGGGATCCGGCGGCACACGATCGAGCGCTTCGGCAATGGCGGGCCTGGCCTTCACGCAGGCGATTCTCGCAGCGAGGCCGGACCGCGATGGCCGTCGGGCGGCTTGACTGCGCGCATCCTGCGCAGTTTCATGCGCGACTCGTGGCGGGCCGCGCCCTTCTGTTGACCCTCGTGCTGGTCGTAGCGGGCACCGTGAGCGCCGACGCGCGTCGGTCCGTCTCGTCAAGATGGGCGAGTTCGAGCAGCCGCTCTACGCCACTGCGCCGCCCGGGGATGCCGACCGGATCTTCGTCGTCGAGCGCGGCGGGACGATCAGGGTGGTGGTCAAGGGTGAGACGCGGTCGCGGGCCTTCCTGCGCCAGCCCGGCGTCTCGACCCGCGGCGCCGAGCAGGGAATGCCCTCGATGGCCTTCGCCCCCGACTACGCGACCTCGGGGCGGTTCTACGTCGTCTTCACCGATGCCGCAAGGATCTGCAACTCGTCGAGTACCGCCGCTCGGCAACCGAGGAGGACGTCGCCGATCCTATGAGGCATCAGGCGGCGGCGCGCAGGTGGACGTGGGCGTGGTGCTCGGCCGTCTCGCCGATCGCCCGCTCGGCCTGGCGCAGCGCTCGCTCGGAGGCGTCGGGCGCTTGGGCGAGCGGTCGGCCGAGCGCGTCGACCAGGAACCCGTGGGCCTCCTCGTCGAGGGCGAAGGCGGAGGCCTCGCAGGCGGGGCACACGACCCCCCCGGCGGCCCCCGAGAACCCCGAGAGGTGATCACACTCCCCGCAGGAGGCGCAGTGGGCGAGCACGGGCGCGAAGCCGGCGGCGACCAGGAGCTTGAGGCGGAAGGCGAGCTGGTTGGCGCGGCCGGCGCGATCGGGATGGGCGTCGAGGAGAGCGAGCTCGTTGCAGAGCAGCGCGTAGACGGCCGGGTGCGGGTCGCCGTCTCCGAAGAGGCGTGCGACGGCGTCGCACGCGCGGGCGGCGCCGTCGAGCGCCGTGGCGTGCTCGCGCAGCCTCGGGTGGGCGGCGACGGTCTCCGCGCCCGTAACCGTATGCAGGTCGCCGCGGCCCTGGTGGAGCATGATCTGGAGACGGAAGAACGGCTCCAGACGACCGCCGAAGCGGCTGCGAGCCCGGCGCACTCCCTTGGCGATAGCCCCCAGCCGGCCGTGGTCGGCGGTGTAGAGGTGAAGCACCCGGTCGGCCTCGCCGTAGCGGATCGAGCGCAGCACGACGGCCTCCGCCTTCAGCGGGACAGGCACGCTCGTGGTCTTCCTATACTCGCTCGACTCATGAGGGACGTGACCGTCTACACCGCCGATCCGTGCCGCCTGTGCCACTTGGCCAAGGCGCTGCTCGAGGCGCGTGGGGTCTCCTACCGAGAGGTCAATCTGACAAAGGACCCGGACGGGCGCGCGGAGCTCGCCCGCAAGACGGGCCTCATGACCTTCCCGCAGATCGTCATCGACGACGAGCCCCTCGGCGGCCTGACCGAGCTGCGCGCGGCCGATTCCGACGGCCGGCTGAAAATGCTGCTCGCGGCCTAGCCGCGTTCGCAACCGCGTGGAACGTCGCCCGCGGCGGCGAGAGCGTTCGGAACCACCCGCGGCGGGGTCAGCGCAGGAGGCGCCTGACCAGATCCTCCCACCCGTCGACCAGGCGCTCCAGCGGCATCCCCCGCTCGTGGCGCTGATGAAGGACGAGCCGCGCGCTCAGCGTTCCCAGCAGTGCGTCGGCGACGAAGTCTGCGTCGATGGCCGGGGCGGCTTCGCGCAGGAGCACCGCGATGTGTGCGCAGTAGGCCGGATAGGGGCCTGCGCGCTGGCGGCTGCGCCGCTCGGCGGCCGCGATCAGCTCGCCCCTGGCCTCGAGGATCTCGAGCATGCCGATCCCGAAGGCGACGAGCCGGTCCGCAGGCGGCGCTCCCGGGCCCAGCGGCGGCGCCCCGCGGATGAACTCGTCCTGGAAGCGCCGCTCGCGCTCGTCGACGAGCGCGCGCGCCAGGCCGGCCCGGTCGCCGAAGCGCCGGAACAGCGTGCCCTTGCCGACGCGCGCCTCGGCGGCGATCGCGTCCATCGAGACCTGGTCGACCCCCAGTTCGTCGAACAGGCGCTCGGCGGCGGCGAGGATCCGCCGCCGGTTGCGAGCCGCGTCGGCACGCTCGCGGGCGGGCGCATCGACGATCGGCAGCTCGCGGCCACTCGCCCAGAGGGCGTCCTCGATGGCGTCGCAGCGCTCGCCGGTCTCGTCGGCGTCGGTGGGGGACGCATGGGCGTTCTCGGCGGTCACCATCTCCCGAAGAATACTAATCGGACCGTAGTCCGAGTCTCGTGCTACAGTGATCGTAGGGAAACCGGACCGTAGTTCGATTCCACTCCACCTACGAGAGGGAGAGCCAATGCCAGTAGCCACGCAGCAGATCCCCACCGGCAGCTGGGAGGACGACGCCGTCCACTCCACCGTCGGCTTCGCCGTCAAGCACATGGTCGTCGCGACCTTCCGGGGCCGCTTCGAGGATTACTCGGCGCAGCTCGAAGTCCGCGAGGACGGCACGCCGCACCTTGTCGGGACCGTCGCCGTCGACAGCCTCAAGGTCAAGGACGAGCACCTCGCGGCGCATCTGCGCTCGCCCGAGTTCTTCGACGCCGAAAGCCACCCCGAACTGCGCTTCGAGTCCACCTCTTTTCGCCAGGACGGCCGGGACGTCGTGGTCGACGGGGAGCTCACCGTCAAGGGCATCACCCACTCCGTCGAGGCGCGCGGGATCGTCGAGGAGCCGGTCGAGGACCCGTTCGGGAACACGAAGCTCGGCCTCGAGCTCAAGGCCGTGATCAACCGCAACCAGTTCGGCCTCGAATGGAACGCCTCACTGCCCAAGGGCGGCATGGCGCTCGCCGACGAGGTTGAGCTGATCGTCAACCTCGAGCTCAAGAAGG
The DNA here is from genome assembly GCA_038199375.1 of Solirubrobacterales bacterium. Taxonomy (GTDB): domain Bacteria; phylum Actinomycetota; class Thermoleophilia; order Solirubrobacterales; family Solirubrobacteraceae; genus JBBPZA01. Next base: position 21,799 of record JBBPZA010000128.1, on the reverse strand, counting down.
TGGCGTAGCGACATGCATGTCCTCGGCATCTCCGGCAGCCTGCGCCGCGAGTCGAACAACTCGAGGCTCCTCCTGGCGGCGGCGAGGCTGCTGCCGCCGGGAACAGAGCTGGTCGCCTTCGAGCGCCTCAAGGAGATCCCGCCCTACGACGAGGACGACGAGGCCTCCGAGCACGAGGCGGTCAGGGTGCTGCGCGAGGCGATCGAGCAGGCCGATGCCGTGCTCATCGCCACGCCCGAGTACAACCACTCGCTGCCCGGCCACCTCAAGAACGCGCTGGACTGGACCCCGTACCGCCACCTTCAAGCGGTCGCGTAGAGAGGCCCTTTCGCCGCTCGGGCGCTGCCTCAACCCGCGGCCCAGGTCCCGGGGGGCCGGGGCTGCCGGCGGGGTGCCGGCCGATGGTTCGTCAAGCGCGTCACGAGAAACACCCACCCGGCTCGTCGCGGCCGAGTACGGTTCCCCCGTGCTCAGGCGACGAGAACCCGAGGACGTCGGGTCAAAGCAGCCTGTCCTGGTGACGGGAGGTGCGGGCTTCATCGGATCGCACGTCGTAGACGCGTTCCGGATTGCCGGCTATGCCCCGCGCATCTTCGATGCGAAGCGCTCGGCGTATCACGATGCCTGCGACGTCGAGCGTGTTGTGGCCGACCTGGGTGATCGGCGGGCGCTGGAGCGTGCCATGGTCGGGTGCCGGGCGGTGATCCATCTTGCGGCGGCTGCGGACGTGGGCGAGGTGGCCGCCGACCCCGTCGAGTCCGAGCGCCGCAACACGCGAGGCACGCTGCACGTGCTCGAGGCAGCGCGACGGGTGGGAATCGAGCGAGTCGTCTACGCCTCGACCATCTGGGTCTACTCCGACGTCCACGCCGACGAGGTCGACGAGCAGACTCCCCTGCTTCCGCCGGCGCACTTCTACACCGCGACCAAGCTGGCGGGAGAGCTCTACTGCCGTTCCTACCAGGAGCTCTACGGCATCGAGTACACGGTGCTGCGATTCGGCATCCCGTACGGTCCGCGCGCCCGCGCCGCCGCGGTTATCCCGCGGTTCGTGCAGAAGGCGCTCGACGGGCGACCGCTCACCATCACGGGCGACGGCGGTCAGTCGCGCGCCTTCGTCTACGTCGAGGACCTGGCGAACGGCGTCGTGCGGGCGTTGGCTCCGGCAGCCGCGAACCGGACCTACAACCTCGCCGGCGACGAGGCAGTCACGATCGCCGACATCGCCGCCGTTGTGCAGGACGTCGTCGCCCCCGTGGGGATCGAGCGGGTTCCCGGCCGCGCCGGCGATTTCCGGGGTGCGGCCGTATCCAGCGACCGAGCCGCGCGGGAGCTCGGCTGGCAGGCGAGCACGCCGTTTCGCGAGGGTCTGCGGCGCTACGTCGAGTGGCACCTAGGACAGACGCCGCCCCCGGCCGCCGCCCGACGTCCGCTGCCGCTCGCGGCGGGGCTCGGTGCGCTCCTGCTGGCGGCTTGGGTCCTGGCCGCCCTCGCGGGTCTAGCCGTTCTGGACCCACTGGCCGACGCCATGGGGCTTGCCAAGCCGCTGCTGTGGACGGCGCTCCTGATCGCTCCGACGGCCGTCGCGGCGGTCGGTCCGCGCGCAGGCCGCGCGGGCCGCGCGGCCTGCTGGGGCCTCGCGGGCGCAGAGCTCGCGGTGGCGGTACTGCCCTGGCCGGGGGCGCTCGGCCGCGCCGGTCACGCGCATCAGGTCCTCCTCCTGCTCGCCGCCCTGTTGGCCGTTGCCGCCGCGGACGCTGCAGGCCGGGGCGGGCTGCTGCGCCCGGCCGCCGAGCGCACGTGAACGAGCGAACCGCGCCGGCGCCCGGCTTCACGCGCTTCGCGATCGGCTACGACGACCGCGATCGCGCCCGCCTGCATGAGCTCTGGGATGGCATCCTCGACCTGGGTCAGTGGTCAGAGGGCGACCTGACGCACGCCTTCGAGGCGGCGTGGGGCAAGTGGAACCGCCTGGAGGCGGTGGCCTTCTCAGGGTGGACCGGAGCGGCGCTGGCAGCCCTGAGGTGGGCGGGCGTCGCAGGCGAGACGGTCCTGTGCCCGTCGAACACGTTCATGGCGACCCCGCTGGCCGCGGTGAACGCCGGCGCGCGCGTCGAGTTCGTCGACTGCAACCGCGAGGACCTGTGCATGTCCTTCGCCGACTTCGAGCGCAAGGTCTCGCAGCACAAGCCCAAGGCGGCGCTGCTGGTGCACATCGGCGGCCATATCGCCTTCGACGTCGAGTCGATCGCCGGGCTCTGCCGCGCCGAGGGCATCGTGCTGATAGAGGATTGCGCCCACGCCCACGGCGCCGACTGGAACGGCCGGCGCCCGGGCTCGTGGGGCGACGCCGGAGTCTGGTCGTTCTACGCGACCAAGACGATCTCGACCGGGGAAGGCGGGGCGCTCGTCTCGCGCCATCCGGAGTTGCTCGAGTTCGCACGCGCCTTTCGCAACTACGGCAAGCCCGACCACGCCGTCTCTGGCCTGAACTTTCGCATGAGCGAGTTCACCGCCGCGATCGGGGTGGTGCAGACCGAGCGCCTCGAGGAGATCGTCGCCTGGAAGAACAGGGTCGCGCGGGAGCATCTCGAGCCGCTGCACCCGGCACGGCTGCGGCTGCCCGACGGCATGCGCTCCGGCCTCTACAAGTACATCGTCTTCTCGACGCTGGAACGCTCGACCGGCAGGGTCTATGACCGGCCGTGCCACCGCCTCATAGGTCATCAGGTCGACCTCCCGAACAGCGACTGGGTCGCGGCCAACCACTGGTGCGCGCCGCTCTACTACCGCCCCGGGACGTGAAGTGCAGCAGCGTCCGTCAGCGTGACCGGGCGCAGCCGGCGCTCGCCGACGGCGTCCAGGACCCGCGGCAGCGACGCCCCGGTGACGCGCCAGGAACCGTGAGCGCCGTAGTCGTCGGCGTCGTGGAGCAGGACGACCCCGCCGCCGCGAAGGTCGCGCAGGACCAGCGAGGCGACGCTTCGCGGCGTCGCCCGGCGCGCCCAGTCGCGACCCCACGCCGACCACAGCACCGGCGTCCAGCCGCGGCGGCGAAGCGCTTGGAGCGCGGTCCACGAGTAGGCGCCGTAGGGCGCGCGATGCAGGACCGGCCGCTCGCCGGTCGCGGCGCCGATCGTGTCGACGGCACGGTCGAGGTCGCCGCGGAGCATCCCCGGCGTCAACCGCAGCAGGCAGCGGTGCCGGTCGCCGTGGACGGCCACAGCGTGCCCCGCGGCGACGATCTCAGCGGCCAGCGAGCCCGTGCGCCGCACCTGCTCCCCGACGAGGAAGAAGGTCGCTCGCATGCCGGCAACGGCGAGCGCGTCGAGCACCGCGGGAGTGCCCTGCGGGTGGGGCCCGTCGTCGAAGGTGATCGCAACCGTGGATGAGTCGCGCAGCCGCGACGGGATGGCGAGCCAGCCGGCCACGGGCGGGGCAAGGGGCGCGAGCGCGGGCGCAGTCCATGCGACGGCTCCCGCGAACGCGGCTGCACGCAGCGTGGGCACGAGGCCGATACTGCCATGAGCGCGACGACCGTAGCGGGCGGCATCGCCCTGGCCGCGGGTGCGGCGGCCTGTTTCGATGGCGCCATAGCCTGGCAGGCGCTCGAGGCGCGCCGCGTGCCGGCCTCCGGGGGCGGGAGGCTGCTCGCGCGACTGGCGGCGCGGCCGCGATGGCGGGCCGCGACCGCACTCGCCATCCTCGGCTGGCCGCTGCAGCTCGCCGCGCTGTCGCTGGCGCCGCTGACGGTGGTCCAGCCGACGCTGGCGCTGGGACTCATCGTGCTGCTCGTGATGGGCGTGACGGTGCTGCGCGAGCCGGTCGGCCGCGTCGAGATCGCCGCGGCCGCGGCCATCGTCGCCGGCGTCGCCGTGCTGGCGTGGTCGTCGCCGGAGCGCGCGACCGTGAGCGCGAGCGCGGTGACGCTCGCGGTGGTGCTGGGAGTGCTCGGGGCGGGCGCTGCGCTGCCTTGGCTGCTGCGCGGCGGCGGCGTCGCGGCGGCGGCGGGCGCGGGCTGCGGCTTCGCCGGAACCGGGTTGACCAGCAAGCTCGTCTCCGATGCGTTGGCCCGCGGCTCGGGGGGCGCAGCGCTCGGATGGGGCCTGGCGACGGCGGCGCTCGCGGTGCTCGGCATGGCCAACGACATGGCGGCGATGCAGCGGCTCGCGGCGACGCGGGCGGCGCCGGCGATCCTCGTCGCCGAGGTGCTCGTCCCGGTGCTACTCGCGCCGTTGGTCGCGGGTGAGACCTGGAGCACGACCCCCGGCGGCGGCGGCTGGATCGCGGTCGGCGTCGCCGTGGTGGTGGCCGGGGCGCTGCCGCTGGCGTCGGCGACCGCGGTTCAGCGGCCGGCGAGCTCGAGCACCGCGTCGGCGGCAGCGGGCAGCGCCGAGTAGTCGAGGCTGCGCGGACGCTCCTGGGCGAGCAGCCGCGGGAGCAGGTCGCCCAGCTCCGCGCGGGAGGCCGCCACGTGGGCGAGCCCGAAGCGCCGGTAGGCGCGATTGTTGACGCGGACGTGCGCGATCCCCCAACCGAAGGACACTGCGTGCGTCCCACACAGCTGCGCCTCGAGGACGGTCAGGCCGGCAGTCGAGTGCACGAGCACGTCGGCGGCGGCCATCCACTCGGGCATCCGCTCGGTGAAGCCGAGTGGGCGCAGACGCTCGTCCCCTCGAGCCTCGAGCCCCCTGCGCAGCGCGTCGTTGTTGCCGCACAGGCAGACCGCGACGGCGTCGGCCACCCGCAGCACCTCGCCGGCCGCCGCCTCGACGTCGCCGATCCCCCAGCCGCCGCCGGAGACCAGTACGACCGGCGCGCGCTCCGGCAGCCCGAGCGCCATCCGCGCCTCCGTGCGCGACAGAGGCCGTTCGAACTGCGGGCGTACGAGCCCGCGGACATGACGGATCCCATTGTGCCGACCGATTATGCCGGCGACCTCCTCGGCCGACTCGGCGTGAATGATCAGGTGGAGCGCCATCGCGGGGTGCGCCCAGTAGCGCAGCGCGGCGAGATCGGTGATCGCCGAGACAAGCGGAACGTCGATGCACCCTGACCCCCGAAGCCGTCCCAGGACCTCCGTGGTGCCCGGGTAGGTCGACACGATCACGTCCGGCCGCACGCCGGCGATGAGCCGGCGCAGGCCGCGGCCAGCCAGCCAGACACCGAGATGCTGCGCCAGCCGGCGCGTCGGCGCGAAGGTCGAGATGAGCCAGTACTGGGTCTCGAACAGCCACGGCAGCCGGTGGAGAACCGTCTCGGTGCCGCTTCGCACCAGCGCCGTGACCGCCCGTCCACCCGCGGCGAGGCCGTCAACCACCACTGCTTCTGCCCCCCGGTCCTCCAGGCTCGCGGCGAGCAGCTTCGCCGGCAGATCGTGGCCCGCGCCGATGTCGGCCGTGACGATCAGCACGCGCGCGGTCGCCGACTCGGTCCCCGACCGCTCGAGCCGCTGGTGACGAGCCTGTCCCCGGCCGTGAGAGTGACGGCGGCCCAAGCGGCAGAGCATCGGTGGACAGCTTGTCAGGTACGGTCCCCGCCGTCAGCATCGCCGACGCGGAGCAGGCCGGCCAGGAGCAGGTCGACGACACGCTCGGAGAAGGCCATGTCGAGGGGCTGTCCGGTGATCAGCAGCCGGAGGTAGAGGGGGCCGAGCAGGGCTTCGATGACGAGGTCGGGGTCGGCGTCGGCGGGAAGCTCGCCGCGGGCGATGGCTCGCTGGACGAGCTGGCGGTCGGCCGCGAATCGGTCCGCCCAGAACTCGCGGCCGCGGGACGCGAGGGCTGACTCGCGGGGCGCCTCGGCGACAAAGGCTCGGACGGTCGAGCCGAGCTCGCGCGCCGGACCGGCCTCATGACCTTCCCGCAGATCGTCATCGACGACGAGCCCCTCGGCGGCCTGACCGAGCTGCGCGCGGCCGATTCCGACGGCCGGCTCCAAGAGCTCCTCGCGGCCTAACCGCGCTGCGCCGGCGAGGGGGCCGGTCGGTCCGCTTCCCTCAGCGCAGGAGGCGCCTGACCAGGTCCTCCCACCCTGCGACCAGGCGCTCGAGCGGCATCCCCTTGATCTTGCGAAGCATCTTTGCTCGCGTCCGGCCGCGGGTAGTGCCTCGGCGCCCCGCGGCCCGGAGGCTCCCTCTCGCGCCCCTCAGTCAAGCTTCAGCTCGCGCAGCTTCGCCCAGCGGGGGTCGGGATCGCGTTCGTGGACGTGGCCCGGGCCGGCGTCGTTGAGGTCCTCGCCGCAGACCGGGCAGAGGCCCGCGCAGTCGGGCCGGCAGAGGACCTGCTCGCCGCCCAGCGCGAGGACGAGCGCGTCGCGGGCCCACGCGCGCAGGTCGAGCACCTCGCCTTCGACGTAGGGGCTCTCGAGCTCCTCTCCGCCACCCGGCTTGTCCACCTCGCGGGCGTCTACGACCAGCTCGGGCGCGGCCGGCTGGAGACAGCGCATGCACGGCCCGGCGAGCGCCGCGGAGAAGCGCAGCCGCATGGCCAGACCGCCCCCGGACATGCGCGAGATGTCGAGCGACACGTGCGGCCGCGAGGGCTCGATCGCGTAGGTCTCGCCGGCGAGGCGGAAGCCCTCGGCGGACACCTCGAGCTCGAGCCGGCGCCCCTCGCCGGGGCTGAGCGCCAGCCGGCCGAGGTCGAAGCTGTCGGCTGGCGCCGCCACCGGATCGAGGGTAGCGAGCAATGGATCCGGTCGCCCTTGGGCGCCGGGTTGCACGCCGCCGCGTACCGTTCGCCGCCCGTGCATCTGGTCCGCCAGCCCGTCAATGCCTCCCTCCGGCGCGCGTTCCGCCTTAGGCCGGGGCGCGGCCCCGCGTGGGAGGTCGCCTCCGCGCTGGCCGTGTGGCTCGCGCTTCTCGTCGCGGCCCGGTTGTTGATCGAGCGGCTCTACGAACGCGGGATCAACGTCCACGTCGGCAACGCTCCGCTCGTCGGGGCGCTCGATCCCCGGGTGAGCTGGCGGCTGGTGCCCGCGGTGGCGCTTGGAGCGCTCGCCGTCGCCTTCGCGCCCCGGCTGGCCCAGCGCCTGCCCTGGCGCGCGCTTCTCGGCGCGGCGGCGGCAGGATCGATCGGGTGGGCGCTGGGGCTCGCGGTGTCAGACGGCCTGGAGGCGATCGTCGCTCCGCTGCTCTACCCCTCCGACTACCTCAACGACGTCCAGCGCGCCGGAGACCCGCTGTTCCTCCTCTCGTCCTTCCTGGAGCGGGCCGATCAGTTCGCGACCCATCCCAAGGCCCATCCGCCGGGGCTGCTGGCGCTTCTCTCCCTCCTGCGCGAGGCGGGCCTCGGCGGGGAGTGGACGTTCGCGGGGTTGATCCTCGGAGGCGCCGCTCTCGCGCCGCCGGCGGTGATGATCGCCGCGCGCGAGCTTGCCGGGGAGGGGGCCGCACGGGCCGCCGCCCCGTTCCTCGTCTTCTCGCCGGCCGCGCTGTGGATAGCCACGAGCGCCGACGCGCTGTTCATGGGCGTCGCCGCGGCGGGCATCGCGCTGATGGCGTTGGCGACCGGCCGTACCGGGCGGCCCGGCGATGCCATCGCCGCCGCCGGAGGAGTGGTGCTCGGCCTCGCCCTGCACCTCTCCTACGGCGTCGCGCCGCTCGGCCTGCTGGTCGTGGCGGTCGCCGTGGCTCGGCGCCGAGTGCGACCGCTGATCGTCGGGGCTCTAGGGTTGGCCGCCGTGACCGCCGCGTTCGTCCTGGCAGGGTTCTGGTGGCTGGACGGACTCGAGCGCACGCGAGAGCTCTACGCCGGGGGTATCTCCCGCTCGCGTCCGTACGGGACCTTCCTGCTCGTCAACCTCGCCGCGTTCGCCGTCGCGATCGGGCCGGCGACTGCCGCCGGCCTCGCGAGGCTGCGCGAGCACGGCCTCTGGCTCCTGGTCGGCTCGACCGCCGCGGCCGTACTGGCAGCGGACCTCAGCGGGTTGTCGAAGGGCGAGACCGAGCGCATCTGGCTTCCGTTCGCGCCGTGGGTGATCGTCGCGTGCGCCGCGCTCGCCGGAGGCCGCGCCGGACGCGCGTGGCTGGGCGTCCAGGTAGCGGCCGCATTGACCCTCCAGGCGGCGGTGACCTCGCCGTGGTAGGCCCCGTCAAGCTCAGGCTCCGAGGATCCGCCACGCCGGGCGAAGCCACCCCGCGGCGCCGCCCCCCGCCCGCGCGCGGAGCGGCCGGCGCGGTCGGCGCGGTCGGCGCGATGCTCCTCGCGGCCTTGCTGGCCGCCGGCTGCGGCCAGGAGGAGCGTCCCGACCAGCCCGAGCGCCCGGCGCGCGTGCTGGTCGCCGACGCCTCCGGGGCGGCGGCGATGGCGGCGCTTCCCGACGGCGGCCTTCGCTTCGGCGACCTGGAGACCGGGATCGTCCGGCAGGCCGACGCGCGTGGGCGCGTCCGCCCCCGCCCGATCGCCCGCGTGAAGGTCGTCGCCGGCGGCCAGCGCGGCCTGCTCGGGCTCGCGGTGGATCGCCGCGACCGGACCTTCGCAGCATGGACGGCCCCGGGCGGAAGGATCCTGGTCGGCCGCGTCGCGCCCGGGCCGACGCGGCTCGTGTGGCGCGGGCCGCCCAGCGCGCGCCTGGCCAACGGCGGCCACCTCGCCTTCGCGCCCGACGGGCGCTTGATCGTCGGGATCGGAGACCTCCAGCAGCCCGAACGGGTCGCCGAGGAGGACGCGCCCAACGGCAAGCTCCTGTCCCTCTCCGCCGACGGTCCGCCCGACCAGCGGCCCGCAGTCGTCTCGGGCGGATGGAACAACCCGTTCGCGTTCACCTTCACCCCCACGGGCGCGCTGTGGGTCGCCGACAACGCTCCGGGCGACGTCCCCGAGCGCCTCGCGCCGGGTGGCCGGCCGCCGCGGCCGAGCACCTTCCTCGAGCTGCCGCCGATGACCGCTCCCTCCGGGGTCGCGGCGATCTCCAGGACCGAGCTCGCCGTCTGCGGCGTGCGCTCGCGCCGCTTGGAGCGCTACCGCCTGCGCTCCGAAGGCCGGCCGCCGCTGGGGCCGCAGGGCGCTCCGCTCGCCACGGACTGCTCACTGGGCGTCGTCGCCCTGGCCGACGGGCGCCTCGCCTACGCGACCGACCGCCAGATCAAGGTGGTCGCCCCTTGAGGGTCCTGGTGACCGGAGGCGCCGGCTTCGTGGGCTCCCATGTCGTCGACGCGCTGCTCGCCCGCGGCGCCGACGTTCGCGTCCTCGACAACCTCCACCCCGCCGCGCACGCCGGCGAGCCCGACTACCTCGACCCGCGCGCGGGGATCCAGCTCGACGACGTGCGCGATTCCGATGCCGTCGAGCGCGCGCTGGACGGGGTCGACGCGGTCGCCCATCAGGCGGCGATGGTCGGGCTGGGCACCGACCTGCTCGACATCGCCGACTACGTCGACCACAACGCCACGGGCACCGCGGTGCTCCTGCGTGCGCTCGCGCGCCGGAGCTTCCGGGGGCGACTCGTGCTCGCGTCGAGCATGGTCGTCTACGGCGAGGGCCGCTACGCGTGCCCGGAGCACGGGGTCGTCCGCCCACCGCCTCGCGCCCGCACGGACCTCGAAGCCGGGCGCTTCGAGCCGCCGTGCCCGACGTGCGGTCGGCCGCTCGAGCCGCGCACCGTTCCCGAGAGCGCGCCGGTGGACCCACGCAACGTCTACGCCGCCACCAAGCTCCATCAGGAGCACCTGTGCGAGGCGTGGGCCCGCGAGACCGGCGGCACGTTGACCGTGCTGCGCTACCACAACGTATACGGGCCGCGCATGCCCCGCGACACCCCCTACGCCGGCGTGGCGAGCATCTTTCGCAGCGCGCTGGCCGCCGGGCGCGCGCCGCGCGTCTTCGAGGACGGCCACCAGCTTCGCGACTTCGTCCACGTCGCAGACGTCGCCCGCGCCAACGCCCTCGCCCTCGACCTCGACGGGGACGGTCCGCGCCCAGGCACGTTCAACATCGCCTCCGGTCGCCCGCGCAGCGTGGGGGACATGGCGCGCGCGCTGGCGACCGCGATGGGCGATGACTCGCCCGAGCCGGAGGTCACCGGCGAGTTTCGCCTCGGCGACGTTCGGCACGTGTTCGCGTCGACCGATCTCGCGAGGGCAGGGCTGGGGTTCGAGGCCGAGATCGGCTTCGAGGACGGAATGGCCGAGTTCGCCACCGCGCCGCTGCGGGGACCGGCGTAGCCGCGGCGGCGCCGGCCGTGGCGAGGATCGGCGCAGCCGGGGCGGCGTCGCCGTACCGACGCGGTCGCGTCCAAGGCGTTGTCAGGAGCCGTTGGCTTGCGCGTCGCCACGATGGCCGCGTCGCTCGCGTGTCAGCCGGACGAACCAGCGGCCCTCCGCCTGCCACATCTCGGCCACCGCGAGCCCAGCCTCTTTGGCGAGAGGCTCGATACCGGCGGCGCTTACCCGCGCCCAGGAAAACCACCGACTCGGCGTGGCGCGCCCCTCGAGACGCAGGCGGACCCTCTCCGTGCGTGTCTGGGGAGAGTCGAGCTCGACGAGTGCGTCGCCGTCGTCGCGGAGAACCTCTGCGAGCCTGCACAGGAGCGCGCCCGGATCCCCGCCGATGCCGATGCTTCCGTCGAGCAGAAGGACGGTCGCCCAGCGGCCCTCGAAGGGAACGCGACGGAGCACGTCGGCGACCACCGCGCGGGCGCCCCGTCGTCGAGCTGCGGCGACTGCGGCGGGAACCAGGTCGATCCCGAGCGCAGGGACGTCGCGTTCGTCCAGGGCGGCGACGAGACGGCCGGGACCACAGCCGACGTCGAGTGCGGGGCCGTGAACGCGTTCCAGCAGCGCGAGCTCGGCCGGGGTGGGCTCGCCCAGCCACCGGTCGAGCGCGAGCGGGAAGATCCGGCCGGCCTCGTCGCGGGCGTGCCACGCACTCCCGCCGTCGGTGATGGCGCGGGCGAAGGCGTGCCCGGCCGAAGGGGGGCCACGGGCTCGGCCAGGTCGGCCACGGCGTCGAGAACAGCCGTGGAGGGAGCGGGCGCAGCGGCCCCGGCGAGCGGCTTCACGCGGCTCGGGCGCCCGGGAGGATCGAGGCCAGCTGCGCCGCGAAGCGGGTATCCGGCGCCTCGCGCGCGACGGCGCACGCGTCCTCGACGTCGTCGACGTCGCGCAGCTCGGGCAGCTCGGCCAGCCTCAGGCCCAGGGCGCGCAGGCTCGCACGCTGGGCCTCGCCGGTACGGGACACGCTCATGGGGACTCCGGCGAACGCGCGCGCGTCGGGCTTGCGCAGGCCGATCGCCCAGTAGCCGCCGTCTGACGCGCCGCCGAGGACCGCGTCGACCTCCGGCTCAGCGAGCCGCTCGAGCCCGTGGTCGAGCAGCGGCGCGGTCACCTGCGGCGTGTCCATCCCCACCAGCAGCGCGGGCTCGCCCTTGGCGTCGGCGAACGCCGCGGCGAGGCGCTCGTCGAGGCCCCGGCCGCGCTGAGCGACGATCTCGAAGCCCTCGGGCAGCCAGGCCCCGGGCTCGCCGTCCAGCGCGACGACGCGACGGTCGGCGTCCGCCGCGGCCACGGCCGCGAGCGTGTCGGCCAGCGCCGCCTCCGCCAGCGCAGCGGCCTGCTCGGGCGTGCAGGGGGGGCACAGCCGCGTCTTCACGCGCCCCGGGGTCGGGGCCTTGGCGATGACGATGAGGACGCTCACCGCAGGGCGATCGCCATGTCGCGCACCGCGCGCGCGGTACCGCGCAGCGTGCCGGTGATCTTCGAACGGCCCTGTCGAGCGCGATAGTCGACCGGGACCTCCGCGATCCGCCAGCCGGCGCGCGCGGCGCGGAGCACCATCTCCAGCGGCCATCCGAAGCGCCGGTCGCGGATCCCGAGCTCGAGGAGCGCCTCCCGGCGCGCCGCCCGCATCGGCCCGATGTCGGTCACCTGCAAGCCGGTGCGCCGTCGCAGCTCGGCCGCGAGTGCACGGTTGGCCAGCCGCGCGTGAAGGGGGAAGGCTCCCGGCTGCGCCCGGCGAGCGCCGAGCACGAGGTCCGCCTCCCCGCGCGCCACCGGCTCTGCGACCGCCGGGAGCTGTCCCGGATCCAGCGAACCGTCGCAGTCCATGAAGCAGACCACGTCGGCGCGCGCGGCGGCGAGACCGGCGAAGCACGCCGCTCCGAAGCCGCGCCGCTCCTCGTAGACGACCCGTGCGCCGAGCGAGGCGGCGAGCTCGCCCGAGCCGTCCGTCGAGCCGTTGTCGACGACGATGGGCGCGAAGCCGGCGGGCATGGCGGCGAGCACGCCGGGAAGGGCCTGCGCCTCGTCGAGCACCGGAAGGACGACGTCGAGCACCCCGGAACCCTCTCGGGACGCTTCGGCGCGCGCAATGACGATTTCCTTACGGGGCTCCATACCGGGTGGAGCCCTGGGCCCCGACCAGGCAGGGTACCCGGGGTGCGTCTCCCGAAGCCGACCAGCCTTCCCGCGCCACCCGGGCCGTTCCGCCGCGCGACGTGGCGCAGCCCGCTGCGCGGGCCGTGGCTCACGTCGGTCCTGGGCTTCATGCTGCTCGGCGCGCTCACGGTGATCGTCATAACCGGATTCGCCTCCCACGCCGCCTATCAGCCCGAACTTGGCGCGAACAACCTAGGCCGGACGCCCGGCGTGCTGGACTTCTACCTCTTCGGATGGCCGACGAGCCCGTCCTGGCTCTACGCCGTCAGCCAAGGCCTGCACGTGACGGTCGGCGTCGCCGCGACGCCGATCCTCCTCGCCAAGCTCTGGTCGGTCATCCCCAAGCTCTTCGAGTGGCCGCCGGTCCGCTCGCTCGCCCACGGCCTCGAGCGTCTGAGCCTCGCGCTGCTGGTCGGCTCCGCGCTGTTCGAGTTCGTAACGGGCATCTTCAACATCCAGCTCTACTACGCGTGGAAGTTCTCCTTCCTCTCCGCCCACTACTACGGCGCGTGGGTGTTCACCGCGGCCTTCCTCTTCCACCTCACGATCAAGCTGCCGGTCGCCTTCCGGGCGGTCCGCCACCGCCGGCTGCGCGACGAGCTGGGCATCGACCTCGCGCACACTCGGCCCGAGAGCGAAGCCGACGCGCGTGCGGCGTCCGGACCGACGACCGAGCCGTCGGTCACCGTTCCCGTCTCGCCCGCCGCGGCGACGCTCTCCCGGCGCGGCCTGCTCGGACTCGTGGGTGGCGGATCCCTGCTCCTCCTGCTCACCACGGCGGGCCAGACCGTCGGCGGTCCGTTTCGGCGCCTCGCGTTGCTCGCCCCCCACAATCGGGAGACGGGGCCGGGGCCGAACGGCTTCCAGGTCAACAAGTCGGCCAAGGCGGCGGGGATCGAGCTGCCCGCGACCGGGCCGGCGTGGCGCCTGGAGCTGCGGGCCGGGGGCCGGACGATCATGCTCTCGCGCGCGGCCCTGCTCGCGCTGCCCCAGCGTACGCACGACCTGCCGATCGCCTGCGTGGAGGGATGGACGACGACCCAGCGCTGGACCGGCGTGCGCATCTCCGAGCTTGCGGCGATGGTCGGGGCGGGCGAGGACGCGACGGTCCTCGTGGAGTCGCTGCAGAAGGGAGGCAGCTTCAGACGCGCGACGCTGGGCGCCGCCCAGGTCCGCGACGACCGCTCCCTGCTCGCCCTGCGCGTCAACGGCGTCGACCTCGCACTCGACCACGGCTTCCCCGCACGGGTCATCGTGCCCGCGCTCCCGGGGGTGCACAACACCAAGTGGGTCAAGACGATGACCTTCGGGGCGCCGGCGTGAGCCGCGCCCCAGCGCGAGAGCCGGTTCCGGCTGCGGGAAGCGAGCCCCAGGACGGGGGTCCCGGGCGAGGCGGTCGCAGTCTGCTCCGGCGCCTGTACGGCGCCGGCCCGCTTCAGCTCCTCGCGCTAATGGCGAGCTTCGCGCTGGCCGCAGCCGCACTGTCCAAGCTCCTCGACGCGGGCACCGCGACGCGAAACGTCATGCTCTGGCTCGGCGGGGCGATCGTCCTCCACGACTTCGTCCTCTTCCCGCTCACCGCGCTGCTCGACCGCGTGGCGGGCCGGTCTCCACACGTGCGCGGAGTGCCGGCGGTCAACTACCTGCGCGTCCCGGCGCTGCTCTCGGGGCTGCTCTTCCTCGTCTGGTTCCCGCTCATCCTCGGCCTCAGCACCGCTCGCTACCGAGACGCCTCGACGCTGGGCACCGACGTCTACCTCCCTCGCTGGCTCGCCATCACCGGCGCGCTCTTCGTCGCCTCTGCACTGCTCTACGCGGTTAGGCTGCGGCGGGCAGGCTGAAGCGCACCCGTGTTCCCGCCGTACTGTCGGCCAGCCAGATGCGGCCGCCGTGGGCCTCGACGATCGCGCGGGAGATCGCGAGGCCGAGTCCCGCCCCCGCGCGGGTGCGGGCGCCTCGGAGCCGCCGCAGTATGAGCCCGCTGAGCGCGTGGATGTGGGTCTGCATCTGCGCCAGATAGCGGCGGCGGGTGACCTCGTCGACGATGTCGTCCTCGACGGCCTCGGCGAGCAGGCGCAGCGAGGTGATCGGCGTGCAGCGCGAAGGCCGACGTCCGCCTGCTCGGCGCGCTGCTGCGGTCCTGAGGATCGGCCCGCCGCCCCGCACCGGGCGGCCCGCGTCACGCTCAGCGGATGTTGAGGCTGGTGTCGGTGCCCTCCGGGTTGGCGGCGGTCAGGCGCAGGAGCGCGCCTGTGGGCCGCTCGAGCGGGAGGCGCGTCCTCGAGACCAGCAGGTCCAGGTCGAGGCGGCCGCCGCGGACGGTGGGAGCGAACGGGCTCCAGAACGCTCCGTCGGCCGTCAGCGTGAGCTCGGGGTGAAGGTCCTTCGCCGCAGCGACGACCCCCATGTCGTTCTCGCTCGCGCGCCCGCGGCGGACTACCGGTCGCACGACATGCTCCTCGTCGGGCACGCCGAGGCGGCGGTGCAGCGCGCACAAGCGCTCCATCTCCTCGGCGGTGTTGTGGTCCCCGGTGGTCGCGACGCGTACGGGGATCCCCATCTCCACGAGCCTGGGTATCGCGTCGACGACCTTCGCGAAGTTCTTGGGCGAGCGCAGCTCGTCGTTGACGTCCGGGTCGGCGCTGTCGAGCGAGATCTGCAGGGTTACCGGCAGGTCGGCGAGCGGTCGCAACCGCGCCAGCAACCGTGGCGTGAACAGCGTCGCGTTGGTCAGGACGATGAGCGGCAGCCGGCGCGCGAGCTGCGCGGCGACCTCCGGCATCTCTGCGACCACAAAGGGCTCGCCGCCAGTGACGCCGAGGGATCGAAAGCCAAGCGCCACGGCCTCGTCGGCCGCCGCCACCATCTCGTCGGCCGCGAGCAGCCGGCGCGCCACGCCCGGCGCGGACTCCGTCAGGCAGTAGACGCAGCGCAGGTTGCAGTGGTAGTTGGAGTACAGCCACAGCCTGTCGCCGACCTGGCCCGCGGCGATCGCCGCCCGCAGCGTGTCGCCGACGCTCACGCCGCGACTCCCTCCGCCTCAAACCGCGCAAGCGTCGCAGCCCCGGTCGGCAGCTCCAGGGACGTGCAGAAGCGGTTGAGCATGGCCGTGGCGCCGGCAAGGAGCGCGAGCTCGACGAGCTCGTGCTCGGCGAAATGCTCGCGCAGCCGCGCGGTGAGGGCGCGGGGCACCGGCTCGGGAACGGCGCAGAAGGCGTCGCACCATGCGACCAGCGCGTCCTCACGCCCGCCCATCGTCAGCGGCTCGCCACACAACCCGCGGGTCTCCTGCACCGATAGCCCGGCGTCCCAGGCCGCCACCGTGTGGCTCTGGACGCAGTAGCGGCAGCCGAGCTTCGCCGACACGCGCAGCACCACGATCTCCTTCGTCCGCAGGTCCACCGACGACGGCCCGAACACGACCGCGATGAACGGCATCGCGACCTCGAGCAGCTCGGGCACCTGCGCGAGCGCACCGACGATCGGCGAGGCCGGGCCCTCGGCGGGGAAGAACGGACGGGTTCCGAACGGTACCTGGTCGGCCTCGAGCAGCTCGACGCGACTCATGCAGCCGGGCTCGCTACCACCTCGGATCCCTCCGGCCGGCGGCGCTTGTCGATGAGGGCGCAGATCAGCAGCAGGATGCCGAACAGCACGCCCGACTGGATCGCGACATCGCCGAACTCGGGGCCGAGCAGGCGTGGGCCGACGCCGCGCGTGACGAGCCACAGCGCGAAGCCTCCCGCAACGGCGATCGCCGCGCGGACCAGCAGCGGCAGCGAGCCGAAGGTGGGCGGGCCGAGGATCCGATCCACCACCCCAAGGCGGCGGTCGAGCAGCTGCGGGAGCGTGGCAAGCGCCAGCGCCGCCGCGGCGAGCGTGGGGGTCATCAGCTCCCAGAGCCAGAAGACCCCGAGCTGGGAGAACCACAGCACGAAGAGGTGCCCGGCCGCGACGAGGGCGACGACCCCGCGCGCGAGGCCCAGGACGAGCAGGATCCCGAGCGAGAGCTCGAAGGCCGCCTGCAACGGCCCGAGCACGGCGTAGCCGTCGGCGATGACCTGCAAGAAGTCATTCCAGATCCCCGGCGCGCGGTTGCGGGTGATGTAGCTCTCGATCAGCTTGCTGCCGCCGGCCTTGGTGTAGAGATCCTTGTGGAGGTTATCGAAGAAGACCTGGACGAAGAGCGCGCCGAGGCCGATGCGCACTATGTCGAACCAGCGGACCGCGGCGACCGCGGCCGAGAGCCGGTCTCCGCGCCCGGGATCGTGAGCGGCGACCCGAGATGGGTGAGTGACCATTGCGGAGGAGGATACCGCGCGTTCGCGGCCGCCGATTAACGTTTGCGAAACAGGCGCATTCCCGTCCAGCGTTGTGTGACCATGACTTCGGCATGGTCCGGACCGCCGCGCTCGCCCTGCTCGGCGCCGCGCTCGTCGCGGGAGCCTTCGCGGTCGGAGACCTCGGCGACCTGCGACTCGAGAGCCGCGCTTACGTGGCTCTCCAGGGCGCGATGCTGGCCGTCTGCGGGCTGGCCACGATGCTCCTCTGGCGCGGCGGGCGCAGGCGCGACCTCGTCGTGGTGATCGCGGTGGCGGTCGCCGCGCGTGCCGTGCTCGCCTTCGACGCGCCGACGCTCTCCGACGATGCCTACCGGTTCGCGTGGGACGGGCGTGTCGCGCTCGAGGGAGTCAATCCGTTCCGTTACGCGCCGGCCGACCCGGAGCTGCGACCCCTGCGCGACTTCGAGGTCTTCGTCAACGTCAACCGGCCCTTCGTCAACACGATCTACCCCCCGACCTACCAGGCGGTCTTTGCGGCGGCTAACGTCGCCGGGGGCGACGGCGTCGGGCCGATCAAGCTGGCCTTCCTCGCGGCGGAGGGCGGGCTCGTCGCCCTCCTGCTCGTCCTACTGGCTCGGACGGGACGGCCGGCGGGCCGAGTCGTCCTCTACGCCTGGCACCCGCTCGCCGTCCTGGAGACGGCATCGAGCGCGCACCCGGAGGCGCTGCTCATGCTCCTCGTGCTCGCGGCGCTGCTGCTGTGGGACCGAGGGAGGCCCGCGCGCGCCGGCGTCGCCCTGGGCGCCGCCGTTCTCACCAAGTTCGTGCCGCTCGTCCTGGCTCCCATGCTCGCGCGTCGGCTTCGGTGGCGCTTCGCGCTGGCCGGGGCGGCGACGATGGCCCTGCTCTACCTCCCCTATCTCCCTGCCGGCCGCGAGCTCTTCAGCGCCTTTGGCACTTACGCGGACGAGTCCTTCGGAGCCGGTCCCTATGCCTGGCTCGCGGGCACCGGGGTTCCCGAAGCGGCGGCTCGGGGCCTTCCGCTCGCTGCGCTGGCGGCAGCGATCGCGTGGACCGCGGCGCGCCCGCCGCGCGATCTCGCGGGTGCCGCACGGGCCAGCGGGCTTCTCCTCGGCGGCGTGCTGCTCGCCAGTCACAACGTGGCGCCCTGGTACGGGCTGTGGCTACTTCCCTTCCTGTGCGTCGCCCCGGTCGGAGGCCTGCTGTGGCTCAGCGCGACGCTGCCGATCTACTACCTTACGGTGATCTCCAACCCCGTGCTCGAGCCGGACGGCGTGCGCCTGGTCGTCTGGGGGCCGGCCGTCCTCCTCCTCGCGCTGGAGGCGGTCAGGTCGTGGGGGCCGGCTGGGGCTCGGGCTCGGGCGGCGGGGGAGGCGGCGCGGGCGCGGGCGGGGGCGTAGGCTCGGGGACGGGTGCGGGAGCCGGCGTAGGAGACGGCGCCGCCTGCTCCTCCTCGGGGCGGCGCTGCTGAGCTCGCAGGCGCCGCAGCTTCGTGCGGGTACGCTTGACCACCCGGCGCTGGGCCGGGCTGAGCTTGGCCGCCGTCGCGCCCGTGATCGCCGAGCACAGCTCGAGGCGGTCCTTGCAATACCGCGAGTCGATCAGGCCGACTCGGACGGTCTTGCGCTCGCCCTCGACGCGCACGGTGATCTCCTCGTCCCCGGGCGCCGTCGTCTTGGTCTGGGTCGGCGTCGTCTTGGCCGCCTCGGAGGGCGCGGTCGCGGTGGCGACCGGCTCGCCGTTGGCGCCCTTGCGATCCTCGCCGCTGAGCGACAGGGCGAGGGCCGCTCCGCCCCCGAGAAGCAGGACGGCGACGATCAGGTACTCCGCGCGCATCTTCAAGACGCTTCGACTCTACGCCTCCAACGGGGCGTGCGCACCCCCTTCGGGGGGCTCGGTCATCGTTCCGTAAGGGATGCCGTCGCCGGCGCCGCACCGGCGAGGGAGACGGCGACCGGCGATGTGAGGTGTCGAGAAGTCAGGTGCAGCGAAACGCCTGGAGCGCTTCTCCCCGGTCCCGGTCGGGGTCGTCGAGCGTGGCGCGGATCACCGCCAGGACGGTGACGAGCGGGAGCGGGCTGGAGGCGACCTGCATTGCGGGGTCGGTGATCGAGACGGGGTGCCACCAAGCACCGTCGGCCGTGAGCGCCGGCTCGGGCCACACGTTGTCGAGGTTGAGCGCGAGTCCGTGGTCGGCGAACCCCTGGCGCGCGACCCGGCGGACGAGCCGGTCGTCTGGTGGGATGCCGTCGCGGTCGAGCAGCGCGTGCAGGCCCGCCTCCTCGGCGGTGTCCGCCTCGTCGACGGTCGCGGCGACCGTGACGCGGAAGCCGAGCTCTCCCAGCAGCGCGATGCCATCGCGCGCGCGATCGAAGGATCCTTGCCCGCGGTGGCGGTCGTGCAAGTCAGGGGTGCCGGAGTCCAGCGACACCTGCATCGTCACCCTGGCCGGGTCGAGGGCGTCGAGCATCCGGCGACGCGAGCCGCGGGCGAGCACCATCGCGTTGGTGAGGATGGTGACCGGCGCCCAAGGGACCGCGACGGCAACGAGATCGACGAGATCGGGGTCCAGGAACGGCTCGCCTCCGGTGATCAGGATCTTTTGCCCGCCGAGGCCGGCGAGCTCCTCGCAGGCACGACGGGCGACCTCGACCGGAAGCCGGCGCGCCGGCGCGCTCGGCGAGGACCCCGCGCAGCAGTAGTCGCACGCGAGGTTGCAGTCGAAGTTGCTGTAGAGCCACAGGCGCGAGCCGAGCGGCGGCAGGGTCTCGGTTTGAGCGACCCCCGGATCGGTGGACGCCGGCGCCGCGACCGGGGAGCTCATGCCGCGCTCCCGTCCGATCGGCCGACGAGCACTGGACCTGCCTCCACCGCAGCGACCAGCTCACCGTAGCCCGAGGGGTCGAATGGCAGCCAGCGGGTGACATGCTCGAGCTCCATCGGCTCGCACAGCTTGGGATCCGCGATGTCCATCGAGAGCAGCAACTCGCGGAAGCGCGCGTGCTGCTCGTGGTCGCCCACGACCGTAAAGCAGCAGTGGTGAAACGGCGGGGACGCCCATATCTCGCGCAGGCCGCTGGAGTCCCCCAGGCGCCCCACGGCGTCCAAAGTGAAGCTCGAGACCACGCTGGCATCGAGCTCGCCGGCGCGCACGCGCGCGAGCTGCGCGAGCTCGGCGCCGCCGGTGTCGCCGTGCTTGCCCAGGTCGCGATCGAGGCGGGTGGCGATGCAGTCGCGCTCGGGATCGAAGCCTTTGGCTCGCAGCGCGTGGACGGGCATGATGTGCGCCTGCGGCGAGTCGGCGTCGCCGAAGCCGATCCGCCGGCCGCGCAAGTCAGAGAGCTCCCGCAGCCCAGAGTCCTCGCGGGCGACGAGCAGGCTGCGCCAGCCCCGGTCGGTGTCGCGCATCGCGAGCGCGTCCACGTTTCCGGTGGCCGCCATCACCTGCACGTGCGCGAGGTTGGTGTTCCAGGCCGTCTCCAGCCGCCCCGCCAGCAGGTCGGCGACCTGTTCCTCGTAGCTGTCGTAGTAGCGCGGCTCGAGCGCAAGGCCCTTGTCGGCGAACCAGGCGCCGAAATCCTCCCAGATCCGCCTCACGTCCGGGTGGTAGACGACCGCTCCGAGCCGGTAGGTGCCTGCCATCAGAACAGCTCCATTCCGCACAGCGCCTTACCGAGAAAGTCGTGCAGAAGGTCGGTCGTCGGCGCCATCACCGATGCAGCCCGCGCATCGCGGAAGTGACGCTCGATCGGCCCGTGCTTGGAGTAAGCCGACCCGCCACCGACCCGCAGGCAGAGGTCGGTCACGTCGATCGCCATCTCAGCCGCCGCGGCCTTGAGGGCCAGCACGCCCACCTGGGCATCGGGACCGCCCGCCGCGACCTCGCGGGCCACCGTGTGCAGGTACGCACGCGCCTGCGCGTGCCGGATCTTGGCCTCGGCCAACCGCGCCCGCACGCCGGGCACGTCGGCCAGCGTGCTGTCGAGGTGCTCGAAGCGCGCGCCGCTCGCATGCTCGACCGCCGTCGCCAAGGCGGCGCCCGCGATCCCGACGCTGGTCGCGGCCGACCCGAGCACGAACCACGGCAGCGTCGCCGTCATCATCAGGCCAAAGCCCGCGCTCGGCTCCCCGAGCCGCCGGTCATCCGCGACCCGGAGGCCGCGCACGCGCATCGACGCGGAGGCGTTGCCGCGCATCCCCAGGCCGTCGAAGGGCGCGTTGACCTCGAGGCTTGCGTCGGCGCCGGGCACGAGATAGAGGTCGGTAACCAGTGGGTCCTCGGAGCCCGGCGCGCCGCACGCGAGCACGCACGCGTCCGCCTCGCCGGCCGAGGTCATCCAGCTCTTGTCTGCGTCGATCTCGACGCCGTCGCCGTCCGGCCGGGCACGCGAGAGCTGCGCCCAGAAGTGCCCACGCGAGCCGCGCTCGGAGTACGCGAGCGTGAACAGGCTCTCGCCGCGGGCCGCTGCCGCCAGCGCCGCGTGCTTGGGGCCCTCCGGCTCCTCCTCGCTCGTACCCGCGATCACCGTCTGCACCGCGACCACGTGCATCACGTAGACCATTCCGGTCGACGCGCATGCGCCCGCGATCTGCTCGACTGCAGCGACGATCTCCTCGGGGCCGCCCCCCGGCCCGCCGAAGCGCTCCGGTACCCCGAGCCCGAGCAAGCCGGCTCCCGCGAGCGCGTCGATCGAGCTGCGCGGAAAGCGCGCATCGCGGTCCACCTGCTCCGCCGTCGTGGCGATGTCCACAACGGGCACAGGCGTAGTCAGTGCTTGAACGGGCATACGGCTCCTCTTCTCTAGGCGCTTAACGTGCAGATTCCCACATAACCATGACCGCGCGGGTGCCAGCTCTAAACATGCGGGGGCCAGCTGCCGACGACGAGACTCACACCGTAGCCGGTACGGAGACGATCGCCGCTCGGCCGTGGAAGGAGCGGGCGCCAGCGGCTCCGGCGCGGCCTCACGCGGCGCGGACGGCGGGGAGGATGGCAGCCAGCCGCGCGGCGAAGCGGCTCCCCGGCGCCTCGCGTGCGACGGCACACGCGTCCTCGACGTCATCGATATCGCGCAGCTGCGGCAACTCAGCCAGCCGCAGACCCAGCGAGCACAGCCTC
>JBBPZA010000127.1:0-4995 GCA_038199375.1 Solirubrobacterales bacterium | reverse complement strand
TCAGATCGGTGGGGTACCGCTTGATGGTCGACATAAGCCCGCACTTCGCGACCAGAACCATATTCCCCTGCACAGCCGCCACTTCGCGACCACCGCGGGTTCCAAAACACCTTCTTAGAGCCCATCGGAAACCAGGCGGCTGTTTTCGGATGGGCTCTTGAGTGGCACACTCAGCGCCCGTGTCGTCCCCTCTCCCCGTTTGAACTTCGCCCGCGACGTCGTCGACGCCGCCCCCCGGGGCGACGAGGCGCTCGTGGCCGTCGCCCGGGACGGCTCGCGGTCGAGCGTCGCCTTCGGCGAGGTCGCCGACCGCAGCACGCGACTCGCCGGCACGCTCACCGCCCACGGCGTGGGGCGCGGCGACGTGGTCCTCACGCTGGTGGGCAACCGCCCGGAGTGGGTCTACGCGATGGTCGCCTGCTTTCGCCTGGGCGCCGTCGCGTTTCCCTGCAACGAGCAGCTGCGCGCGAAGGACCTGGCGCTGCGAATGGAGCTCTCGCAGCCGCGGGCGGTGGTGGTCGACGAGCGCGACACGACCGAGCTCGAGGCCGCCGGGCCGCAGTGCCCGGTGCTCACGGTGCCCGACGAGGCCCTCTACCGCGCCGCGCCGGCGCCCGCGGCCGAGCTCGCCGCCGACGATCCGTGCCTGATCACCTTCACGAGCGGCACGGCCGGGGAGCCCAAGGGCGTCCTCCACGGCCAGCGCTACCTCGACGGCCAGCGCCTGCAGGCCCGGCACTGGCTCGCCGCCCGACCAGGGGAGCTGGTCTGGTGCACGGCGGCCAGCGGATGGTCGAAGTCGGCGCGCAACGCGTTCGTCGCGCCGTGGCTCGGAGGCGCGCGAGCGCTCCTGCACGACGGGCGCTTCGACCCCGACGAGCGCCTCGACCTGCTCGAGCGCGAGGCGGTTGCCGTCCTCTGCATGGCGCCGACCGAGTACCGGGTGATCGCCAAGCGCTCCCGGCTTGCGCCGCTGCCGGCCCTGCGGGGGCTCGTGGCGGCCGGCGAGGCGCTCAACCCCGAGGTCCTGCGCGAGTGGGAGGAGGCCACCGGGGTGCAGATCCGCGACGGCTACGGGCAGACCGAGACCGGGCAGCTGACCGCCATGCCCTCCGACCGCCCCGCGCGCCCGGGCTCGATGGGCCTGGCGCTCCCCGGCGTGGGGCTCGACGTGCGCGACGGCGAGCTCGTCGCCGACCCCGCGACGATTCCGACCTTCTTCCTCGGCTACCTCGGGGAGGCCCCGGCCCCCGCCGGGGAGCCCTGGCACACCGGCGACCGCGTGCGCCGCGACGAGGATGGCTACCTGTACTTCGAGGGGCGCGGCGACGACCTGATCATCTCGGCGGGCTACCGGATCGGGCCCTTCGAGGTGGAATCCGCGCTCGTGAGCCACCCGGCGGTCGCCGAGGCGGCCGCGGTGGCCGCCCCCGACGAGGAGCGCGGCTCGGTCGTCCGCGCGGTCGTGGTCCTGCGCGAGGGCCGGGAGGCCGGCGACGAGCTCGCCCGCGAGCTCCAGGACCACGTCCGCCGCGAGACTGCGCCCTACAAGTACCCCCGCATCGTCGAGTTCGCCGACGAGCTGCCCAAGACCGCAAGCGGCAAGGTGCGTCGGGCGCTCCTGCGCGATCGCGGCGAAGGACAGGCGGCGCCGTGAACGGCGCGATCCCTTCCGACGCGATCCCGCCCTCGAGCGGCGCGCCTTCATCCGACGCCGCGCCGGCGCCGGGCGCGGGGGGTCCCTCGCCCCCCGCCCTCCTCGCCTCCGGCCTTGGCAAGCGCTACGGCGCGCGCCGGGCGCTCGAGAGCGTCGACCTCGAGGTCCGCGCCGGCGAGCTCGTCGGGCTCCTCGGCCCCAACGGCGCCGGGAAGTCCACCCTCACCAAGATCGCCTGCGGGCTGGTCCGGCCCACGGAGGGGCGGGTGACGGTGTGCGGCGCGCCCGCCGGCTCCCCCGCGGCCCGCGCGGCGATCGGCTACCTCGCCGAGCTCTTCCGCTTTTCGGGCTGGGCCACCGCCGACGAGGTGCTCATGCTCCACCAGCGCCTGGCCGGCTCGGCCGGCGGGGAGGGCGAGCGCGCCGAGCTGCTCGAGCTCGTCGACCTCGCCGAGGCGGCCGACGTGCGCGTCGAGCGCATGTCGAAGGGAATGCAGCAGCGGCTCGGGATCGCCCAGGCGCTGGTGGGCGAACCGCGGCTGCTCCTCCTCGACGAGCCGACGAGCGCCCTCGACCCGGTCGGGCGCCGAACGGTCCGCGAGCTGCTCGAGGAGCTGCGCCGCCGCGGGGTCGCCGTCCTGCTCAACTCCCACCTGCTCTCCGAGGTCGAGCTCGTGTGCGACCGGGTCGCGATCCTCGCCGCCGGCCGCGTCGTCACGGCCGGGCGCACCGAGGAGCTCGCCCGGCCGCGCGGGATAGAGGTCGAGACCCAGGCCGGCGTACGCCACTTCGCAGGAGGACGCGGGGAGGTGCCCGAGATCGTCTCAGAGCTCGTCGCCGCCGGCGACCGGGTCTACGGCGTACGGGTGCTGCGCTCCACGCTGGAGGACGTCTATCTCGAGGCGGTGGGCGGGAGCAGGGGATGAGCGCGGTCTCGATCATCATCGGCTACGCGATGCGCGAGAGCCTGCGACGGCGGGTCTTCGCGGTCGTCCTCCTGCTCACCGTCCTCTCGGGCGGGCTCTACGCGCTCGGCGCCCACTTCGCCTTCCGCGATTCCGAGGGCTTCGCAGGCGCCGGGATCGTCGACGCCAAGGCCTTCACCGGCTCGACCGTCCTCGGCCTCGCGATGTTCGGAACGCTGTTCCTGGGCGCCGTGCTCGCCATCTTTCTCACCCTGGGCATCGTGCGAGGCGACGCGGAGCGCGGGCTCCTCCAGCCCCTGGTCGTCCGACCCCTCGGCCGAGGCACGCTCCTGCTCGCGCGCTTCGCCGGCGCAGCGGCAGTGTCCTCCGCCTACGCGATGGTGATCTTCCTCGGCGCGGTGGTCGTCACCGGCCTCCTGGGCGACTGGTGGCCAGACCGGCTGCTCGGCCCCGCCCTGGGGCTTGGGGCTGCGGTGGCGGTGATCTGCTCCCTCTCGGTGCTGGGCTCGGTGTTCTTCTCGGGAACGGCCAACGGGATCGCCGCCTTCATGGTCTTCGGCGCGGGTCTGGTGGCGGGCCTGCTCGGCCAGATCGGGGAGGCGCTGAGCTCGGAAACGCTCCAGGACATCGCCAAGGTAGCCGCATGGGGCCTGCCCTTCGAAGCGCTCTACCAGTCCGGTCTCGACGGGCTCACGGCCGACACCCGAGGCTTCACCCGCGCGGCTGTGAACCTCGGCCCCTTCGGGGGCGCGCAGGAGGCCGGGCCGCTCCTGGACCCGTGGGCCGTCGTCTACGTGGGACTCGTGCTGGGGCTGGCGATCTTGGCGTTCCGACGGAAGGATCTCTAGCGGGCGGCGAGCTTGGGTGTTCAAACATTGTCCTCGCCCCCTGCGCCATGCCGGGATGATCGCGCTGGGCCGCCGCGGGAGGCGGCGGCCGGTGGATGGCCGCGGCGATCGCGGGACATTGTCTCTCCGACATCGCCGCTTGATCGTGAGCACCCGGCGAGGGAACATCGCAGGGTCTGGATGGCTCGCCCTGCACGATCGACAGAGGAACGGGATGAGTCGCGCAAAGGCAGTCTCCGACGGCTACCCGCAGGTCACGCCATATCTGTGTGTCGAGGGAGCAACGGCCGCCATCGAGTTCTACAGCGGAGTGTTCGGCGCCGGCGAACGCATGCGGATGGACGGCCCCGACGGCAAGATCGGTCACGCCGAACTGACGATCGGCGACTCGTTGATCATGCTGTCGGACGAGTACCCGGAGATGAACGCGCTCGGACCCAAGGCCATCGGTGTAACGCCGGTGACCATCAGCATCTATGTCGAGGAGTGGACACGACCTTCGAACGTGCGCTACGGGCCGGCGGGACAACCCTGTGCCCCGTCCAGGACCAGTTCTACGGCGATCGTTCGGGTCAGCTCGAGGACCCGTTCGGGCACCGGCGGAGCTTCGCGACGCGCGTCGAGGACATCCCACCTGATGAGATAGCAAAACGCGCTGCGGCAGCGAGGGAAGCGGGCGGCAGCTGATAGCTCATGCCTGCTCTCGCGGACCCGTCCGCGTATCTGCGTTGCAGCCTCGTGCGGCGAGGACCGGACCCTCGGCCCCGAGCGCGCACTGCCGCTGACCAGCACAGGAAGCGTTGGACCCGACGGGTAGAGGATCATGTTGTGATGGCCTACGACGAGGATCTCGCCGACCGCATCCGCGAGCTGATCGCGGCCGAACCCGATGTCACGGAACAGCGGATGTTCGGCGGTCTTGCGTTCCTGGTCGACGGCAATATGATGTCGGTCGCCGCCAGCGGTCAGGGAGGCCTGATGGTGCGTGTTGATCCCGAGGAGGCCAACGTCCTGGCCGCCAAGCCCCATGCACGCAGGTTCGAGATGCGCGGCCGCGCGATGCGGGGCTGGCTGCGAGTCGGCTCCCAAGGCCTGCGGACCAAACGCCAGCTCGCGCCATGGGTCCGGCGCGGCGTCACGTACGCGCGCTCGCTGCCTCCGAAGCGGTAGGGCTCAGGGCCGGCCATCGGCGCCTCTGCGGGCCGTCAGGCACACCGAGAACGCCCATCGCTAGCACGTCCCAGTCGAGCGTCTCGGTAACCACGCCCGTGACGATCGGCCCGGACGACGGGAGGCGTCCGAGTCGCCCGTCGCCACACGCCCGCAGTCCGGGCTAATGCGGGCACGCTGACTTGGCCACGTCGGACGCTCGGAAATCGTCCGTTGCAGGAGCCGAGGCTTGCTGTGCCGCCGCTATCGCTTCGCGCCGAAACGAGTAGCGCGCGCCGCGGCGACGTCGCTTCTCCTTTCAGCATGTGGAGCTCGAGCGTGCTAGCCGCTCAGCGTGAGCCCACGCCTTGCTGTCACAGTCCGCGACGATGCGCCGGCAGTTGATCTGGAGCGG
>JBBPZA010000126.1:0-12448 GCA_038199375.1 Solirubrobacterales bacterium | reverse complement strand
CGGCCCGGTCGTCGCCTTCGACGTCGAGGAGCTGAGGCTCGACCCGGGCGGTTCGCGCGTGCGCTGGCGCGGGATCGACGTGCGCCTTCCCGTCCCCGGGCTCCACAACGCGCTGGACGCGGTCGCCGCCCTGGAAGCGTGCAGGCTCGCGGGAGCCGACCCCGCGCGTGCGGCCGCGGCCCTGGCCGACTTTCCGGGAGCGGGCCGGCGCTTCGAGCGCCTCGGCGCCACGGCGCGGGGCGCCGAGCTCTACGACGACTACGCCCACCACCCCACCGAGGTCCGCGCCACCCTCGAGGCCGCGCGCATGCTGGGGGCCCGGCGCGTCGTGGTGGCCTTCCAGCCGCACCTGTACTCCCGGACCGCCGCCCTGGCCTCGGAGCTCGGCGGTGCGCTGGCCCTCGCCGACGTCGTCGTGGTCCTCGACGTCTACCCGGCCCGGGAGCGGGCAGATGACCATCCCGGGATCACGGGCCGTCTGGTCGCTCAGGCCGCGGCCGACGCGGCGCCCGGCCGACCCGTCGCCTGGCTCCCGCGCTTCGATGACGCCCGGGCCTACCTGCGGGCGACGCTCCGCGGCGGGGACCTCTGCCTCGTCCTGGGCGCCGGCGACATCGACGACCTCGGCCGCAGCCTCGTGGCCTGACACCCGCGGCGCGAGCCGCGACGGCGAGCTGGGAGGAGGGGTGGCGCTGGGGTCGAAACCTCGGGTATCAGGCTCCTTCGCCGAACGTCCGACCCCAGACGCAAGCGCGCCCGCGCGGGCGCAGGCGGCACGGTCCGGACCCGCACGCCGAAGAAGCGGCGGAGAGCTTCGGCTCGGCTGCGGCCCCGTGGCCGCTTCGCGAGGGCGAAGGCTCCGATTGCGCGCCTCCGGGCATCGCGGGCGGCCCGGATGACGTTTGCCGCCGGGCTGGCGGTCGCCTTCGCGGGGGGAGGCTTCCTGACGGTCCGCGACTCGTCGCTCTTCGCGGTGCGCGACGTCCGGATGACCGGCGCCACCGGGCCGGCCGCCCCGCGGATTGTCGCGGCGCTCGAGGCGGCTGCCAGGCAGATGACCACGCTGCACCTCGACCGGGACGCGCTGAGGCGATCGG
Organism: Solirubrobacterales bacterium; assembly: GCA_038199375.1. Taxonomy (GTDB): domain Bacteria; phylum Actinomycetota; class Thermoleophilia; order Solirubrobacterales; family Solirubrobacteraceae; genus JBBPZA01. The sequence continues at coordinate 11,351 of JBBPZA010000126.1, read as the reverse complement.
TCGCAACCTTTCCTCAGGTGCGCGGCCTGCGCGTGAGCGCCGAGGGGCGCAACGGGCTGAGGGTGGCGGTCGTCGAGTACCGCCCGGTCGGCGCCGTCTCGGCCGGCGGTCAGCGCGTTCCGGTCGCGGGCGACGGGACGCTGCTGCGAGGGCTCGCGCCCGCACCCGGCCTGGCCACCGTGCCGGTCGAGGGCGGCGCGGCAAGCCGCCGCCTCACCAGCCGAGCGGGTCTCGAGGCCGTCGCCGTGCTGGACGCCGCCCCTCCCGTGCTTCGTTCTCGGATAGGCCGGGTCACCGGCGGCGCTCGAGGCCTCGGCGTGAGCTTGCGCCAGGGGCCCGACGTGTACTTCGGGAGCGCGGCGCGCCTCGCGGCCAAGTGGGCCGCGGCGGTCGGGGTGCTCGCAGACCCCGACGCACGCGGGGCCCGCTACCTCGACGTGCGCGTCCCCGAGCGGCCGGCGGCCGGCGGACTGCCGCCCGAACCCGAGCCGGTGCTGAAACCCGCGGGGACGGGCACTCAACCGGGAGAGCAAACCACCCAGGACGAAGGCTCAACGTCAACTGGAGGCTGACCTAACCCTCGAGCTTGACTTGAGGCATGTCTCGGGCACTGGTCGAGACTTCCCTGATCTGCAACGCTTGTTGCGTCCGGCCGTAATCGTTGACAACTCCGCCTGGCCGTGCGTACGGTGACGGGCGGAGGAGGCTCGATGAGGCCGAACCCTCAACCCTATCTATAGGCTCGGTCGGAACCATGGAGAGCAACTACCTGGCAGTCATCAAGGTCGTCGGAGTCGGCGGCGGTGGGACCAATGCGGTGAACCGCATGGTCGACGCGGGCCTGAGCGGGGTCGAGTTCATCGCGGTCAACACCGACGCGCAGGCGCTGCAGATGTCCGACGCCGACGTGAAGCTGAACATCGGGCACGACCTCACCAAGGGCCTCGGCGCCGGAGCCAACCCGGACGTCGGCCACGGCGCCGCGGCCGAGTCCCGCGATGACATCAAGGAGGCGCTCAAGGGCGCCGACATGGTGTTCGTCACCGCCGGCGAGGGGGGCGGAACCGGCACGGGCGCGGCGCCGATCATCGCCGAGATCTCAAAGCAGGAGATCGGCGCGCTCACCGTGGGGGTGGTGACGAGGCCGTTCGAGTTCGAGGGGTCCAACCGCTCCCGCCAGGCGTCGGAGGGAATCCAGCGACTGCGCGAGATGGTCGACACGCTGATCGTCATCCCGAACGAGAAGCTGCTGGCGATGGTCGAGCGGCGCACGTCGATCCTCGACGCCTTCCGTGAGGCCGACAACGTCCTGCGTCAGGGTGTTCAGGGCATCACCGACCTGATCACGATCCCCGGGTTGATCAACCTCGACTTCGCCGACGTGCGCTCGATCATGAGCGACGCCGGGACGGCCCTGATGGGCATCGGCGTGCAGAGCGGCGAGAACCGCGCCGTCGAGGCCGCCAAGGAGGCGATCTCCTCGCCGCTGCTCGAGTCCTCGGTCGAGGGGGCCACGGGGATCCTCCTCAACATCAGCGGTCCCCGCGACCTGGGGCTCTTCGAGGTCAACGAAGCCGCCGAGATCATCTCGAGCGCCTCCGACGCCAACTCGAACATCATCTTCGGCTCGGTCATCGACGAGGGGCTCAGCGACGAGGTCCGCGTGACCGTGATCGCCACCGGCTTCGACACGGGCCGCGGCGTGACCCGACCCCAGCGTCGCAGCCGTCCGGGTCCGCCCGACCGCAACCCGACGATCGACGACCGCCAGCGTTCGTCGCTGGAGATCCGCGACGACGAGATCGACATCCCGGCGTTCCTGCGCGACCGGTAGCGCCGGGCGCTCGACAGCGTTCGGTGAAGGGTTGAGAGTGCTCTAGCCACCCCAACCACTTCAGCCCGCACGTCGCGGGCGTCGTCGCGAGCTGCCGCCAGGGCCGTTGCTACGGTGACTCGGTGTCCGTCCCCGACGCCACCTTGAAGCGAACGCCGCTCTACGAGCGACATCAGGCCGCCGGGGCACGCCTCGTGCCCTTCGCCGGCTGGGAGATGCCCGTGCAGTACGAGGGCGTCCGGCAGGAGCACCTCGCTGTGCGCGGGAAGGTGGGCGTCTTCGACGTCTCGCACATGGGCCAGATCGAGACGCGCGGCCCCCAGGCCACCGAGCTCCTCCAGCGCCTGCTCTCGAACGACGTGGAGAAGATGAAGGTGGGCGGGGCGCAGTACAGCGTCCTGTGCCGCGAGGACGGCGGGATCCTCGACGACCTCTTCACCTACCGCCTCGACGAGGACCGCTACCTGACGGTCACCAACGCCTCGAACCACGCCAAGGACCTTGGCTGGTTCACCTACCAGGGGGCGTCCTTCGACGCCGAGGTCTCCGACCGCGCCGCCGACTACGCGATGCTCGCGGTCCAGGGCCGGACCGCACGCGAGATCGTCCAGGCGCTGGCCGACTCGCCCCTGCCCGAGCGCATGCAGGCCGGCAGGCGCTTCATCGTCGGCGCCGAGACGCTCGTGTGCGGGACCGGCTACACGGGCGAGGACGGCGTGGAGCTGCTGCTCGCGCCCGAGCACGCCGAGAACCTGTGGGACAAGCTCCTCAACAGCGGCGCGACCGCCGCCGGGCTTGCGGCACGCGACACCCTGCGCACCGAGGTCTGCTACCCGCTCTACGGCAACGACCTCTCCGAGGCCCGCGGGCCCGTCGAGGCCGGCCTGGGCTGGTGTGCGAAGGAGGACACGGGCTTCATCGGCTCAGAGGCGGTTCGCGGGGTGCGCGAGGCGGGACCCACCGAGAAGCTCGCGGCCTTCGCGCTCGACGGCTCCGGTATCGCCCGGCAGGGAAATCCGGTGATCGGCGGGGGCGAGGTGACGAGCGGCACGTTCTCCCCCACCCTCGAGAAGGGGATCGGCATGGCCTACCTGCCCGCCGACAGAGCCCAGCCCGGCACGGTGATCGACATCGACGTGCGGGGCCGCACCCGGAGCGCCACCCTCGCCGAGAAGCCCCTGTATCGACGCCCGCAGTAGCCTCACAACCCGACGCTTGCCACCCGATCAGGAGAACGCCGACGATGGCCGACGAGAGCTATCCCGAGGATCTGCTCTATCACGCCGAGCATGACTGGGCCCGCCTCGAAGGCGAGGACGCCACGTTCGGGATCACCTGGTACGCCCAGGACCAGCTCGGCGAGGTGGTCTTCGTCGAGCCCCCGCAGGTCGGTGCGCGGGTGAGCAAGGACGAGCCCTACGCCGAGGTCGAGTCGGTCAAGGCCGTCTCGGACGTCTACGCGCCGCTCTCGGGGGAGATCGTCGAGGTCAACGCGGGCCTCTCGGACTCCCCCGAGCAGATAAACGACGACCCCTACGGCGAGGGATGGCTCGTGAAGGTCAGGCTCTCCGACCAGGGAGAGACCGCGCAGCTCATGGACGCCGAGGCGTATCGACGCTCGCTCCAATGAGCTTGACCCCTCAGACCTCAGCACCGCGATGAGCCGCTACACGCACCTCACCGACGACGAGCGGCGCGAGATGCTCGCCGAGATCGGCGTCGAGCGCCTCGAGGATCTCTTCGCCGACATCCCCGAGGCGGTCCGCCTCGATCGTCCCCTCGACCTCCCCGACGGGCTCTCCGAGCAGGAGGTCTACCTCCACCTGCGCGACCTGGCGGAGCGCAACGTCTGCACCGACGACGAGGTCTCCTTCGTCGGCGCCGGGATGTATGACCACTACGTGCCGGCGCTCGTCGAGGCGATCATCGGCCGGTCGGAGTTCCTCACCCCCTACACGCCCTACCAGCCCGAGATCTCCCAGGGCGGCCTGCAGGCGATGTTCGAGTACCAGACGGCGATCTCCGAGCTGACGGGCCTGCCGGTCTCCAACGCCAGCGTCTACGAGGGCCCCAGCGCGCTGGGGGCGGCCGGCTACCTCGCGCGCCAGTCGCGGGCCGGGCGGAAGTTCGTGGTCTCCCGGGGAGTGCACCCGCACAGCCGCGAGACGCTTGCCACGATGTCGGCGGGTTGGGGCACCAGCATCGAGGAGGTGGCGTTGCGCGACGGCGCGACCGACCTCGACGTGCTGACAAGAGCCGTCGACGAGCACACCGCCGCGGTCTTCCTCCAGCAGCCCAACTTCCTGGGCTCGGTCGAGGATCTCGAGGCCCTGGCGACAGCGGCCAAGCGCACCGGCGCGGTGGTCGTTTGCGCGTGTGACCCACTGCCTCTGGCCATCATCGAGCCGCCCGGCGCCTGCGGGGTGGACATCGCGGTGGGCGAGGGGCAGACGCTCGGCAACCGGCTGGATTTCGGAGGGCCCTCGTTCGGCTTCTTCGCCGCCACCGAGGAGTACCTGCGAAAGATGCCGGGCCGCATCGCGGGGGAGACCCACGACGTCGACGGCCGCCGCGGGTTCGTGCTCACCCTGCAGACCCGCGAGCAGCACATCCGCCGCGAGAAGGCGACCCACAACATCTGCACGGCGCAGGCGCTCAACGCGCTCGCCGGAGTGATCTACCTCAGCTGGCTGGGGCGCCGGGGGATCGTGGAGCTGGCAGAGCTCATGCTCCAGCGCACCGCCTACGCCCGGGAGGCCCTCGCGCGCGTCGACGGCGTCTCGCCGGCTCACTCCCAGCCCGTGGTCCGCGAGTTCGCGGTGACCGTGGACGCGCCCGTCGAGCGGGTCGTCGAGCGCTGCCAGGAGCAGGGCGTCAATCCGGGGCTTCCCATCGGCGAGGACTACCCAGAGCTCGGGGTGGGGGCCCTGCTGGTCGCCGTCACCGAGCAGCGCACCCGCGAGCACGTCGACCGCCTGGCCGCGGCGCTGGGTGCGGCGGTGGCGGCGGAGCGAGCCGGCGGGCGGGTGGAGGCGCCCGCGTGATCAACGAGAACCGGCTGCACGCCGATCCCGAGATCCAGGGCCGCACGCCGACCGACGCGCCCGTGAACGCAGAGCTCGACCTGCGAGCGCAGTCCCCGCTCCAGCGCGAGCCGGCGCAGACCATCTTCGAGAAGGGCCGCCCCGGGCGCCGCGCGTTCACCGCGCCCGCCCTCGACGTTCCCGAGCGTCCGCTCGACGAGCTGCTGCCGGAACGCTTCAGACGAAAAGAGCAGGCGCGGCTGCCCGAGGTCGCAGAGCCCGACGTCGTGCGCCACTACGTGCGCCTCTCCAAGCGCAACTTCGACCTGGACTCGGGCTTCTACCCCCTCGGCTCATGCACGATGAAGCACAACCCGCGCCTGCACGAGCGCGTCGCCGCGCTTCCCGGCCACGCCCGCCTGCATCCCGCCCAGCGCCCGGCCAGGGCCCAGGGCGCGCTCGAGCTCATGTGGAGCCTCGAGCGGGCGCTGGCCGAGATCGCCGGCCTGCCCCACGTCTCCCTCCAGCCCAGCGCCGGCTCCCACGGCGAGCTGGCCGGCGTCCTGCTCACCCGCGCCTACCACGCCGACCGCGGCGAGCAGCGCCACAAGGTACTGACGCCCGACACCGCCCACGGGACCAACCCGGCGACGGTCTCGATGGCCGGCTACGAGGTCGTCAAGGTGGGAACCGACGCGGATGGAAACGTCGACCTCGACGACCTGCGCGCAAAGGCCGACGACGACGTCGCCTGCCTGATGCTCACCAATCCCAACACGCTGGGGCTCTTCGACCCCAACATCGAGGAGATCGCGAGCATCGTCCACGGCGCCGGAGCGATCCTCTACTACGACGGGGCGAACCTCAACGCGGTCGTCGGCATCTCGCGCCCGGGCGACATGGGCTTTGACATCGTGCACTTCAACCTGCACAAGACCTTCACCCAGCCCCACGGCGGCGGAGGGCCCGGAAGCGGCCCCATCGCGGTCTCTGAGCGCATCGAGCCCTACCTGATGGTGCCGCGAATCGTGCGGCGGGCACCGGCCAACGGCGAGCGGCCGGCGTTCGACCTCGTCGAAGCAGGCCGGCCGAAGTCCATCGGCCGGCTGCGCGGCTTCCAGGGCAACTACGGCACCTTCGTGCGCTCCTACGCCTACATCCGCTCACTGGGCGCCGCCGGGCTGCGCGAGATGTCAGAGATCGCCGTGCTCAACGCGAACTACCTGCTCGCGCGGCTCAAGCGGGCGGGGGTCGCCGAGCACCTCCCGGCCGCCTACGACCGCATCTGCATGCACGAGTTCGTCCTCTCCGGGGCGCCGGCCAAGCGCGACCTCAAGGTCAAGACCCTCGACGTCGCCAAGCGGCTGCTGGACTTCGGATATCACCCGCCGACGGTCTACTTCCCGCTGCTCGTCGACGAGGCCCTGCTCGTCGAGCCGACCGAGACCGAGAGCAAGGAGACCCTCGACGGGTTCGCCGACGCGCTGGCCGAGATCCTGCGCGAGGCGGCTCGGAGCCCGGAGGTTGCCCAGAACGCCCCCTACACCACGCCCGTCCGGCGCCTGGACGAGGCGGCCGCGGCGAAGCGGCCGGTCATCAGGCAGCCGCTGTAGGCAGGAGGGACCAGGCGCCTACCAGATCCCTGTCCCAGGGGTTGGAGGAGGTCCGTCGTCTGCGCCAGCTTTCCCGCTCTGGGTGGTGGAGCGCGCTCCCGACCTCTACCTTGTGCTGCCCCTATGGCACGGACGCTTCGCTTCACCCTCGCATTGACGACGGCGCTCTGCGCCCTTGCGATCCCGGCTGTCGCGGCCGAGCCGCGCATCAGCCCACGGGTCATCGGCGGCGCACCGGCCGTCCCCGGGCCGCCGTTCGCGGCGGCGCTCGTACAGCGCGGCGAGGAAGCCTTCGACACGCAGTTCTGCGCGGGCACGGTCATCGCGCCGCGGGCTGTGATCACCGCGGCCCATTGCGTCGCCGGCGCCCCCGCGAACGCGATCGACGTCGTGACAGGGCGCCGCCGCCTGACCTCGACCGACGGCCAGCGCATCCCCGTCGCGGCGATCCGGGTCCACCCGAACTACAGCCCCCGCATCGCGCGCAACGACGTGGCCCTCCTGCTCCTCTCTCGGCCGACGAGCGCCCAGCCCCTGCCGGTGGCGGGCGCGAGCGACGGCGGGCTGGCGGGCGGCGGAGCCCCAGTCGTGCTCCACGGCTGGGGCGGCACCTCCAACAAGCGCGGCTCGCACTCGGACGAGATTCGTCTGGGCGGCATGCGCGTGCTCTCCGAGCGGAGCTGCGAGCGGCGCTGGGAGATCCTCTATTCGCAGAGCGGCCAGCTGTGCGCGATTGGGCCCGACAACGGCAAGCCCGATGCCTGCCCCGGTGACAGCGGCGGGCCGCTCGTCGGCGGCCAGGGCCTGGCAGGGAAGCTGGTCGGGATAGTCTCCTTCGGCGGTCGCATCTGCGGCGACCCACGGGCACCGACGGTCTTCACCCGCGTCTCGGCCTATGCGGGCTGGATCGCCCGAGAGGCCTCCGGGACGCCGCTGCCGACGCCTACGCCCGACCAGGTACCGGCGCCCCCGGCCGACAGCTCGACCATCCGCCTGCGCTTCACCAGCATCGAGTGCGGAGTCCGCTGCCGGGTGGGCGTCGCGGCCGGCGGAAAGGGAGCGGAGTCGGTCGCATCGGTCAACGTCCGGATCCGTCGCGGGAGCGTCGACCGCGTCTTCACCGCGCTTCCGGCGGGGAACCTCCGCTGGCGGGCCCAGGTCGGCCTGCTGCCCCTGGGCCGGGTCCGGATCGTGGCCACGGCGATCGACCGCGACGGTCGCGCGATCGGCCGCCGCGCGAAGGCGACGGTCACCGTCGTTCCGGCCTGACCGGACGGTCCTCCGTTACCCGTAGAGTTCCGCGCGGATGAAGGCGCGCTGGATCGTCATCGGCCTTGCCGCCGTCGCGGTGGTCGTCGCGATCGCGGTCTCGGCGGGCGGAGGAGGAGGAGGAGGCGGCGGCGGGAACGGCGAAGGCCCGCCGAAGGACGCGATCCGGGTCTCCTTCGCCTATTCCCCGGAGAAGGAGAAGCTGCTCGAGCCACTGATCAAGCGCTTCAACGACGAGCGCGAGGAGGTCGACGGCAAGCCGGTCTTCGTGGAGGCCGACGTCGTGAGCTCCGGAGAGGCGCAGTCGCGCATCGCCCGCGGCCGGCTCAAGCCGGTCGTCTGGTCGCCGGCGTCGTCGCTGTGGGGGCGGCTGCTGACCTTCGAGGCCGACCGGCCCTACGTCGCGGACAAGAACCCCTCCATCGTCCGTACCCCGCTGGTCATCGCCATGTGGGAGCCGCTCGCCCGCGCGCTCGGATGGCCCGGCAAGGCCATCGGCTTCAAGGACATCCTGGCGCTCGCCACCTCCAAGCGTGGGTGGGCGGACTACGGCAAGCCGCAGTTCGGCCGCTTCAAGCTCGGCCACACAAACCCCGACTTCTCGACCTCCGGCCTGTCCGCCGTGGCCTCGGAGTACTTCGCCGCGACCGGCAAGCGGGAAGGACTGACCGAGCAGGACGTCTCGCGGCCCGCGGTGCGCTCCCAGATCCGCACGATCGAGCGCTCCATCGTCCACTACGGCGACACCACCCTGTTCTTCGCGCAGCAGCTGAAGAAGTACGGCCCGGCCTACGCGTCGGCGGTGGCCATGGAGGAGGTCACCCTGATCGACTTCAACCGCGCCCGCCGCGGGACCAAGCTGGTCGGGATCTACCCGTCAGAGGGCAGCTTCTACTCCGACAACCCGTTCATCGTGCTCGACGCCCCGTGGGTCTCGCCCCAGCAGAAGGCCGGCGCGAAGGCCTTCCAGGAGTGGTTGCTCGACGAGGTGACTCCCGAGGTGGCCGCACGCGGCGGGTTCAGAGCCGGGGACCCCGACAAGCGCGCTCTGCCGCCCGTCGATCGCGCGCACGGCGCCGACCCCGCCCAGCCCAAGCGCACCCTCTCCCTGCCCGAGCCGCGCGTGCTGGCCCGCATCAAGACCACCTGGCGCCGGGACCGCAAGCCCGCCAACATCATGCTCGTGGTCGACAAGTCGGGCTCGATGAGCGAGGAGAACAAGATCGACGAGGCCAAGCGGGGCCTCAAGGTCTTCTTCAGCGAGCTCTCGCCCTCCGATCGCGTCGGGATGATCACCTTCGACGACCGGGTCTTCCCGACCGTTTCGCTCGCCCCGTTCTCCGCCAACCGCGGCAGGCTCGATCGCGCGGTCGCAGAGCTCATCCCCGACGGCGAGACCGCCGTCTACGACGCCACCGCTCGGGGGCTGAAGACCATCCAGGACCTACGCGACGACAGCCGGATCAACGCGGTCGTCGCGCTCACCGACGGCGAGGACAACTCGAGCTCGCAGTCGCCGAACGACCTGGTCGCAAAGCTCGAGCGCCAGGCCCGCAGCGAGGGGCTCAGCGTGCGCGTCTACACGATCGCCTACGGGTCGGAGGCCGACCGGACCGTCCTGCGCGACATCGCCCGAGGCTCGGGCGGCAAGGAGTTCGAGGGCGACCCCGACGACATCGAGGCCGTCTATCGCTCGATCTCGAGCTTCTTCTAAGTGTGGTCATGACCGGGTGGTCCTGAGCGAAGTGGTCCCCTGATGGCTCGGGACGTCGAGCGTCGCCCTGCCAGCCGCGCGGAGCTCAACCGGGCTCTGGTGGTCAACGCGGCGACCAAGCCGGTCAACGTGCTCGTTCCGGCGGCGATTGCGATCGTCGCGCTGCTCGTGAACCTGTGGTGGCTGATCCCGGTCGTGGCGGTGCCCGCCTTCGTCGCCCTCGTGCTCGTCACCTACCTCGACGGCGAAGAGGCCGAGAAGGTCGGTGAGCGGCTGCGGGGGGGCCGGGCCGCAAGCGCGGCTCAGGTCGCCGGGCCGCCGCGCATCGACCCGGCGAAGCTCGCTCCGCCCATCGGGTCACAGCTGCGCTCCGCGCTGGGAGAGGAGGCCCGCATCCGCGAGGCGATCGCGCGCTCGGACCTGCCGCTCACCGAGGTCGGCGGTGAGGTGGAGGGGCTTGTCCGGGCCATGGAGACCACCGCGGGGCGCGCGCAGACGCTGTGGGACTACCTCGCCACCCAGGACCCCGAGCGCATCCGCGGGCGCATGGAAGAGCTGCGCCTGCGGGGAGGCGAGCAGGGCCGGCCGATCGTCGCGGCTCTGGGCGAGCAGCTCGAGGCGCTCGAGACCCTCAACGTCCAGCTCCAGCGCTTCTATGCCCAGATGGAGCACATCGTCGCCTCGCTGAGCACCATGCACGCCCAGCTGCTGCGCATGAGCGTCGTCTCGGAGAGCGAGGGCGAGCGCGCGCTCGCCGGCCAGGCGCGCGAGCTGCGCGAGGAGGTCAACCTTCTGGCCCAGGGGATGAGCGAGGTCTACGAGCAGGCAGAGGAGGCCGAGGCCGACCCCGCAGAGCCGGCCGGCAAGGGCAGAGCCCCCTCGGGCAACGGCAAGGCGCCGCCGCCGCCCTCGGGCCGCTGACCGTGCGGATCTTCTCGGGCATCCAGCCCACCGGCCGCAAGCACCTGGGCAACCACGTCGGCGCGATCGTCCAGTACGTCGAAGGCCAGGAACGCGGCGAGGCCATCTACTGCATCGTCGACCTGCACGCGACCACGGTCGCCTACCAGCCCACCGAGCTGCGCGCGCGCGTCTACGACACCGCCGCGATCCTCCTGGCGGCCGGCCTCGATCCCGACCGCTGCATCCTCTTCCGCCAGGGCGACGTGCACGAGCACACCGAGCTGTGCTGGCTGCTCTCCGGCGTTACCGCCTACGGCGAGCTGAACCGCATGCACCAGTTCCGCGAGAAGTCGGTCGCCCAGCGCGAGCTGGTCTCCGGCGGCCTGCTCTTCTACCCGGTCCTCCAAGCGGCCGACGTGCTGGCCTATCGGACCGACGAGGTCCCGGTGGGCGAGGACCAGCGCGAGCACCTCGAGCTCGCGCGCGATGTCGCCGCCCGCTTCAACGCCCGCTTCGGCGAGGTGCTGGTGGTCCCCGAGCATCGCGTCCCGCCGGTCGGCGCCCGCGTACGCGACCTCCAGGAGCCCGAGCGCAAGATGTCGACGACGGCGGGCACCGAGCAGGGGACGGTCCACGTCCTCGACGAGCCCGAGGCGATCCTGCGCAAGTTCAAGCGGGCGGTGACCGACAGCGGGGCCGAGATCGTCCGGGCCCCCGACAAGGCGGGGATCTCCAACCTCATCGAGATCCTCGCGGCCGTACGCGGGGTCGCCCCGGAGGCGGTCGAGCGCGACTACGCCGGAGCCCGCTACGGCGACTTCAAGGTCGTCGTCGCCGAGGAGGTCGCCGGCTACCTGGCGCCCGTGCGCGAGCGCTGCGCGCAGCTGCGCGGCGACGAGGCGGCGCTCGAGCGAACGCTGGCCGACGGCGCCGAGAAGGCGCGGACGATCGCCGCCGGCGTGCTCGCCGACGTACGCGAGGCCATGGGCGTCGGT
>JBBPZA010000125.1:0-43157 GCA_038199375.1 Solirubrobacterales bacterium | reverse complement strand
CCGGGATCGGGCCCGAGAACGCCGCCAAGCTGCTGATCGTCGCCGGCGACCACCCCGACCGCCTCCGATCGGACGCCGCGCTGGCCGCGATCTGCGGCGCCTCGCCAGTCGAGGCCTCCAGCGGCAGGACCCGCCGCCACCGCCACAACCGCGGCGGCGACCGCCAGGGCAACTGCGCCCTCTGGACGATCGCCAACAACCGCATGCTGCACCACCAGGAGACCCGCGCCCACGTCGAGCGGCGCACCACCGAAGGACTCTCCACCAGAGAGATCCGCCGCTGCCTCATGCGGCACCTCGCCCGCCTATAGCGCGAGGTTCAAGGTGGGCTCTTGTTGTCTTCGACGCAAGCGCAGGAAGCGGCTGGATACAGTCACCGGAAGCTGCGCCCAGGCGCGAGCCGATCCTGGAAGGAGCCCTCACCGGTGGAAGAACATCCGTCAACCATCCCCGATACGCTTCGCACCCTCCGGCGGCGGATCAGCCTGATCGCCCTGTGTGCCGTCCTGGTCCCGGCCTCGGCGTTCGGGTTCTCGCAGACCCAGGAGAAGCAGTACACGGCATCGGCTTCCCTGCTGTTTCGCGATCCGGGGTTCGACCAGAAGGTCTTCGGCTCGGAGACCTTCGAGGGGTCGTCGGACCCCGCCCGGGAGGCGGCGACGAACGTCGAACTCGTCTCGCTCGATGTCGTCGCCGAGCGTACTGCGCGCCGCCTTCCCGGCGTGGCGTCCGTGGACGACAAGGTCGAGGTGGCGGCCGAGGGCCAGTCTGACGTCGTCGCCATCGAGGCCACCGACTCGAGTCCTAGCCGCGCTGCCCGGATCGCCAATACCTTCGGGGAGCAGTACATCGCCTTTAGGCGCGAGGCGGACCGGGCGAAGATCGTCGAGGCTCGCGAGCTCGTCGAGAGCCGCCTTGAAGCCCTGGGGATCGGTGCCCAGCAGGGCCCCCAGGCCAGCTCCCTGCGCGAGCGCCTCCAGCAGCTCGACATCCTGGCCTCGCTCCAGACGGGAAACGCCGAGCTAGCGGAGACGGCGGAGCCACCTTCGAGCGCCTCTTCTCCGAGGGTGCTTCGCAACACGGCGATCGGCGCTTTCCTGGGGGTCCTGCTGGGGATCGGACTTGCGCTGCTGCTAGAGCGCCTCGACCGCCGCATCCGCGACCCCAAGGAGCTTGAGGCGATCTTCGACCGCCCCATCCTGGGCGCGATCCCCGAGAGCCGCTCGCTCGTGAAGTCGGGGCGTTCCGGCGGGGGACTGGCCGTGCAGGAGGCCGAAGCCTTTCGCATGCTGCGCGCGAACTTGCGCTACTTCAACATCGACCGCGAGGTGCGCTCGGTGCTCGTGACCTCCGCGGCCCCCGGCGACGGCAAGACGACGGTCTCGTGGAACCTCGCCTCGGCCGCGGCGGGGGGAGGGGCGAGGGTGCTCGTGATCGAGGCGGACCTTCGCCATCCGCGCTTCGCCGAGTCCGTCGGGCTCTATCCGCAGAGCGGGCTCAGCACCGTCCTCGCCGGCGAGGCCGAGCTCGACGACGCGGTCCAGCAGGTGCCCGTCTCCGAGGGCGCCAACGGGCGCTCGCCGCGCACGATCGACGTGCTCTTCGCCGGGCCGCTGCCGCCCAACCCGACCGACCTGCTCGAGTCCGAGCGGATGCACCAGGTCGTCGACAGAGCCGAGGCCGAGTACGACTTCGTGGTCATCGACACGCCGCCGACGTCCGTGGTCTCCGACGCCATCCCGCTGGTCAAGCGCGTGGGGGGCGTGATCGTCGTGGGTCGCCTGGCGAAGACCACGCGCGAGGCGGTCACCCAGCTGCGCGACCAGCTGCGGAACCTCGACGCGCCGACGCTGGGCGTCGTGGTCAACGCCCTCGGCTCCGACGCCGAGGGCTACGGCTATGGCTACGGCTACGGGGCCGAGGACGGCAAGGGCGCCTCCGGCGCCAGGAAGCGCAAGGGCGCCGCCGCGAAGGCTTGAGGAGTCGCCACGTGACCGCCCCCTCCGCAGAGCCTCGGGATTCGCTGCTAGGGTCCGGGGCTCGCTTGCGGCTCTCCGCGCCAGGGCGGTCGACGGCTTGAACGAACTCGGAGCGGGCTATGGCTGACAGGCAGCGGGCATAGGGCATGGACCTCTCCTCCTTCTTCGGCGTCCTGCGCCGCCGGATCCTGATCATCGCCGTGGCGGTGGTCGTCGTCGCCGCCGGCGCCTACCTCGTCTCCAAGGGGCAGGACGAGAAATACGAGGCGACGGCAGACCTGCTGCTCGAGGGGGCGGGGGAGGGCGAGGAGTTCGGGGCTCCCCTCCCAGAGGGAGCGGCCGATCGCCAGGCGCTGGTGACGCGCGGCGAGGTGCTCAAGCGCGCCGAGCGCACGCTGGCGCAGCGCATCGGTCAGCCGCGCGCCGCCGCGGCGATCGGCGACGTCACGGCTCTCTCCGCGGAGGACTCGGATGTCGTCGAGTTGACCGCCACGGCATCGAGTGCGCAGACCGCGGCGCTGGCGGCGAACACGCTTGCACAGGCGAACATCGACTTCCGCCGGGCTCGCACGCTGCGAGAGATCCGCCGCGCCCGGCGCGCGAGCGAGCGGGAGCTGCGCAACCTCGATCCGTCCGACCCCACCGACGCGGCCGCGCTCAGCGTCGCCCAGCAGGAGCTGAGCTCCATTCGCGGCGCGGCCTCCACCGTCGACGGCGACGCCGAGATCGTCCGGCGGGCCACCCCGCCGGACTCGCCCTCCTCGCCCAAGCCCCAGCGCAACGCGCTGATCGGCGCCCTGGGGGGGCTGGTGCTCGGCCTCGCCCTCGCGCTGACGCTCGAGCAGCTCGACCGCCGCGTGCGCCACTCGAAGGGCCTCGAGGACGCCTTCGGGCTGCCCGTGCTGGCGAGCGTGCCCAAGAGCCGCGCGCTCGGGGGCCAGAACGGCGAGGCGCTCGAGCAGCTGCCGGCGGCGGAGGCCGAGGCCTTCCAGATCCTGCGCGCGAATTTACGCTACCTCAGCACCGATCGCGAGCTGCGGTCGGTGGTCGTCACCTCCACCGGCGTCGGCGACGGCAAGAGCACGGTCGCGCTCAACCTGGCCAAGGCCGACGCGATCGTCGCGCGCAAGGTGCTGCTCATCGAGGCCGACCTGCGCCGGCCGCGGCTCGCGGGCCTGCTCGGGCTCGGCGAGGCAGAGGGCCTGTCGCTGTTCCTCGCCGACAGGACCAAGCCGCTCGCCGAGGTGACCCACAGCGTGCCGGTCGGCAGCCGCACCAACGGCACCGCCGCGGCGAACGCGCTCGACCTCGTGGTCGCGGGCCCGGTCCCGGGCAATCCCAGCGAGCTGATCGACTCCGACCGCATGCGCGAGCTGATCCGCGAGGCCGAGCGCGACTACGACCTCGTCGTGATCGACACCGCGCCCGCGACGATGGTCGCCGACGCGATCCCGCTGATCAGCGAGGCGACCGCGGTCGTGGTCGTCGGGCGCGTCGGGCGGATCACCAGCGCCGAGGCCGACGCGCTGCGCGACCAGCTCGAGCGCATCGACGCGCCGTCGTTCGGCCTCGTGGCCAATTTCGCCCCGGGGATGGGCGGCAAGTACGGCTACGGGTACTACAAGTAGGTATCCAGCTCCAGCCGGGGCAGCCTCAGGCGGGCGCCGCGCGACTCGGCCTCGCGGTCGTCGATGAAGGCGTGGGTGGCTTCCAGGTCCGCGCGCGCAGCTTCGAGCGAGGAGAAGTCCACGCACGCCCGTAGCGCTGGGCGAAGTCGATGACCGTGGACACCGGGCTCGGGTTCTCGCTGTGGCTCAGCGCGCGAAGGGCCTGCAGGTAGTTCGTGCGGTAGACGGTCGGCACGAGAGCGCGCTGCTGCCCCGCGGCAGAGAGCTCGGCGTTCATCAGCACGCGCGCCATCCGTCCGTTGCCGTCGACGAAGGGGTGGACCTCGCTCACGAGGAACATGGCGAAGACGGCGCGCGGAAAGCCCTTCGGAAGGATCGCGTACCGCCGCCATGCGTGTCGCAGCGTGCCCTCGGTGAGCTCGGGCGCCACGAACGCGTAGCTGCCCGACCGGTTGGGCTCGCGCTTCCACTCCCCGGGGGCGACCCGGGGCCGGGCAGCCAACATCACCGCGTGCTGGGTGTGCAAGATCTCGACGAGCTCGTCGGCGTCCGAAGGGATGCGCCGGCGTCGCGATGGGTCCGAGATGAGCTCGAAGGTTCCTCTGACGTCGTGCGCGTCCTTGGGCTGGCGCTCGGGGATCACGCCGTGGAAGACGACGTCCCGGGCGAGGTCGAGCGGCAGCTCGGTGCCCTCGATGAAGTTCGAGAAGTACGCCTCGTAGAACGCGAACACCTGCGGATCCTGGTTGGGGGGTGGCTCTCGAAAGACGGGGGCCAGGCCGAGCAGGTGATCCGCGAGCGCGTCGAAGAGCTCGGCCCGCCGGTGGTCGTAGGGAGAGCCGGCGCTCCGTGCCCTGGCGCGCGGGGAGGCGAGGCGCCCCGGGCGCGTCCCCTGAAGGACCCCGATGACGCGATCCAGCCGCCCGAGCTCGGTCTCGAGCCCGAGCTCGTGCGCCGGGTCGCGTGCTCGGTCGCGCAGCTCGTCGAGCGCGGCCTCGCCCCGCCGGTTCGACCAGGCCCGTCAGGTAGTCCTCCATCTCCTCCCCGGAGAGGGTTCGGCGCACGCCGCGTCGCGACCGCGACTCGCGCATGTTCTCGAGCAGCGCTCGCGGCTCGGAGGCGAGTCGGAGGGTGCCCATGAAGGACCGGTCGCTCTCTAGCGCGGCGGGACCGGAGCGCGGGACGATGCGCAGGCCCTCCAGCTCGGCCGGTCGGCTTCGCTCGTGCACTACGAACACCGAGCCGTCGCCCGCCGGCCGACGCTCCAATGCGGTGCGGTCGGTGACGAGCCCTGCGGGGAAGTAGGCCGCGACGATGGCCCAGACGTTGCGCCGCACCAGCGCCGCCACGTCGGTGCCCATGTTGCTCGTGTACAGGCGTGGACCTATCTTGCGGGCCTCGCCCGCTGCGACCGCCCGGCGCACGGCGTCGCTCGTCCGGCTGTCCGAGAGGAACACCTCGGGCTGATCCGACACGGCAAAGCGCCGATTGCGGCCCCGGTCGACCTCTCCCGTGCCGGAAACTGTCTGCTTGCGAAGCGACTTCGCCATCTTTTGTAGGTTAGAGGCATGGGGCAGGTGAGAGCGCGACGCCTCGCCACGCCGAGCGCGCCGCCCCACATAGCTTTCAACAGGCACAGTCAGCCAATGTCCACCCAACGGGGGTCAACTCCACAACGTAGAGCTCGTCTCCCTGGACGTTGTGGCTGAGCGCACCGAGGAGTTGCTCCCCGAGGTCGGCTCGGTGGCGACGGGGCTCAGCACCGTGCTCGCCGGCGAGGCCGAGCTCAAGGATGCGGTGCAGCAGGTGCCCGTTTCGGAGGGGCCAACGGTCGCGCCCCGCGCACGATCGACGTTCTCTTCGCTGGGCCGCTGCCACCGAACCCGACCGACCTGCTCGAGTCCGAGCGCATGCACGAGGTCGTCGAGCGCGCCGAGGACGAGTACGACTTCGTCGTGATCGACACGCCGCCGACCTCGGTCGTCTCCGACGCCATCCCGCTGGCTCAACCTCGCGAAGGCCGACGCGATCGTCGGCCGCAAGGTCCTGCTGATCGAGGCCGACACGCGCCGCCCCGGCTGGCCGAGCTGCTCGGCATGGGAGAGGGGGAGGGGCTCTCGTCCTTCCTCTCGGACAGGGAGAAGCCGCTGGCCGACGTGACGCGCCGGGTGCCCGTCGGCGCGCGCCAAAACGGCGCCGGGGCGGCGGCCGAGACGCTCGACGTCGTCGTCTCGGGTCGCGTGCCCGACAACCCGAGCGGCCTGATCGACTCCGACCGCATGCGCGACCTGATCGACCAGGGCGAGGCGGGCTATGACCTCGTCGTGATCGACACCGCGCCGGCGACGATGGTCGCCGACGCGATCCCGCTGATCAGCGAGGCGACCGCGGTCGTGGTCGTCGGGCGCGTCGGGCGGATCACCAGCGCCGAGGCCGACGCGCTGCGCGACCAGCTCGAGCGCATCGACGCGCCGTCGTTTGGCCTCGTGGCCAACTTCGCCCCCGGGATGGGCGGCAAGTACGGCTACGGGTACTACAAGTAGGCATCCAACTCCAGCCGGTCGTAGGCGTACGGCCACTCGAATTGGGCGGCTCTCCTAGCAGCACGTCCACCGCATCGCGAAGCCGCCCCGCCCCAGCGAGCGCCAAAGCTCGACGGGCGGCGAGGTCAGAGCTGGCGACGATCTCGCCGAGGCGGCAGCCCAGCCCGGTCTTCAGCTCCTGCCAAGTTATGGCCCGTTATGACATCTATCGTCATAGGCCGCTATAACTCGGCAGAACCGTGGATCCTGTCAAGAACCCCTACACGCCGAACGCCGGCTCGCGACCCGCCGAGCTCGCTGGGCGAAACGCGCAACTTGAGCAGTTTCGAGTTCTCGTCGGGCGGCTCAAGGAAGGCACCACCGACCAGAGCCTGATCATCCGTGGCCTGCGCGGGGTTGGCAAGACGGTGCTCCTCAACGCGTTCGAGGACCGTGCGGAGGCCGAGGGCTTCCTCACCTACTACCACGAGTTGACGCCGGGATCCGGGCTCTTGAAGGAGATCGCGCGGGACGCGCAGATCGCGCTCACGCGGCTCGACCTCGGGCAGCGGGTGACCTCCGGCATTCGCAACGCTCTCGCACATCTGTCGGCGATCAAGGTCACCGGACCGGAGGGCATTGAGATCTCGGTCGATACCAAGCGCGCCGACGAGGCCACGATGACGCGCGACCTGTCAGATCTGTTCGTCGCGCTCGGGAAAGCCGCTCACGGCAAGTCAAGCGGTGTGGTCTTTCTCATCGACGAGGTGCAGTTCGCCGACGAGGCCGAGTTCCGCGCCGTCATCAGCGCGCTGCACCGTGCCACGCAGCGCTCGCTCCCGATCACCATGGCAGCTGCGGGATTGCCTCAGATCCCGCGTCTGACCGGCGAGGCCCGCAGCTACGCCGAGCGCCTCTTCGACTTCCCAGTGATCGCGAACCTCGATCCCGAGTCGGCAACCGCGGCCCTCGTGGAGCCTGCCCGGGCGCGCAGCGTCGACTACAACAAGGTCGCGGTGACCTCGGCCCTCGACTGGACCGGCGGGTATCCCTTCTACATCCAGCAGCTCGGCAAGCACGCCTGGAACCTGGCCGAGCACTCGCCGATCACGACCGCTGCGATCGAGGCGGCGATCCCCGTCGCCCAGAGCGCCCTCGACAGCTCCATCTACCAGGTGCGGGTTCAGCGCGCCACCGACACGGAACGGCAGTACATGCGCGCCATGGCCGAACTCGGCCCGGGGCCGTACCGCTCGGGGAATGTCGCGCTCAAGGTCGGCAAGTCGACAACCGCCCTCTCCCAGACCCGCCAGCGGCTCCTCGACAAGGGTCTTGTCTACGCGACCGAGGATTACGGCCACATCGATTTCACCGTACCGCGCTTCGACGAGTTCATGTGCCGCCACATGCCCTACCGGGCGCCGAAGCGGAAGCGAAGCCCTGCCGGTCGACGCCCGCAGGGCTCGTGATCGACGGTCTAGGCTCTCTTTCGATGGCGACTGACGTTCGTCCGCCGCTCGCTGACTTCGACCCAGCCTCGTTCGAGGCCTTCCGATTCGTGGCCTGCGAGCTCGACGCGAGAGGCGGCGATGCCACACGGATCCAGCGGACCGCCGCGGTGGCGGCCGTGCCGCGCCTGGTGGCCGCCAGGCGGTTGGACCCCGGGCTCTCGGCTATAAATCGCGCCGGCGCGCTGAACGGGCACATCCCCGTGACGGCGATCGTGTCGTGCATCGCCCTGCTGACCGCGGCGCTCGATCGGCGGGCACGCGACGCTTGGAGTCGACCCGGCGCCGCGGCGCGACGTCCTCGACGGCTTCCGGGCGCTTCCCCACAGGCTCGAGCCGGTCGCTGAGCGGGACGGCAAGAGGTGGGTCGACGACAGCATCTCGACCACTCCGGAGTCCACGCTCGCGGCGCTCCAGAGCTGCGGCGGCTGCGACGTCGTGCTGATTGGCGGCGGCCACGACCGGGCGGGGTGGTGCTGCTCTCGCCCGCGGCGCCAAGCTACGGCGCGTACCGCGACTTCGTCGAGCGCGGCGACCACTTCCGGGAGCTGGTCGAGCCCGGAGCGTCGGCCGCCGCCCGTGGGTGAGACCGCGGTGGAGCGCGGACGCACCCATCGCCACTCAGGCTCGTGTAGATGGCGTCGCCCTCGGGCGGAGTCCAGCGCGCGCCGCGGGTGTTCTCCGCATCGGGCGCTAATCCCCATACATGTGGCGACCGAGCTGGTGACTGACCACAACAGCATCGAGGAGCGCCTCGCGAAGCTGGAGCCGCCGAATAGCGCTGGCCGGCTTCGCCGAAGTCTAAAGCCGCTCGCCCTGGCGCTGCTCCAGATGGTCGCGCAGCATCTGGGCGAACGTGACGACGGCTAGCTGGTGAGAGCCCTGCATCGAGACGAGGGCCGCGCCGCCATACGGGTCACCAGGCCGTGGTTTGACCGTGAGGAATGGCGGCAGCCCGTAGCGAAGCGCCGCCCAGTTGCCCCATAGGCGGGCGGTGCGACCGTTGCCGTTGGCGAACGGGTGTATCCGGACCCACTCGCCGTGAAGGTAGGCGCACAGGGTCAGGACCGCTTGGAGATCCGTTCCCGAGCTGGGCGTGGACCCCGGAGGCCCTACGGCGTCCAGCCTGCCGGCCACGGTCTGCGCCTGGCCTTCGAACGTCACGAGCGCCTGTGGCACGAGGGTCGAGTGCATGCCAAGGGAGCCGCCGACCCGGACCTCGTATCCATCCAGCTCGGGGTACCGTGGGTCGCTGTCGCGGACCTCGCCCGCGTAGTAATCCACCGGCAGCGCCACGTGCTCGTAGACACGCCGATGCCAATCCTGGGCCATGGCGACGGTGGGAGCAGAGCGCTGGGCCGCTCGCGCAGCGATCTCGCCCAGCACGGCCGCGATGTTGGTCAGGATCTGTTGCTCGCACCCGCTCGGATCGTCGTTCCAAGGCCTCGACACTACGAGGAGAACGCCTCCGCGATGCCGTAGGCGTCACGGGTCTGGCTCGCGCCGGCCAAGCGGCTTCGAAGCGGGTCGCGCTCATGGGCCTCGGCCTCGGCGAACTCCTGGATGTCGCGTCCGAGGTGCTCCCCGTGGCGGTAGCCGCGAAGCAGCTCGACCGTGTCCACCAAGTGGCTTTCCAGCAGCAGCGCCGCGCCGTGCAGCTCGCGCTCCAGCATCCGCTCAGCGAGCTGGTTCTTGGAGAGCCCCATCTCGTCGGCGACCGCTCCGAGCAGCTCGTGGGTCCGGCTGTTCTGAAACCGCAGGGTGAACTTGGGATGGTGCTCGCTCATGCGTCTCCAGTGTACCGCGCACGGTGCCGTCATATCTGCTACCTGCCGCCAACGATCCTCGGCCTCAGGCGGTCGATCGGTTCGATCGGTGGGTTGAGGTGGGTAGCTGTCAAACGGCGACGCGAGGTCCAGACCGACGGATGAAGGTACGGGAAATCATCAAGCTGATCGAACTGGATGGCTGGCGCCTCGCTCGCACCCGCGGCAGCCACCGCCAGTACAAGCATCCGAGCAGTGGGTACGGTGACCGTACCCAGTAAAGCCTCCCGCGACTTGCCGCCTGGCTTGGAGAAGAGCATCCTCGAACAGACCGGTGTGTGGAACCGATGAGCGAAGCCGAGCACTACACGATCCTTCTGGAGCGCGCCAACGACGGCGGCTGGGCCGCGTGGTCGCCCGACCTCCCCGGCTGCGTGGCGCTTGGGGAGACGTACGAGGACTGCGTCGCTGAGATGCGGGATGCGATCGTCTTCCATCTGGAGGGGCTTGCCGAGCAGGGCGAGTCGCCCCCGGCGCCCTCCGGCCCGGGCATCTACATCAGCGCCGACGCGGCGGAACCGGCCGCGGCCTAACTTAGCTAAGCGGCCAGGTTGGCGAGGAGGAGCGCAAGGTTCCGTTTGCCCCGAAGCGCGCCGGTCATCGCGCCCAGCTGAGCGTTTCCCGGCCGAGCTCGCTCCGGGCGCCCTCCGCTTCGCGTCTGCGCCCCACCGGACTGAGCGACCCAAAGCCGGAGGGGCCCATCGACGCCTATGCCGCTGCTCGAGCGAGGCGAACGGTTCCAGAGTTGAGGAACACGCCAGAAACCCTCAACACGGGATAGAGTGGTGGCGTGGGCTCTGCGGCCGACCGGGAGCAGCTCGTGAGGGACGTGGTCCGGCTTCGACGGGCCGAGCGGCTCTGCCGGGCCAACGAGGACATCGTGGCGGTGCGGGCGCAGCTCGAGCGCAGAATCGGGCCGACGGTGCGGCGCGCCATGGCGGCGCGGCTGCTCGGCGTGAGCCAGACGGCCCTCGATCGCTGGATCGCCCGGGGCGAGATCCCGTGCGTCGTCACCCCCACGGCGGGGCGCGAGGTGCCCTTGCATGCCCTCGTCGAGCTGATCGAGGCGGTCGAGGAGGCCGGGAGAGCCGGCGGGGAGGACCGCCCGCTCGCCTCGGTCCTTCGCCGCCGGCGCGCGGCGGCGCGGGGCCTGGACCCCGAACGCGTCTTCGCGTCTGGCGATCGCACCCGCGACCCCGAGCACGGACATCGCAGGGCGGAGCTGGCGAGCCTTGCCTATCACCGTGTGGTCGCTCAGCGCCTCGACGAGAGGATCGTCGACGACGCTCTTCACCGTCTGCGGCGGTGGCGATCCGAGGGCAAGCTCGGCCGGCGCTACGCGGAGCAGTGGGAGCGGGCTCTCTCCCGGTCTCTCCCCGAGATCGCCGAGTTGATCGGCGCCGACGGATCGCAAGCGCGCGACCTGCGCCAGAGCTCACCATTCGCCGGGGCTCTCGACGAGAGCGAGCGCCGCCGGATACTCGAGCTGATCGACCGGTAGCGGTTCGGTGAGGCGCGGCGAGCTCGAGCACGTCGTCCGCGCGGCCGCGGACGTATCGGGGGACAGCGAGATCGTCGTCGTCGGCAGCCAGGCGATCCTCGGCCAGTTCCCGGACGCGCCCGAGGCGCTGCTGTTCTCCCAGGAGGCCGACGTCTACCCGCGCAACCGGCCCGACCGCGCCGTCAAGATCGACGGGGCGCTCGGTGACGGCTCGCAGTTCCACGAGACCTTTGGCTACTACGCGCACGGCGTCGGACCCGAGACGGCGAAGGCGCCCGCGGGCTGGGAGGCACGGCTGGTCGCGGTCCGCGTCCCGCCGCCCCGAGCTCGCGGCGCCCAGCCACTGGCTGGTGCCTGGAGGCTCACGACCTCGTGCTGACCAAGTGCGTGGCGGGTCGCGACAGGGACTGGGAGTTCGCCCGAGTGGCGATCCGCCACGGTCTGGTCGAGCCCGAGGAGCTGCTGCGACGCATTCCCGACCTGCCCCTGCCGGAGGGTGCCCGCGAACGCCTCCAGCAGACCGTGGCCGGGATGCGGGTTGGGCGGGGCTGACGCCCTACGCGGACGCTCGCGCGTCTTTTGGTCACAAAGACTTTTGTAAAGGCATTCTCACCAAAGTGCAGAAACGGTGCTAGGTTGATCGCGTGGAGTTCGTCGGGAGGGAACGCGAGCTCGAGCGTCTTCGCTTGCGCTTGGACGAGGTGCGCCGCAGCGGACGCGGCGCCTTCATTTCGATGCGCGGGCGGCGCCGGGTGGGAAAGAGCCGCCTCGTCGAGGAGTTCGTGCGGGGCTCGGACTGCCCCCACGTCTTCTACACCGCTGTCCAGGAGGGCTTGGCGCGAGAGCTGGACCGCTTCCTGGCCGCCGTGGGCAACTCGGATGCTCCCGCGGCTGACTTGGTTCGCGCGGGGGCGGGTGCGGACACCTGGGAGGCGGCTCTGGGCCTCGCCGTTCGGGGCGCCTCGCAGGACCGTCCGCTGATCCTGGTGCTCGACGAGTTCCCCTACCTCGTCGAAAGGGATCCTTCGATCGAGGCGGTGCTGCAGGCCCTCTGGGACCGCACCGTTCAGGCCGCGCCCGTGCTGCTCATTCTGATCGGCTCCGATGTGGCGACGATGGAGTCGCTCACGCAGTCGCGCCGACCGCTGTACGACCGTCCCCGGGAGATGGTCCTCGACCCCCTCAGTCCTGCGGACATCGCCGACATGCTCGGGCTCTCGGCGGCGGACGCGCTCGACGCCTACCTCATCATCGGCGGGTTCCCCGTCCTGGCGCTCGAATGGGGCGCGGGGCGCTCGCGCCGCTCCTACCTTGCCGCAGCGCTTGATGACCCGAGCTCCTTCCTGGTGATCAGCGCCGAGCGGGCACTCGCCGCGGAGTTCCCGGCGGCTGCCCATCCGCGCGTGGTCCTCAACGCCGTCGGCTCGGAGTCCCGCGCGAACAGGGAGCTGCTCCAACGGACCCAGATGAACAACCAGACCCTGGGGAGCGCGCTGGGCGTCCTCGTCGGCAAGGGTGTGGTCGAACGCCGCACTCCCTACTCCTCGAGGGCCGCTCCCCAGACCAAGCAGTACGTGGTGAGCGATCCCTACATGCGCTTCTGGCTCGGATTCATCGGCCCGAACATGGACCTCATCGAGCGCGGCCGCGGCCAGTTGCTCGCGACCACCATCGAGGAGCGCTGGCTCACCTACCGCGGGCGCGCGATCGAGCCGATCGTGCGCGACGCCGTCGAGCGCAGGCTTCCCGCCTCGTCCTTCGGCGACGCTCGCTACGTGGGCGACTACTGGACTCGCAACCACGCGGTCCAGGTCGACCTCGTCGGCGGCGACACGAGACCGCTCGCCAGGAGCGTCTCCTTCCTCGGCTCGGTCAAGTGGCGTCAGCGCAGCCCGTTCAGCCGCATTGACAGCGCCGAGCTTGCGCGCGGCCGGGCGCACGTCCCCGGAACCGATGCCTCGACTCGGCTGGTGGGCGTCTCGCGCGCGGGATTCGACGAGGACGCCGGCGTCGACGTGCAGGTGGGGCCGGACGATCTCATCGACGCGTACCGTTCCTGAGCTCGCGCCGGGCGCCTCTGCGCTCCACGTCAGCGTTCCGCCGGGCCGGGCGTACCCGCGGGCGCGAGCTCTGCCCTCGGGCCGACGAGCCTGCGTCTGGCCTTCTTCGGGCGGGACAGCCGGCGCTTCAGGCCGAGGGCCGGGCGCTCGATCCCCCGCCAGGAGGCGAGCGCGAGGACGTACGTCGCGACTCCCGCCAAGCCGATGACCACCGCTGGGCTGCGCGTTCCGGTCGCGTCGACGACCAGCTGCTGCACCGGCCACGCGTAGATGTAGATCCCGTAGGAGACGTCGCCCGGACGCGTCAGCCAGCGCAGCCGATCGAGCCCCCTGAAGGCCAGGAAGACCACCGCGTAGGGAAGCGTCAGTCCCGTGAGCAGCGCTTGAGCGGGGAGCGGCAGCTGGTAGGAGGCCAGCCACAGCGCGACCGCCATAGCGAAGAGCGCGACGTTGAGCCTGAGCCGGTCGCGCAGCAGGTGGAGCAGGACGCCGCCGGCGAACACGGCAAACAGCGGGTACACCCAGGCGCCCCCGGCTCGCAGCGCGTAGGTGCCCGCGCCGACGAACACGGCGGCGGCGCCGATGGACACCGCGGCGGTCGCGATGCGGGAGGGCCGCCGGCGCCAGAGCAGCGCCAGCAGCAGTCCGCCGAGGGCGAGCAGCGCATAGGCCGTGACCTCGACCGGAAGCGTCCACAGCGAGCCGTTGACCTGGGGCAGCGGGTTGGAGTCGAAGACGCCCGGGAGCGAGTTGCCCGGGATCTCGGTGACGCGGCTCGCCAGTCGCTCGTGGACCGAGCGGTCGGTCAGCATCAGCGAGTGGGCGGCGACGTACTCGGCGGGCGCGCCGCGAGTCAGGTAGTCGAACGGCCCCGCGGTCGTCGTCAGCGCGCCGGCCAGGTACGCGGTCAACACGAGCGCCACGAGGAGTCCCGGCATGATCCGCAGGCCTCGCTTGGCGGCGAAGGGCAGGAGCCGCGGCTCGCTGGCCCACGAGCGCGCCACCAGGAACCCGCTGATCGCGAAGAAGAGCAGCAGGCCGGCGAAGCTCAGGCGCAGGTCGGTCAGCGGCAGGACCGGCTCCGACCCGAGCTGGCCCGCCAGGCCGAAGGAGTGACCGACGAGCACCATCGCCGCCGCCGCCAGGCGGAGGACATCGAAGCTGTTCTCGCGGTCGGCGAGGCGGTTCCGCAGCCGAGCCGACGCACCTCCGAGGGTGTCTGGCGTGTCCATGCCCCTGCCCGGGGAGTCGGGGTACCGACCCTCCACTCTAGCCACTCCTCCGTAGCGGCGACGCACGCGGCTCCGGTGGCGAGGGCCCCAGCGCGGAGCCGGCCGAGTGGGGCGGCACCTGCGATAGCATCGATGCGAGCCTCCTTCGCCACATGTGGCCCTGTCCGAGATGGGGACTCGAGCCAGAGCACGGGGCGGGCGGATCGAGTGACCTGCGAGCTCTCCGTAGTCATCCCCAGCTGGAGGCGACCGAGGGATCTCGAGCGATGCCTGCGGGCGCTCGACGCCCAGACGCACCCGCCGAGCGAGGTGGTCGTAGTGCTGCGCGAGGACGACGAGCAGACCCACGCCGCCCTCGCACGGCTGGACCCGGCCGCGTCGATGGTGCGGGTGGCCCACGTCGGCGTCGCGGGCGTCGTCGGGGCCCTCGAGGCGGGACGGGTCGCCGCGCGGGGCGACCACCTGGCCCTCACCGACGACGACGCCGTGCCCGACCCCGACTGGCTAGCGCGGATCGCCGAGCACTTCGACCGGGACCCGGGCCTCGGCGCGGTCGGAGGGCGGGACCGCCTGGCCGGCAACTCCGACCCGCCGGTGCGAAGCGAGGCGGTCGGCGGGATCAGCTGGTACGGGCGGCGAGTCGGCGAGCACCATCGCGGCAGCGGTCCGCCGCGGCGGGTCGACGTGCTCAAGGGCGTCAACGTGGCGTTCCGGCGGGACGCGCTCGATCCTGTCGGCTTCGATCGGCGCCTGCGTGGAAGCGGCGCCCAGCGCCACTGGGAGCTCGCCGTCTGCCTCGCGGTCGGGCGCGCGGGCTGGGGGGTGCTCTACGACCCGGCGATCGAGGTGGGCCACGACGAGGGCAGCCGATTCGGGGACAACCAGCGGGGCTTCGGCGATCTCGCAGAGCTCCGGGCCGCCGCCCACAACGACGCCTACGCCACGGTCAGGTGGCTGCCGCCGCACCGCAAGCCGCCGGCCTTCCTCTACGGCCTGCTCGTGGGGTCCCGGGAGGCGCCCGGCCTCGCCACGGCGCTCGAGAGGGCCCTGCGCACCGGGCAGTGGCGCACTATGCTTCATCGCCTCCGCGCGGCGACGCGCGGCCGCATCGACGCCCTCGGAACCTACGCGGATGTCCTGCGCGACCGTTCGTAGCGCACACGGAGACGAGGGCCCAGGATCCAATGGCGGACATGCAACGGCGGGAGGGCATGGACATCTCCGCCTTCTTCGGCTTCCTGCGCCGGAGAGGGCCCATCATCGCGCTCGCGGTCGCCGTCGGCGCGCTCGCGGGGTACGTCATCTCGAACGGCCAGGACGAGAGGTACTCCGCCGGGGCGAGCGTCCTGCTGGAGGGCCCTCCCTCCAACCAGGCCCAGGACGAGTTCTCCCCCGGCGTCCCGGAGGCCTCGGTCGATCGGGAGGCGCTGTTCACCGCGGACGCGGTGAGCGCGCGGGCGCAGAGCGAGCTGGCCCCGCGCGTCGGCGAGCAGCGCGCCGCGAAGCTGGTCGACGGCGCTGAGGTGACCTCTGGGCAGGACTCGACGAGGGTCGACATCACCGTCCTCGCGGGCGACCCGGGCCTAGCGGCGGCCACGGCCAACGCCATCGCGACGGGCGGCATAGAGGACCGTCGGGAGAGCGCGCTCGCGAAGACCCGCCGCGCCCGGCGGGTCACCGAGCGAGAGGTCGCGCGCGTCGACGAGGACGATGCGGCGGCTGCGGCGACGCTTCAGGCGCAGCTGCAGGACCTGCGCGTGCGCGCGGCGACGGCCGACGGCAACGCGGCGCTGACCACCCGAGCGACCGCCCCCTCCGGGCCGGTCTCGCCCAAGCCCTCCCGCGACGCCGCGCTCGGCGGGTTCGCCGGCCTGCTCCTGGGCTTCGTGCTGGCCATGGTCCGGGAGCAGCTCGACCGGCGGCTGATGGACTCCAAGGACCTGGAGGAGGTGTTCGGCCTTCCGGTGCTGGCGATGGTGCCCAAGAACCGTGCGTTCGCGCGCCGCGGAAAGCCGCTCGAGGGGCTGCCTCCCGCCGCCGCGGAGTCGTTTCAGATGCTGCGGGCGAATCTGCGCTTCCTCCACACCGACAGGGACCTGCGATCGGTCGTCGTCACGTCTCCTGGGGTGGGCGACGGCAAGAGCACGATCTCGCTGAACCTGGCCAAGGCCGATGCCTCGGTGGGCAGGCGGGTGCTGCTCGTGGAGGCCGACATGCGGCGTCCGCTGCTCGGCGAGGCGCTCGGCCTGGGCGAGGAGACGGGCCTGGCCACCTACCTGGAGGATCCGGGCCTCGACCTCGTCGACGTCGCTCGTCGCGTCCCGGTGGCAAGCCCCGGCAACGGCAGTACGACGCCGCGGACCCTGGATGTGATCGTCGCGGGCCACGTGCCGTCGAACCCGAGCGAGCTCGTGAACTCCGACCGCATGCGCGACCTGGTGCAGGAGGCCGAGCGCGACTACGACCTCGTCGTGATCGACACCTCGCCCGCGGGCATCGTCGCCGACGCCATCCCGCTCATGAGCCAGGCGACCGCGGTCGTGATCGTCGGGCGCGTCGGGCGGGTCACCGGCGCCGAGGCGGACAACCTGCGCGAGCAGCTCGAGCGGATCGATGCCCCCGCGTTCGGCCTCGTGGCCAACTTCAGCGGGTCCGGCGAGGGCGGGTACGGCTACGACTGACCGGCGGAGCACCGGCTCATCGGAGCCGGGGCGGGCGACCCGCGCGGGCGGCTCACTCCGCCGGCGCGTGGGGGGCGCCGGCTTGGGACCACTCGAGTTCGCGCAGCTTGAGCTCGCGCATCAGCTCGTAGTGGACCCACAGGGCGATCACCGCGAGGCCGGCGATCCCCTCGCGGTGAAGGCGCTCCGCCACGAGGCCGTGAGCCAGCCGCGCGGGTGGCCTGAGCAGCAGGCGGCGCCAGCGAAAGCGCCTCCCCTCCCGCCAGGCGGCCTCGGCCTCGAGCGTCGTGTAGCGGTCGAAGCGCGCGACGTGATCGCTGAGGCTGCGAAAGCCGTAGTGCCACAGCGTGCCCGGGAGCTCCGCGACGGGATGGGGGCCGGTGTCGACGACCTCGTGCACGGCCGCGTCGGTGACCCGGCAGCGGCGGCGGTCGTAGAGGCGAACCAGGCGCTCGGCCCTGCCCTCGAGCCAGCGCCCCATGAAGTCGCCCACGCGCCTGACCGAGCAGGCGGCGGCCGAGCCGCCCTGCTCGTGCTTCCAGCGCTCGATCGCCCCGGCGAGCTCGGAGCCGACGATCTCGTCGGCGTCGACGAAGAGGATCCAGTCGTGCGCGGCGCGCTCGGCGCCCACGTTGCGCTGGGGCCCGTACCCCGGCCAGGCGTTCTCGACGACCGTGCAGCCGAGCCGCCGGGCCAGCTCGCCCGTGCCGTCCCGGCTCTGCGCGTCCACCACGAGGACCTCGTCGGCGAAGGGGCGTACCGCCCGCACGCAGCTCTCGAGCCGGGCGGCCTCGTCTTTGGTGATCACCACGACGGAGATGCTCCGGGGGCGGCCGGTCACCACGCCGGATCCTGACGCTAGGAGGGCGGCGGCGCGTCGCCGGAGGGGTGGATCTCGACGACGGTCACGCTCGGCGAGGCCTCGAGGGCGAGCGAGCGCAGGTTCGAGCGCGAGCTCAGCGCCCGGCCGGACTCGCTCGGTCGGTGGACCTTCACCTCCTCCACCTCCTCCGCGAAGGAGAGGCGCACCGGGTCGGTGGACAGGGGGAGGTCCTCGCGGGCGTCGGGATCCCAGACGCTGTCGGCCTTCCAGAGCGCCAGGTAGAAGGTGCCGTCGCGCTTTTGCAGAAGCACCCGCCTCAGCTCGCTCGGAGCGCCTTCGATCGTGTAGTCGAGGCGATCGGGCTCGAAGCGCGGCCCGCGATCCTCGAGCAGCCCCGCCAGGCGGCTCATGGCCCGGAAGGCGGGCTTCTCGGAGAAGTCCTCGCGCAGCAGGCCGAAGCTCGCCTCCGGGTCCACCGTCTCGGGGTCCGGGCGCTGGTCGATCAGCTCGTAGGCGTAGGTGCGTGCGATGCCGCGCCGGAAGTAGTCGAGGTAGAGGCGCGGCACGTAGATGCCCGACGCGCGCTCGCTGGCCGGCCTCTGGCCGCCCGCGGTGTCGACGGCGTTGTGGTAGCCCGTCTCGGTGGCGTGCACGGGCTCGGTCCCTGAGTTCTCGGCCGCCAGCGCGAGCTCATCCTTCAGGTGGCTGTCGCGATCGGGTTCCGCTCCGCCGGGGTAAGGGTGCATGTTGCCGAAGTCGAGCGAGTCGCTGAGATCCCCGAGGATCGCCCGGCTCTCGTGCTGGACGACCGTGGGCCCGAGGACCGGGAAGCGCGAAAGCTCAGGGTCGGACTGCACCTGGTCGTAGAGCCGGCGCTGATAGCCGCGCAGGACCGACGGCCAGTTCTCGTCGCCCTGGTTGTCGTACTCGTTCGGGCCCTCCAGGGTCGCCACGGCCTCGGTTATGCGCTCGCGCTCGATCAGGGCCAGCTGGCTCGCAAGCGGCCCGATGCCCCAGCGCCGCAGCGGGTCGCCGACGATCAGGTCCAGCTTGATCCCGCAGGAGGCGAGTGTGCGCCACCCCTCGTAGGAAGAGGGCTGGCCGGGGTTGAGGCCATCGCGGACGTAGCGAAGGCCCAGCTTGCGGAGCTTTTCCTGGATCAGGTCCTGCCGGCGGTAGGGCGTGTCTGTATAGCCCAGGTGCACGTTGACGCCGAGCGACTCCGAGAAGGAGTCCGCGGGCCGCGCCCGGCTGCCGTCGCCGTCGGCCTGCTGGTCCTGGCCGGGTGTGGGCGCGGGGGCGCCCGGCGCGGTCGTCGGCGCTTCGGCGCAGCGCCGGGCCGGAGTGACCCCGTCGGCGGAAGGACCCTCGGCGGAGGCCTCGCCGGGGGCGTCCTCGGCGGGACCCGCCCCGGCCCCCGTGGGCCCGTCCCCCGAGGCCTCCCGCGGCGACTCGTCGCGCGTCACGGCTTCGGCGAGCAGCAGAGCGCCGGCGGCGAGCGCCACGAGTCCCGCCGCGATGGCGAGGACCGCCAGCCGAGTCCGTCGGCGGTCGCGCCCCCGGGCCATTCGATCACCGTAGCTGAGGCCCCGGGCCCGCCGGCTCGCGGCCGCAGGACCGCTGGAGACCCGCCTGGAGGAGCGCCGATCGCCGCGATCAGGTCCGGCGCAGCACCGCGCGGATCGCCCGGTAGCGCAGCCCGCGGCTCGCGACCCGCCATCCGCCGCGGCGCGCGTGGCGTCGAATCGCGCGACTGCGCCCTACGAGCCAGCGGCGGATGCGCTTCGAGCGCAGGGTGGCGTCGCTTCCACAACGCGCCCTGCTGCGATGCTCGATCCTGCGCGCCAGCCGGCGCTCGGCGCCCCGGAGGCGAGAGCTCGGCGAGAGGCGCCGCCTGTGCGCCCGCCGGCCGCGCTGCGCCTGCCCGGCGGTCGGCTTCGACGTCGGCTCGATCTTCAGGATCGTGACGCTCGGCGACACGCCGACGTCGATCGAGCCGACGCCCGTGCGGACCACCGAGGGGCCGGCCTCCTCGCTCGGACGGTGGACCTCGACTCGGCGCGCGACGGTCGGCAGCCGGACGCGAACCGAGTCGCAGGAAGCGCGGATGGGCTTGCGCGTCCGGGGGTCCCACACCGGCTCCGCCTTCCAGAGCGCGAGGTAGAAGGAGCCGTCGCGCTTCTGGAGCAGCAGCCGGCGCAGTCCTCGACGCGCTCCCCCGACCGAGTAGGCGTAGCGTGCCGTCTCGAAGGAGGGCCCCATGTCGCCGAGCAGGCCGATCGTGCGCTCGAGCGCCGTGAAGGACGGCTTGGGCGAGAAGTCGTTGCGCAGCAGGCCGAAGTTGGCCTCGTTGTTGGTTCGTGCCGGGTCGGGGTGCTGGTCGATCAGCTCGTAGGAGAAGGCGCGCGCTATCCCGCGGCGGAAGTAGTCGAGATAGAGACGGGGCAGGTAGACGCCCGCCGCGCGCTCGGAGGCCGGATTGTGGGTGGAGGCGCTGTTGACGCCGTTGTGGTATCCGGTCTCGGTGGCCTGCAGCGGCTTGGCGCCCGTTGCGGCCCGCGGCGCCGCCATCTCCCGGCGCATGTGCGAGTCCCTGTCGGGCTCGTCGCCGCTCGGATAGGGGTGGATGTTCCCGTAGTCGGCGAAGCGGCTGATGTCGCCGAGGCGGGCATGGCTCCCCAGGTTGGCGAAGGACGGCCCGATGACCGCGAAGCGCGAAAGCAGGGGATCGGACTTAGCGAGCCCATGGAGGCGCCGCTGGTAGCTGCGCAGCGTCGCCGGCCAATTCGGGTCGCCCTGCTGGTCGTACTCGTTGGGCCCCTCGATCGAGGCGAGCGCGCCCGAGGCGGCGAGCTCGCGCCTGATCAGCGCCAGCTGGCTCGCCAGCGGCCCGCTTCCCCAGCGACGCATCGGATCGCCGGCGATGACGTTGGTCCTGATCCCGCTCGCGGCGAGCCTTCGCATCATGTCGTAGGCGAAGGGCTGGCCGGGGGCGATCCCGTCGCGGATGTAGCGCACGCCGAGCTGCTCGAGCCTGCGCTGCACCCGGTCGTAGTCGCGGTACCTGGAGCGGCTGTCATAGCCCAGGTGCACGTTCACGCCGACCGACTCGACGAACGCGTCGGCCGGGCGGGCCCGCGCCGCCGCCGCGGCGTCGGCGGGGTGCTCCAGAGCCCCTACGCCGATGGCCGCGAGGCTCAGGAGGGCGGCGGTGAGGCTGCGTGGCGCGAGGCGTGGCATACCGCCCCATCGGCGGCGCTCGCGGCTCGCGGTCGGGATGGCGCGCCTCCCTGGACGTCTGTCCGATCGCGGGTCGTCGCGCCTGGCTGCGGCCGACCCGGGCGGCCTCACTATCCTGTCGGCGGGTGAGTTCGCAGGGGCTGCGCATACCGCTTCCGGTCGCCCGGGGGGCACGGTGGACCGGCATCGGGTTGCCGACCCTGCTGGCAACGCTGCTCGGCGCGACTGGCGCCGCCTACGTGGCGGTGACGCTGCCCGACGCCTACCGCGCCTCGCTGGCGGTCGCGATCGGCCTGAACCTGATCGTGCTCGGCATGAAGTGGCCGCGGGCGGCCGCGCTCGCGACGATCCTGTTCCTGCCGTTCCTCGGGCTGGTCCGCCGTCTGCTCATATTCGAGACCGGCTGGAGCGCCAACGACCCGCTGGTCGTGGTGGGCCCGGGCGTGGCGCTGTTTCTCTTCTACCGCCTCTACGTGCTCGAGGACCGCAAGCTGGGCACGGACCTGCTGAGCAAGCTCGTGCTCGGCCTGTTGGCGCTCGAGCTCCTCCAGCTGGTGAACCCTCTGGCGGGCGGCGGCGTGCTCGCCAACCTGGGCGGGTTGATCTTCCTCGGGGTGCCGCTGCTTTGGTTCTTCGTCGGCCGCGCCGTCGGCGACGCCGGCTCGGTCGCCTTCCTGGTGCGCGCATCGATCGTAGTTGCGGCGATCGTCGCCCTCTACGGGCTCTTCCAGACCGAGTGGGCGCCGGGCGAGCGCCTGCCCAGCTGGGACCAGGAGTGGTTTGAGGTCGCCGGCTACGCGGCGCTCAAGGTGGCCGACAGCGCGGACGCCAACAACACCGTGCGGGCGTTCAGCACCTTCCCGAGCAACGGCGAGTACTCGAACTACCTGGCGTTCGCGCTCGTGTTCATATTCGCGATCGTCCTGCACCGCCGGGCGTGGTCGCCGCTTCTGCTCGTACCCCTGCTGCTGGTGGCCGTCTTCTACTCGGGCGGCCGAGCGACGATGGCGCTCGCCGGCATGGCGATCGTCGTGCTGACCGGCATGCGAACGCGCAACGGCATAGCCGCGACGCTGGTGATCGTGGCCGGCGTCGCCTCGGTCTTCGCGCTGGCCTCGCTCCTGGGGCCGCGGCTGGACCAGGCCGCGGGGGTCAGCGGGGACGCGATCGCCTCGCGCAACGTCCAGGGCTTTCTCAACCCGCTCGATCCGAGCGGAAGCGGCGTGGCGCGCTGGGCGAACTTCGTCGGCGGGATCGAGGACGGCTTTCGCAACCCCGCCGGCCAGGGCACGGGCGCCTCCAACGCCGCCGGCTCGAAGCTCTCCGACTCCTCCAAGGGAACGCGCGAGACCGACAACGACATCTCCGACGTCTTCCTGAGCCTCGGGGCGGTCGGGGGGATCGCCTACATCGCCATCATCGTGCTCGTCTTCAGAACGGTCTTCCGACGCTACATGAGTACCTCGAGCTGGCTGCTGTTCGCGATCATGGGCGCGCTGATCGTGATGTTCGGGAACTGGCTCAACGGGGGCATGTACGCGCTCTCGGCGCTCACCTGGTTCCTGATCGGGTGGGCGACGAGGCCCGACCTCGACCTGCCGCGGCCGAGGGGGGAGGCGGCAGAGGATCGGGATGCGCCGCGGGTGGTCCCGCCCGCGGAGGCCCCGGCGTAGCTTTGCGCGTCCTTCTCACGCTGCACCACCACCTGACACCGGACGCGGGGGCGCCGGGGGCGACCCTGGCGCTGGGCGCCGCGCTCGAGGGCGCCGGCTGCTCCGTCGAGTACTTCAGCTTCGATCGGGCCTTCGGCGAGCCCCGCCCCGAGGGGGTCGGGAGGAAGCTGCGCTTTCCGCTGCGCACCGCGGCGTACCTGCGCCGCCGTGCGCGGCGCTTCGACGTGGTCGACGCGAGTACCGGCGACACGTGGCTCTGGTCGAGCCTGCGCCGGCCCGGCGCCCCGGCTCACCAGGTCCTGATCGCCCGCTCGCACGGCCTCGAGCACGTCGTCGATCAGGCCGCACGCCGGGCAGGGCGCGACGGGGGTGCCCGGCTGTCCTGGAGGTACCCGATCTACCACGGTGGCCTGCGCCTGCGGGAGGTGCGCCGCTCGCTGGCCCTGGCAGACCACTGCATCCTGCTCAACTCCGTGGACCGCACCTGGGCCCGGGAGCGCCTCGGCATCCCCGGCGACCGGCTGACGGTCATGCCCAACGGCGTCGCGCCGCACTTCGCCGATGCCCCCGACGCCGAGGCACCCGAGGGCGGCCCGGTTCGCCTCGCCTTCGTCGGGGCCTGGCTGTCGCGCAAGGGCAAGACCGCGGTGGTCGACGCGGTCGCGCTGCTGGCGCAGCGCCGGCTCGAGTTCTCGCTCACGCTGCTCGGTACGGGCTCGGGCGACGAGGAGGTGGCCGCCGACTTCCCGCCGGAGGCGCGGAAGTGGATCTCGGTGACGCCGAGCTATCCCAACGCGCAGCTGCCGCGCCTGCTCGCCGGGCGGGAGGTGCTGCTCTTCCCGAGCCTGTCCGAGGGCTCGAGCGTCGCGCTCCTCGAGGGCATGGCCAGCGGGCTCGCGCCGGTGGCGAGCCGCGTCGGGGCGGCGCCGGACATCATCGACCCCGACGGCAACGGCGTGCTCGTCGAGCCCGGAGACGCGGCGGGCGTGGCGGACGCGGTCGAGCGGCTCGCGGGCGACCGGGGATCCCTGCTTCGCGTGCGCCGGTGCGCCCAAGAGACCGCTCGCCGCCACCGCTGGGACCACGTGGCCGAGGCGACCGTCTCGCTCTACGAGCGGGTGCTGGGCGCCGCCGCGGGCAGGGGGGAGGCTCGATGACCACGCCCGGGGCCGGGGCCGGGACCGGCGTCGCGGAGGCGCCGTCCGCGCGTGCGCGAGCCCCCGAGCGCGGGGCCCGGTGGACCGGGGCGGTCGCGGCGGGCGTCGTCATCGTCGTGCTGGTCGGGGCGCTGACGCTCTTCTTCGCCTTCCAGGACGGCGGCTACTACCCGGGCTCCACCGGGGTCGGCGTCGTGGTCCTGGCGGCCTTCCTGGCTGCGAGGAGCCTGCTCGCCCGGGATCCCTTCGCCGGTCGCAGCGCGCTACTGGCCGTGGCGGCGGGCGCGCTCGTCCTGCTCGCCGTCTGGACGCTCGTGTCCGCGGGATGGTCGCAGTCCCCGGCGCGGGCGACGTTCGAGTTCGACCGCGTGCTGCTCTACCTGCTGACGCTCGTCGCCGTGGGGTCGCTCGCGCGACACGCGAGCACCGCTCGCCATCTCGTCTGGGGGCTGGCGCTCGCGATGGGCGCGGTCTGCGTGATCGCCTTCGTCACCCGCACCTTCCCCGACGTCTGGTCGGCGCCCGCGGAGTTCCAGCGAAACCGCCTCAGCTATCCGATCGGCTACTGGAACGCGCTCGGGCTGATGGCCTCGCTGGCGCTGGTCTTCTGCCTGCACCTCGCGTCCAGCGCGAGGGAGCCCCGGGTCGTGCGCGTCCTCGGGGCGGCCGGCATCCCGGTGATCGCATCGACGCTGGTGTTCACGTTCTCGCGCGGCCCGCTCGCCGTGGCGGTGGTCGGGCTGCTCGCCTACCTGATCCTAGGCCGGCCGCGGCTGGCGGTGACCGGGCTCGTGGCGGCGGCCCCCACCGCGGCGCTCGCGGTGATCGTGACCTACCAAACGGACTTCTCGGCCGAGTTCGTCAAGGGCAGGGGATACGCCGCGCTGACCGCGGACGGGCTCGCGGAGGCCCACGACGTCGGGCTCACGGTGGCGCTGTGCGCTCTGGCCGCCGGGCTGGTGCGGCTGCTCGGCGCGCTGGTCGTCGACCCCGCCCTGACGCGCCTACGCCTCGGCCGCCGGACCAGGCGCGGGCTGGCGGTCGCGGTGGGCGCGCTCGCGCTCGTCGCGGTGCTGGTGGGCTCCTTCGCCGCGACGCGGGGCGACTGGCTCGACCGCCAGTACGACCGTCTCACCCGGGACCCCGTGACCCAGACCGGCGACTACCGCGACCGCCTCTCCAACCCGGGGCTCGCGACGCGCACCGACCGCTGGGGCGCCGCGCTCGAGGCCTTCGCCGAGGACCGCGTGAAGGGTCAGGGGGCCGGCACCTACCAGCTCGAGTGGGAGCGCCGGCGCGCCACCGACTCGGACACCGTCGAGGCGCACTCCCTCTACCTCGAGATGCTCGGCGAGCTCGGCGTGATCGGCCTGCTGCTCCTGGCCGTCGTGCTCGCGTGCATCCTGGGGGGCCTCGCGCTGCGGGCGCGAGGAGCCGACCGCGCGCCCTACGCCGCGCTGCTGGCGGCCGGCCTCGTGTGGGCGATCCACGCTGCGGTGGACTGGGACTGGGAGCTCCCGGCGCTGACGCTGTGGCTGTTCGCGGCGGGCGGAGTCGCGTTGGCTGCACGGGCGGAGGGGTCCGGCGCGCCGGAGGGGCCGGCCCGGCCGGCGGTCTCGTCCCGGCCGGAGGGGTCGCAGGGCCGGGCGACCGGCTGGCCGCTGCGGATCGGGATCGTCGTGGCGCTCGGGATCATCGCCCTCACCCCCGTGCGCGTCGCGCTGTCCGAGCAGCGCCTCGCCGACGCTGTCGGCGCCTACGGGGCCGGCGATTGCGGGTCCGCGACCGCCTCCGCGGAGTCCTCCCGCGCGGCCTTCGGCGACCGGCCCGGGCCGTATGAGGTCGTCGCCTTCTGCGCGGCCCGGAACGGCGACGCGCGGCGGGCCATCGACCTGATCGGGGAGGCCGTGGAGCGAGACCCCGGCAACTGGCGCTACCGCTATGACCTCGCGCTCCTGCGGGCGCACGCGAGCGCCGACCCGCGCGCGGCGGCCGCCGCGGCTCGGGCGCTCAACCCTCGTGAGGCCGCGGCGAGCGAGCTGGTCGTGAGCGTGGCGTCCGACCGCCCGGCGGCGTGGAGGCGCGCGGCGCGGCGCATCGGCCTCGCGCCGCCGGGCCGCTAGGTCGCGTCAGCGTGGGTTGACGCGGCACTGGTCGCCGAGCCCGGTTGCCCCGCGCTCCCGGTCGGACGGGCCACCGGCGCGCGCCCACTCACTGCGGGCGCAGCCTCGCCCACAGGGGAAGCACGAGGTTCGCGTGGATCTCGCGGGGCATGGCGCGCAGCGCATAGAGCCCGCCGGCGTAGACGAGCAGGCTGAGGGCCGAGCCCACCAGGAGGATCGGAACGGGTCCGACCGCGGCTATTGGCGGCACCAGCTTCAGCAGCGCCACCGAACCCATCGCGCACCCCGCGACGGCGACCTGAGCCGGCCGGTGCGGTCGCGGGAAGGCGGCGAAGCGGCGATACAGGACGCAGACGCTGGTCACGATCACGGCCTCGCTGATGGCGAACGCCACCGCGGCGCCGCGGGCACCCAGGGCAGGGATCAGCGCGAAGTTCAGCGCGATGTTCAGGGGCAGCGCGCTGAGGGACACCCAAAACAGCTGCCCCTGGCGGTTGTTCGCCACGAAGGCCTCGGCCATGACCGCTCCGAAGTAGCTGAAGAAGACCGCGATGGCGAGGATCTGGAGCACCGGGGCCGCGCCGGCGAAGTCGGCGCCCCCGACGATCTGGGTGATCTGGGGGGCGTAGGCCACGAACAGCACGAAGATCGCCACGGTGGCCACCTGGATGGCCGAGAAGGCCTTCTGCATGACTTCGTCGAAGCGTTCGCGCTGCTCGGCGAGCCGGGCGAACTCGGGCAGCAGGGTGATCGCGACGAAGGTCGGCAGGACGATCACCGCGTCGACGACCTTGAAGGCCAGGCCGTAGAGCGCCACCTCGCTCCGGCTGTCGAGCTTCGAGAGCATGATCAGGTCGACGCGCCAGTAGAGCGCCTGCATCAGCATCGCGCCGCCCAGCGGCAGCGACCAGGCGATCAGCCGGCGGCTCAACCCGAGGTCGAAGTGCGGCACGAGGCGCACCTCGCCGCGGACCAGGAGGACCATCACCGCGCTCTGGGACACGTAGGCGGCGGCGAAGGCGAACATGATGGTCGTGAAGCTCCAGTCGAGCACCGTCGCCAGCACCAAACCCGTGAGGGTCACCACGCTCGAGACGAAGCTCGCGAGCATCCCGAGATAGGCCTTCTGCTGCGAGATGAAGTAGGCGCTCGCCGCGCCATAGGGCGCGGTCAGCGGGATCGTCAGCAGGAGGATGAGGATGCCCCTGCGGATGAGCTCATTCTCGGAGCCCGGGTAGAGGAGGAAGGCGATCCCGACCGACACGCCCGCAGCCGCGGCGGAGAGCCCCACGCCGATCACGAGGATCGTGCCGACGATGCGCTGGGTCTCGTCCGGGCGCTTGGCGATCTCGCGGGCGCCCATCGTCCACAGGCCGATGTCGGTGAGCGTCCCGGCCATGGTCGCGAAGGCGGTCGCGGCGGCGAAGGCGCCGTAGGCCTCGACTCCCAGCTGGCGGGTGGCGAGACCGACGGTGACCACCCCCATGGCGGCTATCACCATGCGCCCCGCGCCGAGCAGGGAGGCGTTGACGGCGATCTTCTTACCGAGGCTCATCGCGCGCGTCGACTCGCCGCGCGCTCGACCGACGCGAGCAACGGCGGACAGACCTTGGGCCAGGTGTAGCGCTCGGCGACGAGCGCGCGTGCCTCGCCTCCAATCCGCCCCGCCAGCTCGGGGTCGGCGAGCAGCCCTCGCAGCGCCGCGGCGAGCCCCTCGGGCTCCTCGGCCACCAGGCAGTGGCGACCGTCCTCGGCGGCGATGCCCTCGAAGGCGACGGGGGTCCCGGCCACGGGGATCCCGGCGGCCATGAACGTCAGCGTCTTCAGCTTGACACCCGCGCCGTGCCAGAGCGGAACGACGGCGGCCCTCAGGTCGCCCAGGAAGGCCTCGAGCTCGCCGACGTAGCCCACCAGCTCGATTCCGGGCTGCCTGGCCAGCGCTCGCAGCGCGGGCGGCGCTCCGCCGCCGGCGACCAGCAGGCGCTCGCCGTCGCGCCCCAGCGCCTCCCATGCGGGCGCGAAGCGCCGCAGGCCCTCGACGTTCGGCGCGTACTCGTGGCTGCCGAGCCAGCCGACCGCGGTGGCCTCGGGGAGAAAGAGCGCGCCGGGGGGGAGATCCACCGCCGAAGGGACGACCGCGTCGGCGGGTCGGCCGTAGAGCCGGGCCAGGCGCTCGCTCTCGCTCTCCGAGGTGACGGCAACCGCCGCGCAGCGGCGCAGGTAGCGCCGCTCGAAGCGGCGCGTCAGGCCTACGCCCAGCTCCCGGCGCAGCCGCGCGCCTGCCGCGTCGGGCGCCGTTCCCTCGGCGGCGCTCCAGCCCATCACGTTGTGCTTGTCGGCGATCACCGGCGCCGTCGCGGCGAGGGGAGCGGCATAGACGCCGGCGTAGTCGTCGAGCAGCGCCACGACGTCGACCCTCCCGGCGAGCTCGAGCGCGCGTCGCTCGAGCGCCGCGCTGTGCTGGGCGCCCACCCACGGAGGGACCCCTTCCGCCACGGCGCGCAGCCAGCGCCCGCTGCGGCCAGCGCCGGGGGGCCCGGCCGGAGCCCGGTCGAAGACCTCGACGGGCCCGCCCAGCGTCCGCTCCAGCTCCGAGCGCAGCTCCTCGGTGGTGCTCGAACGGCCCAGCGCGAGCAGGTGCACCGAGTGGTGCTCCGACAGCGCACGGACCAGGCCGAGGATGCGCATCGGCCCGCCGCGGTCACGCGGCAGGGGAAACTCGTTGGTGATCGCGAGGACTCGCATTGCCGCGACGGCCGCGCTGCCGTGGGGCCTTCTAGCCCGCGCGCCAGGCCGAGGGAAGGTTGCGCTCGATCTCGATGTGCTCGAAGCGCCCGCTGGTGCGCGGGCCGTGCTCGCGCGCCCAGCGGACCATCCGCTGCACGCCCGTCTCGAGGTCGGTGGCCTCGCCGCGGCCGAATACTCCCTGCAGCTTGGAGTGGTCGGAGAAGGCGTGCCTGACCTCCTCCCGCCTCGGATGGTGGCGGATCGGGTGGTCGGGCACGCCCATGCTCGACCGAACGGTGTCCGCCAGCCGGTTGACGGTGTAGGGCTCGTCAGCGCCGACGTTGAATACCTGCCCGTGGGCAGCCTCGACGGTCGGTGAGCTGGCGATCGCGGGGATCACGTCGCCGACGTAGCTGAAGGCGCGCGTCTGCTCGCCGTCGCCGAAGATCGACAGCGGCTCGTCCCGCATGATCTGGTTGATGAAGATCCCGAGCACGTTGCGGTAGCGGTCGCCGATGTTCTGCAGCTCGCCGTAGACGTTGTGGGGGCGGAAGATGACGTAGGGCAGCCCGAACATCCGGCGCGAGGCCGCGAGCTCGGCCTCGACGGCGTGCTTGGCGATGCCGTAGCTGTCCTCGGGCTCGGGGCGCATGTCCTCGGTCATCGGCAGCTGGCCGGCGCCGTAGACGGCGATCGAGGAGGTGAACACGAAGCACTTGACGTCGTGGTTGACCGAGGCGTTGATCAGGTTCACGCTGCCGATCACGTTGTTGGTGTAGTTGAACCGCTTGATGAAGTGGCTCAGGCCCTCCGCCGCGTAGGCGGCGAGGTGGTAGACGTGGTCGAAGCCGTGCTCGGCGAAGAGGTCGTCGACGAGCGCGTGGTCGGTGACCGACCCGGACACGAGCTCCGCCCGCGAGTCGACGTTGTCCTCGAAGCCCCCGCTGAGGTCGTCGAGGACCACGACCTCGTCGCCGTGGTCGAGCAGCTGTCGCGTTAGGTGCGCGCCGATGAACCCGGCGCCTCCGGTTACCAAGCACTTCGCCAAGTGAGCGCTCCGCCTCTGGTTGGCTTGCAGCGGAATCCTAGGCGAGGATCGCCACGGCAACGGCGAGACCCGGCGACACTAGTATCACGCCACGTGCGGCGCCCTTCGATCCGCCACCCGGGCGAGGGCATGCGGCGTCTTCTCGGTGGGGGCGATCGAGGAGCCCCGAGGTCGTCGCCCGAGTCCGGCGGCGGAGGTCTGCTGACCTTCGACGTCTTCGAGACGGCCCTCGTGCGGCGGGTCGGGACACCGGAGGCGGTCTTCCGGATCCTCGGGGAGCAGCTCGCCGAGGCGGGCGAGGTGGAGGTCGACCCGGGGGCGTTCTGCGCCTTGCGCATCGCCGCCGAGCAGCTCGCCCGCAGCGCGCATCCGCGGGGTGAGCCCGCGCTCGCGCAGATCTGGCGCTCGTGCGCCGGACAGCTGGACTGCGAATCCCGGTGGGAGGCGCTGATGCGGGCGGAGCTCGACCTCGAGGCCCGCCTGCTGAGCCCCAATCCGGTGGTGATGCGGACGGTCAGCGCCGCGCGAGCCGATCGCCGGAACCGGATCGGGTGGATCTCCGACACCTACTTCTCGAGCGACTGGCTGCGCGAGCAGCTCTCCGCGCACGGCCTGATCGAGGACGCCGACGGGCTGTACGTCTCGTGCGAGGCCGGGCTGTCCAAGGCCGCGGGCGGAGCACTGTTCGCCTTCGTCGCCGAGAGCGAAGGGGTCGCACTGAGCGCGATGACCCACTACGGCAATCACGCCGAGGCCGACGTGAGGATCCCCCGCAGCCTCGGCGTGCGCGTTCGCCCGCAGCTCACGGGCAACCCGACTCGCTACGAGGCTGGGCTGGATGGCGCCCGCGATCGGGTCGGCAGCACCGCGTCGGTGATCGCGGGAGCGGCGATCCGCACGCGCACCGTCCTGGCGGAAGCCGATCGCCGTGACGACCCGCTGGACGCGGTCGTCGTCGGCGCCGGCGCCCCGTTGCTGATCCCGTTCGTCCATTGGCTGCTGCTGCGGGCGCAGGAGCAGGGCCTGTCGCGCCTGTACTTCTCGGCTCGGGACGGAGAGGTCCTTCTCCCGATCGCACGCAGCCTGCAGGCGCGACTGGAGCTCGCCGAGGCGACGCAGCTGCGCTACCTGCACGGCGGGCGGCGCGTCTGGCACCGCGCGGCCGTCGGGTGCGGTGCCGTGCTCGAGAGCTCGATCGTCGAGCACGCCGAGCCGCTGCCGCCCGCGCAGGCAGCGGCCCGCCTGGGGCTGCGGGACGAGGTCGCCGAGCAGCTGGCGAGCGAGCTCGGCCTGGAGTCGGGCGTGGCGCTGGGAGACGGGGCGCAGCGCTTCGTCGCTGCCGCCGCCCGAGCCGCGCGCGAAGCCGGGGCCTCCGTCGGGGCCCTCGAGCGAGCCGCCGGCTATCTGGAGCAGGAGGGACTGATGGGCTCGGGCCGATTCGGCTGCGTGGACCTCGGTTGGCGGGGCCGCGCCATGGCCTCGCTCAGGGCGGTGCTCGAGCACCTTCGGGGGGAGGGCGGCGGCGATCCACCGCGGTGGCTGTTCCATTCGCTGCACGGCACCCTCGAGGACCGCGCTGCGCTGCCGGACGCCGAAGCGTTCGTGCGCGACGCGCGCGGAGGCTCGGCCGTTCCGGAGCAGTCGGAGGTCCTCATGCTCGAGGGCCTGTGCGCCGGCACCGCCGGCCAGACCATGGACTTCGAGCTCGACGGAGCGAGCTGGGTGCCCGTGCTGCGCGAGGAGCGCAACGCTCGGCTGCTTCACTGGGGAATCGAGCGAGCCCACGAGGGGCTGCGCGTCGCGGCCGGCGCCTACGCTGACGGGCTCGTGGCGAGCGGTCTGCGTCCGCGCGGCGCCGATCTCCGCGCGGTGGCCCAAGCCGGGCTGATGCAGTTGGCCGAGTTCTGGAGTCGCCCGAGCCGCCGCGAGGCGGTCCGGTGGGGCTCGCTTCCCTTCGCCCGCGACCAGGAGGACGAGGTGTGGGAGCACATGGCCGAGCCCCTCGTCCTCCGCGAGCTGCTCGCGGCCCTGCGGCTCTGCGCCGCGCCGGCCCGGGCGCCCTGGCTGGGGGGGTCCAGGCGAATCACTAATCCGGCGACGCTCGGCGCGATCGACGCGGCCAGGAGGGTGCGCGCGGGCGCGAGGAGCGCCGTGCGACTGCGGGTGGCGCTGACTGGAGAGGTGCTCGCTAGGCGCCGTTGAGGCGCCTGATCCGATCGGGCGGCGGCCCGAAGCGACGCAGGGCGAAGTCGACGAACCCGAGCCAAGTGGCGGCGAGTCGCGTCCGCACGACAGCCCGCTCGCCGGGGCCGGCGGCAGGGTAGGAGCGCCCCAGCTCCCAGCTTTCCCGCAGCGCTCGGCCAGCGGTCGCCGCCACTCCGAGCAGCCCGGACGACATCCGTGCGTACTCGAAGCCGTTGCGGCTGATCATGTACGCGTGAAACGCCGGTCTGGCCGCTTGGCCCGGTCGCTGCTCGGCCACGGCGCC
This sequence comes from Solirubrobacterales bacterium, assembly GCA_038199375.1. Classification (GTDB taxonomy): domain Bacteria; phylum Actinomycetota; class Thermoleophilia; order Solirubrobacterales; family Solirubrobacteraceae; genus JBBPZA01. The sequence continues at coordinate 10,941 of JBBPZA010000125.1, read as the reverse complement.
GAGCACGACCCCCACGCGCCATCCGGCGCGCCTGGCCCGCAGCTGGAAGGTCGTCTCCTCGAAGTAGTGGGCGAGGCGCTCCTCGAGTCCGCCTATCTGCTCGAAGACCTCGCGGCGAACGAGCAGGGCGGCGCCATCGGCCCAGTCGCATTCCGCGATCCCATCGGCCGAGGGCTCCGGGCGCTCGGTGATGTGCTCGACCCAGCCGTGGCGGCGCCCGCGACGGCCGCCGTAGGAGAAGGCCTGGTCGCCTTCCCTCAGCCAGAGGACGGGCGCCAGGACGCCGAAGCCGGGCGCCGCCTCCATCGCCGCGAGCAGCGCCGCGACCGCGCCCTCGCGCAGCCTCACGTCCTGCGAGAGGCACAGGATGCAGCGGGAGTCGCCCGCGAGGTGGTGGCGCACGCCGACGTTCGTAGCGCCGGCGTAGGCCAGGTTTTGCTCGGTGCGCAGCACGACCACGCCGTCGACCGGGGGCTCCGGCGTGGGATCGCTCGGACTGACGGGGTTCTGGATCAGCGCGATGGCCGCGGGGTCGACCCCCTGAGCGACCAGCGACTCGATCAACGGTCCGTACTCGCCGTCGGGCCCGTGGGTCACCACGGTCGCCGCGAGTTGCGTGGTGTCGCTCACGACCCTGAACCTAGCGCCGCAGGAGGGTCATGGGCTCGGGCGGGGGCCCCCAGCGCCCGAGGCAGAAGTCCACGACCCCGCACAGGCGCGGCCACAGCTCGTCGCGAGAGCCGCCGGGCGGGCTCGCCGTGTCGCGCCCGAGCCAGTAGAGCTGGCGGGCCAGCTCGCGGGCCACGAAGCGCCGGGGGGCGTTGCGAGCGATCAGGCCGAGCCGGTTGCGGGTCGCGATGTATGGCGAGGGCCGGCTGAAGTCCTGCCAGCCGATCGCGGCGGGCACGCATTCGATCAGCCAGCCGAGCGACCCGATCCGCAGCGCATAGTCCACGTCGTCGCCCCAGTGGTAGAAACCGAGCGCCGGCTCGCCCGCCCCGCGGACGGCCCCGGCGCGCAGGAGTGCACCGCCGAGCTGGAGGAAGTCGACCGCCTGGGGCGGTCGGCCCTCCCAGTCGGCGAGCGCGGTCGGGCTGTCGCGGAACTCGAGCGCCCAGTTGTGGCGGCGCACGTAGCCACCGACATACCAGACGCGGCCGCGATCGCGGGGGTTGGCGATCAGCGGCCCGGCGATCCCAACCCGCGCGCCCTGCTCCAGCCGCGCGGCGAGGTGGCCGAGCGCGTCGGGCGCCAGCTCCAGGTCGTCCGGAGCCGCCATCACCGCGTCGCAGCCGCGCTCGAGCAGCAGCTGGAGGACGCCGTGCAGGCCCCCGGCGGGGCCGCGGTTCACCTCGGCCTCGACCACCTCGAGCTCGGGGTAGGCCGCGCGGATCTCCTCGGCCGAGCCGTCGCCGGAGGCGTGGTCGAAGACGAGCAGCACGTCCGGCGGGCGCTCCTGGGCCAGGAGACCGTCGATCGTGCCGCGCACCTCGGGCCAGTGGCGGTAGTGGAAGACGCCGGCGCCGATTCTCATCGCCTCACCCCGGGGTTTCGCGCTGGGGGGCGGGCTCTGCACCGCGAGCAAGCCTACGCTCACCGCCGAGCGCGCGCCACGAGCGAGAAGCGCGGGACCACCTCCCGCCAGGCCTCGGTGTGCTTGTCGCGAACCTCGTCAGTGAGGTCGGTCACCTCCCGAAACCCCGCACTCTCGAGCGCCCAGCGCAGCAGGTCCGGGTCGAACATGAGCTGATGGTCCGCGGGCACCTCGAGCTCCTCGGGCGAGCGCACGCCGGGGTGGCTGTACATCCCGAGCAGGGCGCCCATGGTGCGCCACTTCTCATCCACCGGACTGTCGCGGAAGCTCTCGAGGAGCTGGGGGGCGTTCGGCACGTGGACCCGCACCTCGCCGCCGGGCTCGAGGAGGCGGTGCCACTCCCGCAGCGTGGGCAGGAGCATCCGCGGATGGACGTGCTCCAGGGAGTGCACGGCGACGATCTCGCGGGCCCACCCGTCGTCGAAGGGGAGCCTCCAGGCCGGTGCTCTGGCCTCGAGGTGGCGGGCGCGGCGGTCCGCGTCCACGTGGATGAAGCCCTCCTGCGGAAAGGGCCCACCGCCGATCTCCAGCCGCCGGCTGCCCACGGCGGAGCGGTCCTCGAGCCCCGCGGCGCGTCGCAGCGGTCCGGGCAGGATGCGGACCGCGCGGACCGCGCGCTCGTCCACGTAGTGGCGACGCCGTAGCGGCGTGAGCAGCCGCTGGACGGCGTCCCTGGCGGCCCTGCGGAGGGTCACGGGCGGATTCCTAGCGCAAATCGCCTCCGGAGCCAAGTGCGAGCCTACCGGGTCCGATCTCCGATCCGGGCCCGCCTGCAAGGTGGCCTCGCCGCAAGCCCGCGGCTCTGCGCGTATATTCGAGGCTCGCGGCGCAACGGACGGCCATCGCGCTGGTCACCTGGCCGGACATAATGCCCCGGCAGCGGATCCGAGATGAACGACGGGAAGCCCTTCGAGGCAAAGCTGATCGCCGCGGACTACCTGCGCGAGCTCGACCGCCTGCTCGACCAGGTCGACCTGGAGGCGCTCGCGCGCGCGGTCGATCGCCTGCGCGCGGTGCGCGATCGCGGCGGCACCATCTACCTGGCCGGGAACGGGGGCAGCGCCGCGACCGCCGCCCACTGGGCCAACGACCTCGGCAAGGCCACGCGCGTGTCGGGCCGGGCGCTGATGCGTGTGATGAACATGACCGACAACGTCCCGTGGCTGACCGCGCTCGCAAACGACGAGGGCTACGAGCGGGTCTTCGCGGGGCAGCTCGAGAACTTCGCTCGTCCCAGCGACGCCCTGGTCGTGCTCTCGGCCAGCGGCAACTCGCCGAACCTGCTCGAGGCGGTCGAGCTCGCATCCGAGCGCGGGGTGGTCACGATCGCGCTGGTCGGCTTCGACGGCGGCGCGTTGAAGGAGCGGGTCGACGAGCATCTGTGGCTTCGCTCCGAGCAGGACGCCTACGGCATCGTCGAGACCGGCCACGCGGTGCTCTGCGACATCCTCACCACCTGCCTGATGAAGGACCTCGCCGTGCCGGCCGGCGACCCTGCCGGCGCACCCTCGATCGGCGCCCGCGATCGTGAGTAGCGCGGGGCGTCCGACGCAGGCGGTGATCCTCGCGGGCGGCCGGGGCACGCGCATGCGCCCGCTCACGGACGACCGGCCCAAGCCGATGATCGAGTTCCACGGCCGGCCGTTCCTGGAGTACCTCGTCGAGATGCTGCGCGAGCAGGGCTTTCGGCGCGTGTTGATGCTGCTCGGCTACCTGCCGGAGGTGGTCCGCGAGCACTTCGGGGATGGCGGGCGGTTCGGCGTCGAGGTCGATTACTCGATCTCCGACCCGGACGATCTCACGGTCAGCAGGGTGCAGCGCGTCCGCGATCGCCTCGAGGAGAGCTTCCTGCTGTTGTACTGCGACAACTACTGGCCGCTGCAGATGGACCGCATGTGGGCCCGCTTCACCGAGCTCGGGGCCCCCGCAATGGTCACCGTCTACGCCAACCGCGACGGCTATCGCCCCGGCAAGGACAGCGTGCTCGTCGACGAGCACGGCTACGTGCGGGCCTTCGACAAGACCGGCGCGACCCCCGGCGTCAGCGGCGTCGAGATCAGCTACGCGCTGCTCACGCGGCCGGTGCTCGACCTGCTCCCCGAGCGCGACGAGCTGCTCGAGCTCGCGCTCTACCCCCAGCTGGCGGCGCTCGGCCAGCTCGGCGCATTCGTGAGCGAGCACCGCTACTACAGCGTCGGGTCGCTCGCGCGGCTGCCGGTGACCGAGCGCTTCCTGGCACGGCGCCGCGCTGTGATCCTCGACCGCGACGGCACGCTGAACCGTCGCCCGCCGAAGGCCCAGTACGTCACCCGGCCCGAGCAGCTCGAGTGGCTGCCGGGCGCGCTCGAGGCGCTGCGGGCGCTGCGGGAGGCGGGCTACGCCGTGGCGGTCGTCTCCAACCAGGCCGGGATCGGGCGTGGGGCGATGACCGAGGGCGACCTCGAGGCGATCCACGCCCGGATGCGCGCCGATGTCGAGCGGGCGGGCGGACGCATCGACGCGGTCTTTCACTGCCCCCACGACTGGGACGAGGGCTGCGAGTGCCGCAAGCCCGCGCCGGGGATGCTGTTCGAGGCCCAGCGTGAACTCGAGCTCGACCTCACACGCACTCCCTTCCTCGGCGACGACGAGCGCGACCGGCAGGCCGCCGAGGCAGCGGGGTGTCCGTTCACGATGGTTTCGCAGGAGCGGCCGCTGATAGACGCCGTGCGGGGGCTGCTCGCAGAGCGGGCGGTGGCGGCGTGAGGGTCCTGCTCACCGGCCACGAGGGCTACATCGGCTCGGTGATGGGCCCGGCGCTCGTCGAGGCCGGCCACGACGTGGTCGGCCTGGACACCGGCTACTTCGCCGACTGCACGATCGTGCCGGCCGCGGACGGGGTGGCCGCGATCCGCAAGGACATCCGCGACCTCGGGGCCGACGACGTCGAGGGGTTCGACGCCGTGGTGCACCTGGCTGCTCTCTCGAACGATCCGATCGGCAACCTCAACGAGGCGTGGACCGAGCAGATCAACTATCGAGCCTCGGTGCGACTGGCCGAGCTGGCGCGCGCGGCCGGCGTCGAGCGCTTCCTGCTCTCCTCGAGCTGCATCATGTATGGGATGTCGGAGGCGGCCGTGGTCGACGAGACCTCTCCGCTCGACCCCAAGACCGAGTACGCGCGCTCGAAAGTCCGCGCCGAGCACGCGATCTCGGAGCTTGCGAGCGACTCCTTCTCGCCGACCTTCCTGCGCAACGGCACCGTCTACGGGCTCTCGCCGCGGATGCGCTTCGACACCGTCTTCAACGACCTGGTCTGCCGAGCGGTGGCCACCCGCAAGGTGGTCGTGTACGGCGACGGCGCACCTTGGCGGCCGGTGGTCCACGTCAAGGACCTCGTTCGCGCCTTCATCGCCGCGCTCGAGGCGCCCCGCGAGCTGATCCACGACGAGGCTTACAACAACGGGGCGGATCACCTGAACCACCAGGTACGGGAGCTCGCGCGGATCGCCGTCGAGGCCGTCCCTGGCTGCGAGCTCGAGGTGCTCCGACAGTCGGGCGTCGACCGGCGCACCTACCGGGCCGACTTCTCGAAGTGGGCCGAGGCGTTTCCCGACTGCCCCTTCGAGTGGACTCCCGAGCGTGGGGCGGTCGAGCTGCGCGAGGCCTTCGAGGCCCTCGGCCTCACCCTCGCGGGCTTCGAGGACATGCGCTTCACGCGCCTGCAGTGGCTGACGCATCTGATCGACACGGGCGCCGTGGACGGCGAGCTGCGCTGGAGCGGGGAGCGCGAGGGCGGGCGCTAGTGATCGATGGCGTCAAGATAGTGTCGCTGCGTCAGATCGCCGACGAGCGCGGCAAGATCATGCACATGCTCAAGGCCACCGACGATCACTTCATCGAGTTCGGCGAGATCTACTTCTCCTGCTCGTGGCCGGGCTCGGTGAAGGCCTGGCACATCCACAGGTCGATGACGATCAACAACGCCGTCATCTCCGGCCGCGCGAAGCTCGTCATGTACGACCTGCGCGAGGACTCCCCGACGAAGGGCGAGCTGCAGGAGGTCTTCTTCGGCGAGGACAACTACTGCCTCGTGCAGATGCCCCCGGGGATCGCCAACGGCTACAAGGCCTATGGCGACAAGCTCGTGATCCTCGCCAACTGCGCCACCGAGCCCCACGACCCCGAGGAGATCGAGCGGATCGACCCCTTCGGCGACCAGATCCCCTACGACTGGGGGCTGCGCCATGGCTAGGCGGGCCCGCCGCGTCGCGAGGTGGCCTCGGCTCACCGAGGCTCTCCGCCCGGAGCATGGCTAGCCGCCGCCCCGAGCCAGGGCTGATCGTGACTCGCACCCCGCTTCGGGTGAGCTTCGCGGGCGGGGGCACCGATCTCGCCGAGTTCTACGAACGCGACTACGGCGCGGTCGTCTCGACGGCGATCGCCAACTACATCTACGTGACGGTCAAGCCCCACAGCCCGCTGTTCAACGAGGCCGTGCGCGTCAACTACTCCCGCAGCGAGGAGGTCGACCGGATCGACGAGATCGAGAACGACATCGCGCGCGAGTGCCTCAAGTACATGGAGGTCGACCCGCCGGTCTACATCTCGACGGTCGGCGACCATCCCGCCTCGAGTGGCCTCGGCGGCTCGAGTGCCTTCGCGGTCGGCCTGCTCAACGCCCTGCACGCCTATCGTGGTGAGCGGGTGGCGGCGGGGCAGCTCGCCGAGGAGGCCTCCCACGTCGAGATCGACGTGCTGGGGGAGCCGATCGGCAAGCAGGACCAGTACGCCGCTGCCTTCGGGGGCGTCAACTTCTTTCGCTTCAACCCCGGTGGCGGCGTGACCGTCGAGCCTGTGCGGCCGACCCGCGGCGAGCTCCAGCCCCTCTTCGATCACATGCTGATGTTCTGGACCGGACACCAGCGCGACGCGAGCGGGGTCCTGGCCGAGCAGCGGGCGAACACGGCCGACAGGCTCGAGCCCCTCAACGAGATGCGCGGCCATGCCCACGAGCTGCAGGGAGCGATGTCGGACGGTCCGGTGGACCCCGAGCTGGTGGGCCGGATCCTCGATCGGGGCTGGCAGCTGAAGCGCTCGCTTGCGAGCACGATCACCAACGAGCAGATCGACGGATGGTACGGCCGCGCGCTCGCGGCGGGAGCCTGCGGCGGCAAGCTGTGTGGCGCGGGCGGCGGCGGCTGCATCCTGTTCGTGGCGGCGCCTGAGAGGCAGAACGAGGTGCGGCGCGCGCTCGGCGATCTGGTCGAGGTGCCGGTCGCATGCGAGGTCCACGGCTCGCGCGTGCTGCTCCCGCCGGGACAGTGATGGAATCGGCGCTCCCGCCCACCACGACCACCGCGGGTGCGCGCCCGGAGCCGTGCATCGTCTGCGCCGCGAGCGAGGTCGAGCCCTTCCTCGATCTGGGCGAGACGGCGCTCGCGAACAAGTTCCTGCGCCACGACGAGCTCTCGCTGCCCGAGCCGACTTTCCCGCTGGTCGTCGGCTTCTGCGGGCAGTGCGGCCACGTCCAGCTCGCCGAGCACGTGCCCCCGAGCGCGATGTTCGAGGACTACCTCTACGTCTCCTCGGCGTCGGAGACCCTGAAGCGCCACCTGTGGGACCTGAGCGACGTGATCGTCGAGCGCCTTTCGCTGGGCGAGGACGACCTGGTCGTCGACGTGGGGGCGAACGACGGGACTCTGCTCGAGGGCTTTTGCCGCCACGGCGTCCGGGCGCTCGGCGTGGATCCGGCGCGCAACCTGGCCGAGCTGTACGCCCACGATGAGATCGAGCGGTTCATCGGCTTCTTCGACTCCCAGTCGGCGGTCGAGATCCGAGAGCGCTTCGGTCCGGCGGCCGCGATCACCGCGACGAACACGTTCCCGCACATCCCCGCACTGCGCGACTTCGTGCGGGGCCTGGACACCATGCTCGCGCCGGGTGGCGCTTTCGTGATCGAGGTGCACTACCTCCTGGACATGCTCGAGCAGCTCGCGTTCGACACGGTCTACCATGAGCACGTCTCCTACTGGGGACTGACGCCGATGACGCGTCTGTTCGAGGATCACGGCATGCGCGTCGTGGACGTGCAGCGGCTCCCGCTGCACCACGGCCAACTACGCGTCTTCGTCCAGCGCGAAGGGGAGGGGGAGGTGCAGCCCAGCGTGGCGGCGCAGCTCGAGCAGGAGCGCGACCGCGGGCTCGATCGGGTCGAGACCTACCGCGCCTTCGCGCAGCGGGCGGCGCGGCTCAAGGCGCAGCTGCGGCACACCCTCGCCGAGCTGCGCGCCGCCGGCAACCGCGTCGTGGGCTACGGAGCCCCCGCCAAGGGCAACACCCTGCTTGGGTTCCTCGAGCTCGGCCCGGAGGAGCTCGGCTACATCGTCGATCGCAGTCCCCTCAAGCAGGGCCTGTACACGCCGGGCACGCACATACCGGTCGTGGTGCCGGAGCGTCTGCTCGAGGATCAGCCAGAGTACGTCGTGCTGCTGGCGTGGAACTTCGCCGAGGAGGTCATGGAGCAGCAGGCGGAGTACCGGCGCGGGGGCGGGAAGTTCATCGTGCCCGTGCCCGAGGTGCGGATATTGTCTTGAACGCCGCCATGCAGACGCTGGTGGAACGCCTCTACCCGATCTGCCGCAGCCTCACGGGGGACGGCGTCCGCGAGACGCTCTCGATCTTGGGCGAGCACGTGCCGCTCGAGGTCCGCGAGGTGGCCACCGGGACCAAGGTGCTCGACTGGACGGTGCCGCGGGAATGGAACATCCGCGACGCGTGGATCGAGGGGCCCGATGGCAAGCGCGTGGTCGACTTCCGCGACTCCAACCTGCACGTCGTCGGCTACAGCGTCCCGGTGCGGGCCCGGATGCCGCTCTCGCAGCTGCGGGAGCACCTGCACACGCTGCCCGAGCGGCGTGACTGGATCCCGTACCGCACGTCGTACTGGAGCGAGACCTGGGGCTTCTGCCTGCCCCATGCCCGCCTCGAGGCGCTCGAGGAGGGCGAGTACGAGGTGTGCATCGACGCGACGCTCGAGGACGGCCACCTCACCTACGGCGAGCTCCTGCTGGAGGGCGAGAGCGAGAGCGAGATCCTGATATCCACGCACGTCTGCCATCCCTCGCTGGCGAACGACAACCTGTCCGGCCTCGCGGTGGCCACCTTCCTGGCCGCGCGGCTCGCCGAGCGGCGCCGGCGCCACTCCCTGCGCTTCCTGTTCGTCCCGGGGATCATCGGGCCGATCACCTGGCTGGCGCTGAACGAGAGGCGCTTGGGGCGGATCCGGCACGGGCTCGTGCTCGCTCTGCTCGGGGGGCCGGGCGGGTTCGTCTACAAGCGCAGCCGCCGGGGCGATGCGCAGGTCGATCGGGCATCCGCGCACGTGCTCGGGACGGAGGGCGAGCTGCGCGACTTCGAGCCCTGGGGCTACGACGAGCGCCAGTACTGCTCCCCCGGCTTCGACCTGCCGATGGGGCGCCTCACGCGAGCGCCCCACGGGGAGTTCCCCGAGTACCACACCTCCGCCGACGACCTCTCGCTGGTTCCACCGGATCGGCTGGTCGAGGCGCTGTTCAAGGTGGAGGAGATTCTCGACGTGCTCGACCGCGACGGCGCCTACGTGAACCAGAGCCCCAAGGGTGAGCCGCAGCTGGGCCGGCGGGGACTGTTCGGCAGCCTCGGCGGGGCCACCACGGGCCGCGAGCGGGAGCGCGCCATGCTCTGGGTGCTGAGCCTCTGCGACGGGAGCCACACCCTGCTCGACGTGGCGGAGCGCTCGGGACTGCCCTTTGCCGACGTGCGCGGGGCCGCGGACTCGCTGGCCGAGCACGGCCTCCTGGTCGAGGCCGGCGACCGCTAGGCGATGGGCGCCCTGTCCGGTCGGGGAGCGGTGGTCACCGGCGCCAGCAGCGGCGTCGGGCGAGCCATCTCGGTGGCGCTCGCCGCGCAAGGGGTGACCGTGCTGCTCGTGGCGCGCGACCCGGCGCGCCTGGAGGCCGCGGCAGCGGCCTGTGAGTCGACCGGGAGCGGAGGGGTGAGCCATCAGGCGGAGCTCACCGAGGATGCCGCCGTGAGCGCCCTCGCCGAGCGCGCCCCCCAGGTGCTGCCGGGCGTGGACGTGCTGGTGCACGCCGCCGCGGCGATCGAGATCGACCCGCTGGAGCGCGCGGCGCTCGCCGACCTGGACCTGCAGTACGCCATCAACGTGCGCGCTCCCTACGCACTCACGCAGGCGCTGCTGCCCGAGATCAGGGGACGTGGCGGCCAGGTCGTGTTCGTGAACTCCACGGCCGGGCGCAGCGCGGGAGCGGGGTCGGGCCAGTACGCCGCCACCAAGCACGCCCTGGTGGCCGTGGCGGACAGCCTGCGCGGCGAGGTCAATGCCGATGGGGTGAGGGTGCTCAGCTTGTTCCTCGGACGCACCGCCACACCCATGCAGGCCGCGCTGCACGAGGCCGAAGGACGGGAGTACGACCCGGAGAGGCTGATCCAGCCAGAGGACGTCGCTCAGGCGCTCGTGTCGATGCTGGCGCTGCCGCGCACCGCGGAGGTCACAGACCTGGCCATGCGGCCGATGAGAAAGCCGTAGTCGGCGCCCCGCCGGACTGGATGAGCCGCCGCGAGCGCCCCCTGCGTCGGCCGGCTTGAGCCGGCCGACCGATTGCCGGCTAGCTCGAGGCGGGGGGGGCGGCGGAGCGGCGCCGCAGGGCGACGCCGACGCCGAGCATCACGGCGCCGAGCAGCAGCACCGGGATGGCCAGATAGCCGGTGAAGGGCAGGCTGCCCGAGCCGCCTCCGGTCGAGACGGGCGCAGCATCGGGAGCGGCGCCCGCGGCACTTGGATTGGAGGAACCGGAGGCGGTCCCGATCGGTCCGTCGGACTCCTCCGTGTCCCCTAGCGTACCGCCACCCTCGGACTCGTCGAGGTCGAGGGGGGCGGGGCTGCCACCCTCGACCTGGTCGCCGCCGCTGCCACTCGACAGGCTGCCCAGCGGCTGTTGTGAGCCCCGGGCGGTGGCTCCGTCGCCGTCGCCGGCGCGCGTCGCAGCACCCGAAGCCGCCACCGCGACGCCGGCCGTGCAGAGTATCGCGATCACAGCGAGCGCGGTCAGGCGTGAGGTGCTCAAGAATCCGTTCTTCATCGTTTTCCTCCGGGACTCATCGTCCTCCAGGGTCAAGGGACTCTGATGAGCGTACAGCCTCGGTCGGCTCTCGGCCACTGCCCCCGGCCCCACCGGAGGCGCGCGGTCCGGCCAGGCGGTCCACCTCGGACCTGAAGCGCCGCTTGAACTCCGCCGTCGAGAAGCGCTGCGCGTGGCGGTGGATGCGCTGCGGATCGAAGCGCTCCCAGTCGGTCGCGCGCATGG
>JBBPZA010000124.1:0-18341 GCA_038199375.1 Solirubrobacterales bacterium | reverse complement strand
CTGGATCGGCTTCGCCGGCGCGGCGGTGGCCATCCTGGCGGCGATCGTCCAGGTCGTCCTCTACTACCGCGAGTCCACCGCCGCCGAGGAGCACCAGGCGGCGCCGGTGATGTCCGGGCGCGTCCAGTCCGGGATGGCCGGTTGACGCCTGGTGCGCGCATCCGAGCAACGCATCCAAGCAAAGGAGAGCAGCATGAGAGTGATCGACGCGCTACGGCGCACTGACGTGCGCAAGGTCGGCGGCGGAGGGATGATGCTGTGCGGCACGCCGCTGGGCACGCCCTTGCCGGTGGATCCCTTCCCCGGAGGCGGAGGGGTTGGCCTGCTCTCGCTCGCCTTCCTCGCGCTCGTCCTCGGGGCCTTGACCGTCTGGATGATCGGTCGCTGGGGCGCACGCCCGGCCGCGCTGCCGGCGGGGACGACACCGCCCGCCCGCGAGCGCCAGCCGGCCCGCTACCCGCGCGGCCTCCCCGCGCCGGCGGGTGCGCCTTCCGCGGCGGTCCCGGTCACCGGCTAGGTCCGCTCGGGTCGGCCGGCGCTCCGGGCCCACTGGGCCCCCGAACGGGCCCGGAGCGCCCCGGCCGTCCAGGTGACCGAGGCCGAGCAGGAGGGCGGCGCGCGGGGAGCGCTGCTGCGGTTCATGAGCTCGCCGCGAGCCAGGCTCGCGGTGCTCGCCGTGGTCCTCGTCGCCGGAGCGGGCGCCGCGGTCGTCTTCGGCGGTCCCAGCAAGGGAGGTATCGAGCGCGCCGTCGGCTCGACCGGTGCAGCCGGCCCCGTGGTCTTCGCGGTGCTCTACGTGTGCCTGACCGTCCTGCTGGTCCCCGGTGCGGTCATCACCGCCGCGGGCGGGGTCCTCTTCGGCGTCGCGCTGGGCACGGTGCTCTCGGCCCTCAGCGCCACGGTGGGCGCCACGATCGCCTTCCTGATCGGCCGGCGCCTCGGCCGCGAGCAGGTCGAGCAGATCGCCGGCCGGCGCCTGGGCAGGCTCGACGGCTGGATCGCGCGCAACGGCTTCCTGGCCGTCCTCTACGTGCGCCTCATCCCGATCTTCCCCTTCAACGCGCTCAACTACGCGGCGGGCGTGACGGCCGTCTCGCTGCGCGCCTACGTGCTCGGCACCCTGGTGGGCATCGTGCCCGGCACCTTCGCCTACACCGCGCTGGGCGCGTCCTTCGACCGCCCCACCTCGCCCGAGTTCCTGGCGGCAGTGGCGCTGATCGTCGTGCTGGCGGTCGGCGCCCCCCTGGTCCAGCGGCTCGCGCGCCGGCGCGGGCTCGCCCCCGAGCCAGAGGAGGACCACACCGCCTGAGCGCGGGCGAGAGCGGCCCCGGTCCCGGACGCTGGCTCCCCCGCGGCGCCCGGCGACGGCGGCCGGGTCGAACTTCGGCCTGGACCTCGCGGATCTACCGGCGCGCGGTCTCGTTCGGCTCCGGTTCACGCCCGAGCGCCGGGCCACGGGCGGAGTGTCCTCTTTCCGCTGATAGCCTGCCGCCGGGCCGGGGTAGACCGGCGGTACAGGAACGTCGGCGAGGGAGAAGAAGACATGCCCGTACGCGTTGGAATCAACGGCTTCGGCCGCATCGGCCGCAACGTCTTTCGCGCCGCCAAGGAGCGCGGCGCCGACATCGAATGGGTGGCGGTGAACGACCTCACCGACCCCGAGACGCTCGCGCATCTTCTCAAGCACGACTCGGTCCTCGGCACGTATCCGGGCGAGATCGAGGCGACCGAGGACGGCATCAAGGTGGACGGCGAGGAGATCAAGGTCCTCGCCGAGAAGGATCCGGCGGACCTGCCCTGGGGTGACCTCGACGTCGACGTGGTCATCGAGTCCACCGGGATCTTCACCGACCGCGACGACGCCGCCAAGCACCTCGAGGCGGGCGCCAAGAAGGTCGTCGTCACCGCCCCCTCCGACGGCGCCGACGTCACGGTGGCCCCGGGAGTCAACTTCGAGGAGGACTACGACCCCGACGAGCACGACGTTCTGTCCGCCGCCTCGTGCACCACGAACTGCCTCGCGCCGGTGGCGATGGTCCTGCACGAGGCGGTCGGGATCAAGCACGGCCTCATGACCACCATCCACGCCTACACCGCGGACCAGGGCCTCCAGGACCTTCCCCACAAGGACCTGCGCCGGGCGCGCGCGGCGGCCATCAACCTGATCCCGACCACGACCGGCGCGGCCAAGTCAGTCGGCAAGGTCATTCCCGAGCTCGAGGGCAAGCTGCACGGCTACGCCGTGCGCGCGCCCGTGCCGACCGGCTCGCTCGTAGACCTCACCATCGAAGCCGAGAACGAGACCAGCGTCGACGAGGTCAACGAGGCCTTCAAGGAGGCCGCCGACAGCGGCGCGCTCGAGGGCATCCTCGCCTACAGCGAGGAGCCGCTCGTGTCCTCGGACATCCAGAAGTCGCCCTACTCGGCGACCTTCGACAGCGAGATGACGTCGGTCATCGACGGCACGCAGGTCAAGGTGCTCGCCTGGTACGACAACGAGTGGGGCTACTCCCACCGCGTAGTGGACGTCGTCGAGAAGGTGCTCGCCGAGAAGCCCGCCGAGGCCGCGTCGGCGTCGTGAGGACCCTCGACGACATCGACGTCGAGGACAAGCGGGTCCTCGTCAGGGTCGACTTCAACGTCCCGCTCGAGGACGGGAAGATCACCGACGACAGCAGGATCAGGGCCGCCCTGCCGACCATCGAGGCGCTGCGCGAGCGGCGTGCGCGCGTCATCTTGTGCGCGCACCTCGGCCGGCCGGAGGGCCACGATCCCGAGCTCTCGCTCAGGCCCGCGGCCGACCGGCTCTCCGAGATGACCGGTGCGGACGTGACCCTCGCCTCCGCGGTGGTCGGCGAGGAGGTCGAGGCGCTCGCGGAGAACCTCAACCCCGGCGACCTGCTCATGCTCGAGAACCTGCGCTACGAGGAGGGCGAGACCGACAACGACGAGGACTTCGCGAAGGCCTTGGCGAAGCTGGCCGACGTCTACGTCAACGACGCGTTCGGCGCCGCGCACCGGGCGCATGCCAGTACCGAGGGCGTCGTCCATCACGTCGAGCAGTCGGCCGCGGGCCTCCTGCTTCAGCGCGAGGTCGAGGCGCTCGAGGGCATGCTCTCAGAGCCCGAGCGGCCCTTCGTGGCCATCATCGGCGGTGCCAAGGTCACCGACAAGATCGGGGTGATCGACAAGCTGCTCGACATCTCCGATTCGATCCTCATCGGCGGGGCGATGTGCTTTCCGTTCTTCAGCACGCAGGGCCACGACATAGGCGACTCCATGTGCGAGGACGAAGGCGTCGAGCCCGCCAAGAAGGCACTCGAAGCCGCCGAGGGGGAGGGCAAGGCCGACCTCGAGCTGCCCGAGGACCTCGTCCTGGGCGACGACTTCGACGCCGACGCCGAGAAGAAGGAGCTCGACGGCGTCGACGTACCCGACGGCTGGATGGGCCTGGACATCGGCAAGGCCACGGCGGAGCGCTACGCCGAGCGCATCCGCGAGGCGAAGACCGTGTTCTGGAACGGCCCGATGGGCGCGTTCGAGCTCGAGCCCTTCGGCACGGGCACGAAGGCGGTCGCCGAGGCAGTGGCGGAGACGGACGCCACGACGATCGTCGGCGGCGGCGACTCGGTCGCGGCGCTCTACGCCTTCGACCTGGCCGAGAAGGTGGATCACGTCTCCACGGGCGGCGGTGCCTCGCTCGAGCTCGTGGAGGGCAAGTCGCTTCCCGGTGTCGAGGCCTTACGAGGAGATAGCTGATGAGATCGGTTGTAAGGCCTAGACACACGGAGGCCCTGCGATGAGCAGAGTCCCCTACCTGGCCGCCAACTGGAAGATGAACAAGACGGTCGAAGAGGCCGAGGAGTACATCCAGGCCCTGCTTCCCGACGTCTCGAGCGCCGACGGGGTAGAGGTCGCGATCTGCCCGCCGTTCACCGCGCTCACCGCGATGGTCGACAGCGCGCGGGGCTCGCGCGTTCAGGTGCTCGCCCAGAACATGCACGAGGAGAGCAACGGCTCGTTCACCGGCGAGGTCTCGGCGCCGATGCTCACAGAGCTCGACGTCGCCGGCGTGGTCCTCGGGCACTCCGAGCGGCGTGAGCACTTCTGCGAGACGGACAAGTGCCTGGCGCTCAAGCTCCCCGTCGCGCTCGAGGCCGGCCTGGTCCCGATCCTGTGCGTGGGGGAGACCGAGGAGGAGCGCGAGAACGACGACACCGAGCGCAAGCTGCGCCATCAGGTCCAGGAGGCTCTGCGCGACGTCCCCGACGGCGGCGTGGCGAAGGTGATCATCGCCTACGAGCCGATCTGGGCCATCGGGTCCGGCACGACGGCCACGGCCGAGCAGGCCCAGGACGCCGTCGCCTTCATCCGTGCGCTCGTGGCCGACCGCCACGAGCCGGCGGCCGACGACGTCCGGATCCTCTACGGCGGGAGCGTCAAGCCCGAGAACGCCGAGGAGCTGCTCGGGCTGCCAGACGTCGACGGCGCGCTGATCGGCGGAGCAAGCCTCGACCCCGAGGTCTTCGCGCAGATCGTCGCCGCAGCGCCGAAGTGACCCTTCCGCCGGGCCCTGACCGGGCGCCGGTACCGTGCGTCTGCCTTGTGATCCTCGACGGATGGGGTCTGGCCCCTGAGGGGCCGGGCAACGCGGTCTCGCTCGCCCGGACGCCGATCTTCGACGAGCTGTGGGGCGCCTACCCGCGCACCCAGCTCGAGGCCAGCGGGCGCGACGTCGGGCTCCCCGAGGGCCAGATGGGCAATTCCGAGGTCGGCCATCTCAACCTCGGGGCGGGGGCTGTGGTCCCCCAGGACCTGACGAGGATCGACCACGCGGTGGCCGACGGCTCGCTCGCCGAGAACGAGGTGCTGCGAGAGGCGTTCTGCGCCGCGCCCCGGGTTCATCTCCTCGGGCTGGTCTCCGACGGCGGGGTGCACTCGGGCTTCGGTCACCTCGAGGCGCTCATTCGTCTGGGCGCCTCGATGGAGGTCTCAGACCTCTTCGTCCACGCCTTCACCGACGGCCGCGACACGCTCCCTCACGGCGGAGCGGGCTACCTCGAAGCCGTCGAGGGGTGGTGCGCCGACGCGGGTGCCGGGCGGATCGCCAGCGTCGTCGGCCGCTACTTCGCGATGGACCGCGACAAGCGCTGGGACCGCACCCAGAAGGCCCACGACCTCCTCGTCGCGGGGGAGGCCCCACATCGTGCGGCGGGCGGGAAGGAGGCGGTCGAGGCCGCCTACGAGCGGGGGGAGACCGACGAGTTCGTCGAGCCGACGCTCGTCGGCGACGGGAATGGCGCCATCGCGCCCGGCGACAGCGTGGTGTGCTTCGACTTCCGCCCCGATCGGATGCGCCAGATCGTCCGCGCCCTGGCCGAGCCGGGCTTCGAGGAGGTCGACCGCCACGGTCGCGAGCCCGTCGAGCACCTGGCGACGATGGCCCAGTACGACGAGGACTACCCCTACCCGGTGGTCTTTCCGCCCTCGCGCCCCGACGCGACGCTCGCCTCCGTCCTGGCGCAGCGCGGCGTGGGCCAGCTCCACGTCGCCGAGACCGAGAAGTACGCCCACGTGACCTACTTCTTCAACGGCGGCGAGCAGGATCCCTATCCCGGGGAGCGCCACGAGCTCGTCCCGTCGCCGCGCGACGTCCCCACCTACGACCACAAGCCTGAGATGAGCGCGCGGGGGGTCACCGATGCCTTCGTGGACCACTGGCGAAGCGACGCGCCGGGCTTCGCGATCGTCAACTTCGCCAACCCCGACATGGTCGGGCACACCGCCTCGATCCCCGCTGCCGTCAAGGCCATCGAGACGGTCGACGCGTGCCTGGGCGACCTGGTGGCCGCCGTCCACCAGCGCGGCGGGTCCTGCGTCGTCACCGCCGACCACGGCAACGCCGACAACATGCTCGAGCCCGACGGCAGCCCCAACACCGCCCACTCGCTCAACCCCGTGCCCTTCGTGGTCACCGCGAATGAGGCAGAGCTCGACGGACCGGGCATCCTCGCCGACGTCGCGCCGACCGTTCTCGCCCTCCTCGGCGAGGACCAGCCGCCCGAGATGACCGGGAGGTCGCTCCTGCGCTGAGGGCGCTCGACCGGCGCGCTTGCCCTCTTGACCGGATGCCGCTGCTATGTTGAGCATGCAGTCAGGGAGCCGGATTTGTTGAGCACGACGGCGATACCAGCGGCCGAGCAGGCCGACCTCTCAGACGTCGAGCTCCGCGCCTGGCGCGGTCTCGTCCGAGCCTACGACACGCTGGTCAAGCGCCTCGACGCCGAGCTCGAGGCCTTGCACGGGATCGGCCTCTCCTCCTACGAGGTCCTCTGTTCGCTCAACCAGGCGCCCGACCGTCAGATGCGCATGTGCGACCTCGCCGACTCGGTGGGGCTCAGCCGCTCCGGTCTCACCCGCCTCGTCGACCGCCTCGAGCGCGACGGCCTCATCGCTCGCGCCTGCTGCCACTCCGACGCCCGCGGCTCCTACGCGGTGCTCACCGAAGCCGGGCGCCGGCGCCTCGAGGAGGCCCGACCGACCCATCTCGCCGGGGTGCGGCGCGACTTCGTCGCCCACTTCTCAGAGCCCGAGCTCCACCGCCTCGCCGCCTTGTGGGCGCGGGTCGTGACGCTCGAGCGCGACGGCTGACCAGGGCGCGAGCGTCGCGGTACCGACGCTGCTGCGATGCCGCTTCTCGAGGTGCTTCGCCGCGACCTGTCCTCCCGTGCCCGGCTCGGGATCCTGCACCTCGCCCACGGAAGCGTTGGCACGCCGGCGTTCGTTCCCCTGGCGACCAAGGGGGCGGTCAAGGGGCTGGATGCCGCCGATGTCGCGGCCCTCGGCTACGACATGGTCCTCGCCAACACGTTTCACCTCTTCCTCGCACCCGGGCCGGAGCTGGTGGCCGAAGCCGGCGGGCTTCACCGCTTCATGCGCTGGGAGCGACCCGTCATCACGGACTCGGGGGGCTTCCAGGTCTTCTCCATGGGCCACGGGACCGTGGCCGACGAGGTCAAGGGCCGCGCCCCGAGCGGAGCGCAGCGGGCCGGGGCGATCCTCGACATCGCCGAGGAGGGCGTGCGCTTCCGCTCCTACGTCGACGGCGCGCAGCGCTTCATGGCGCCCGAGACCTCGATGGAGGTCCAGGCCGCACTGGGCTCAGACATCGCGCTGGCCTTCGACGAATGCACCCCGTTCCACGTCTCACGCGACTACACCGCGAGCTCGACGGAGCGCACCCACCGCTGGCTGCGACGGTGCCTGGACTGGCACGCGTCGAACGGACCCGACGGGCAGGTCGTCTACGGGATCGTGCAGGGCGGCGTGCACGAGGACCTCCGCCGCGCCTCGGCGCAGGAGGTCGCCGCGACCGGATGCGGCGGGATCGCCGTCGGCGGCTCCCTCGGGCGGGAGAAGGCGCAGATGTACGAGGTCGTCGAGTGGGCCGTCGACGAGCTGGGCGGGCGGGCCGAGATCAAGCCGCGCCACCTACTGGGCATCGGCGACGTCGACGACCTGCTGCGCGGCGTCGAGCTCGGAATCGACACCTTTGACTGCGCGATGCCCACCCGACTGGGCCGCCATGGGGTGGCCGTCGTCCCGGATCCGGCCGCGCGCTGGCGCGTGGACCTCACCGCCGCAGCCTGGAAGCACTCCGACGAGCCGATCATGGACGGCTGCCCGTGCCCGGCCTGCGTACAGGGCTACTCGCGCGGCTACCTGCGCTACCTCTTCGCTCAGCGCGAGCTGACCGCCCTGCGGCTGGTGACACTGCACAACCTCGCCTTCCTGGCCCGGCTGATGGAGCGCTTGAGGAGCGCTATCGCCGAGGGCCGGCTCTCAGAGGAGACCGCCGCGCTGCGGGCCGGGGCGGTGCCCTAACCGTCTCCGCTTCAGCGGGTGTTGTCGTCGATCAGGTCCTTCAGGTCCTGAGCCGCCTGCTCGACGTCCCGGCCGAAGCTCTCGCGCAGCTGCGGGTTCGAGCTGCGGCTGTCTGCGTAGATGATCGCGCCTATCCCCGCGGCCGCGAGGAGGAGGACGAGGGCGAGGAGGCCGAGCGCGCGCCGCATCCCGCGGCGGCGGCGGGACTGACGGGCGGGCGCGGGCGCCGGCTGGGGTCGTGCAGGGCTGCGGGGCCGGGGTGGTATGGGCACGACCGGCGGGCGCGGCGGCGAGGCACTGGTTGCCGCGGTCCGCTCGCGCGGGAGGGCCCGAGTCGCCTCGGTTGCATCGTCTCGGTCGAGAAAGGCCGTGGCCCCGGTCGCATCCGTCGCGAGGCGGGCCATCGGCGGCTCCACTCCCCCCTGGCCCGAGCGAAGCGCCTCGCCCATCGCCAGCGCGCCCGCGTAGCGGTCGGCGGGCTCGAGCGAGAGCGAGCGCGCGACCGCGTGGGCGAGCGCCGAGGGCACCGCCGGGTTGACCTCGTCGAGCGAGGGCGGCGCCTCGTTGAGCTGCTTGTTGATCAGCTCGGTGAGCGAGGTCGCCTCGTAAGGCAGGCGCCCGGCGAGCATCTGGAACGTGACGACGCCCAGCGCGTAGAGGTCCGAGGCGGGCCCTGCGGGCTCTCCGCGCGCCTGCTCGGGGGCGAGGTAGGCCGCCGTTCCCAGCACCGACCCCGCCTGGGTGATGCCGGTCTGCTCGGCGGCCTTGGCGATGCCGAAATCGGCGAGCTTGACCAGTCCGTCCGGTGTGCGCAGGAGGTTTCCCGGCTTGACGTCGCGATGGACGACCCCGTTGCGGTGGGCGTGGTCGAGGCCGCGGCAGGACTGCCCGACGATCTCGACGGCCTCGTCGACCTTCAGCCGGCCCTGATCGCGCAGGATCTCGGCGCACGACTGGCCCGGGACATACTCCATCACGATGTACTGGCGATGTGAGGCGTCGTCGAGGCCGAAGTCGAAGACCTGCACGATGTTCGGGTGCACCAGCTTGGCGGCGGCGAGCGCCTCGCGGCGGAAGCGCGACACGAAGGCCTCGTCCTCGGCGAGGTGCTCGGCGAGGAGCTTCACGGCGACCCGCCGTTCGAGGCGCCGGTCCAGTGCGAGGTGGACGGTGGACATGCCGCCCACGCCGAGCCGGCTCTCGAGCTCGTAGCGATCGGCGATGAGCCGGCTGTTCACTGGCCCTTGACCTTCTTGGGGCCCTTGGCCTTGGCCTTGCCGCCGCCGCTGCCCTGGCCGCCGGGGATCGTCGTGCCGCCCCCGCCGTTCTCCTCGGGCGGTGTGGTCTCAGGCGGGGTCGTCTCGACTGGCGGCTCGGTCTCGGTCGGCGTCGTCTCGGGCGGGGTCGTCTCGACTGGCGGCTCGGTCTCGGTCGGCGTCGTTTCGGTCGGCGTCTTCTCGGTGTTCCCCTCGCACTCGCGCGCGGCCTGCTCGGCGAGGTTGTCGAAGCCCTCCTCGATGTTCGCCTGCAGGTCGCGGTCGACCTTTGAGGGCAGCTTGCTCACGCGCTCCCGCGCCCGCTCGACGTCGGCCCTGACCCGCTCGCAGTCTCCGTCCGCCGACGCCTCGCTGACCCGGTCGGCGTAACGCTTGAGCGCTGCCGCGTCGCGCTCGGGCACCAGGTCGTCGTCGCTCGAGCCGCAGGCGACGAGGAGCGCAGAGCCGGCACCCAGGAGGGCGGCGAGGGACAGCAGGACCGCGAAGCGCATCGCCGTCGGATGCTACTGGCCGTACTGGAGCCGTTCGGCGAGCGAGTCGGGCAGCCGGGCGGCCCGGATCGCCGCAGCCGCGGCGGTCACGTCGTACTCGGTGCGCTGGTAGGCGATCCACCAGTGATCGGTGTCGAGCAGCAGCCACGCACCGCGCCAGTCGCCGTCGCGCGGCTGGCCAACGCTCCCCGGGTTGATGAGCCACTCGCCGTCGGAGACGTCGAGCTCGGTTCCGGCCGGCCGGGTCTCGCCGGTGGCCGGCTCGCCGGGCAGGCGGGAGAACGAGAGGGCGACGTGGGAGTGGCCGATCAGGCACACGCGGTGGGCCTGCTCGTCCAGGCAGAGCTCCGCCAGGAGCGTCGAGAGGACGTACTCCCAGACCGGATCGCGCGGGCTGGCGTGGAATAGCCCGATCTCCGGGCGGTCGAGCAGCTGCGGGGCGAGCGTTCCGAGGAACTCGAGGCTCTCCGGGCTTATGACCTGCTGGGTCCAGTGGGCGGCCAGCGCAGCCCCGCGGGAGAACTCCGACAGCGAGATGTCGCCGCGAACGGCGAGGTCGTGGTTGCCCATCAGACACAGGTCGCAATGGACGCGGGCGAGCTCCACGCAGGCGTCGGGCTCGGCCCCGTAGCCCACCAGGTCGCCCAGGCACCAGACCTCGTCGACCCCGGCGGCCGCGACCGCCTCGAGGACGGCCTCGAAGGCCTGGCGGTTGCCGTGGATGTCGGAGAGGACTGCGATGCGCATGAGAGCTCGTAGGATCCCTCGATGGTCCGGGCACGCTCCCGCCTGCCGATCGCGCTGGCCGCCGCCGTGGTTGTCGCCCAGGCGGCGGTGATCCTGATGCGGCCTCGGGAGGGCGTGATCGAACCGGATCCGGTGAGCGCGCGATCGTACTTCAGCGCGACCGAGATCGAGCGCGCGCGTGACTTCCGCGGGCCCCAGTTCGCCCTGGGACTGGGGGGAATGCTGGTGGAGGCGAGCATCCTCGTCGCCCTCGTGGTCCGCCCGCCCCGCGTGCTGGGACGTGCCTCTCGCAGGCCCGTCCTCGTCGGCGCGGCGGCCGGAGCAGCCCTGTCGCTGGCACTCGGCGCCGCCGCACTGCCGACGGGCGCGATCGCCCATCAGCGCGCGGTGGACGTCGGGCTCTCGACTCAGGCCTGGGGGCCGTGGCTCTCCGATCAAGGGACCTCGGCGCTCATCGGCGCGGGGCTGGCGGGCGGCGGCGGCGCGCTGCTGCTCGGGCTGATGCGGCGCTTCCCCCGGCACTGGTGGGCGCCGGGCTCCGTAGCCGTCGTGGCCGTAGGCGCAGCGTTCCTCTACGCCGCGCCCATCGTGCTCGATCCCGTCTTCAACCGCTTCACCCCGCTCCCGGCGGGGCAGGCGCGGGCCGACGTGCTCGAGCTGGCGCGCGAGGCCGGGGTCGACGTGGGCGAGGTCTACGAGATCGATGCCAGCCGGCGGACGACGGCGGCCAACGCCTATGTAGCCGGCCTTGGCCCCACCAAGCGGGTGGTCCTCTACGACACCCTGCTCGAGCGCTTCTCGCGCGACGAGGTCCGCCTCGTGGTGGCCCACGAGCTCGGCCACGTCCACCACCGCGACGTGCCCGGCGGCCTGCTCTACCTCGCCCTCGTCGCGCCGGCCGCCCTGTTTGCGGTCCAGCGCCTCACCGAGGCCCTGGCGCCTGGTCGAGCGGGCACGCCCGCGGCGCTCCCGGCTGCTGCCCTGGCGCTCGCGATCGCCTCCCTCGGCATCACGACGATCTCGAACCAGCTCTCGCGACGCGTCGAGGCGCGCGCCGACGCCTACTCCCTCGAGCTCAGCGACGCCCCCGAGGCGTTCGTCGGCATGGAGCGCCGGCTCGCCCTCCAGAACGTCTCCGACCCGGACCCACCGGCGTGGAAGACGGCGCTCTTCGCGACCCACCCGCCGACGATCGAGCGGATCGGGACAGGGGTGGCCTTCGAGCGCAGCGGTCGCTAAGAGTACCTAACGCTCCGCTTGGGGATCGCTTTCGCCCTGCTCCCCGCCGAACTCCGGCAGGTTCTTGATTCCTTCGCTCGTCTGCCACTTGGAGTAGCTGTCGGCCATCGCGTCCATGAGCTCGCGCATGAACCTGGCAGAGAGGTTGACCCGGGAGACGACGACGCCGGGGATCTCGCCCTCGTCCATCTCGTGGTCTACTCGCGCGAAGGTGATCGTGAACTCGTAGTCCGAGTGGCTGACGTTCGCGAAGTTCGCGTAGACGCCGGCCATGATCTCGGGCGAGAAGTGAATGTTGATCTGGCGCTCTTGGGCGTCGTCCTCGGGGCTCATGGGCCTCCTTCGCGTCGGGCGTCGAGGTTCGGGCGGGGCATGTCAGTATCGCAGCGTGCGGATCACCGTCCTCGCCGTGGGCCGCCTCCGCACGCCCTTCGTCGACGACGTCCGGCACTACGAGAAGCTCCTTGCCCGACACGCGTCGCTCGAGCTGGTGCAGGTACGCGAAGACGAGAAGGTCCTCCGGCGGCTGCCAGAGCGGGCCTTCCTCTCGCTGCTTGCGCGCGAGGGGCAGGCCTTTGACAGCGTGGCCTTCGCCCGCTTCTTGGAGGATCGTCGCCAGAGCGGTCGCGACCTGTGCTTCGTCATCGGCGGGCCGCTGGGCCTCGACCTCGACGGAGTCGACCACCGCTTCTCGCTCGGCGCGCTGACCCTCCCGCACCAGCTCGCCCGCGTCGTCCTCCTCGAGCAGCTCTACCGTGGCCACAAGATCCTGGCCGGGGAGCCCTACCACTACTGATGGCCCAGAAGTCCATCGACGACCTCATCCGCTTCACCACCACGGTCTCCGTGCGCGCCAGGGCGCGGCGCGAGCTCCTGCTGTTCCTCCGCCGCCTCGCGGTCTTGGGCGCCCTCATCCTCGGGCTGTGCATCCTGGGGACCGTCGGCTTCGTCGTGACGGACGGTCAGTCGGTGTGGAACGGGTTCGTGCTGACCCTCGACACCATCGCGACCGTGGGCTCCATCCCGTCTCCGACCGACACCGACGCCGAGGCGGTGAAGATCGCCCTCATCGTGCTGGGCGTCGGTACGCTCTTCTACGGCCTGGTGTCGATCACCGAGTTCTTCGTCGCCGGCCACGTCAGCGGCCTGCTCGAGGAGCGCCGCCAGCGGATGATCGACTCCCTCTCCGACCACTATGTGATCTGCGGCTTTGGCCGCGTGGGCCGGCAGGTCGCGCGCGATCTGGACGCCGGGGGAGCCAAGTACGTCGTCGTCGACGAGAACCCCGACAACCACGAGCTCGCCCAAGCGGTCGGCGTGCGCTTCCTCGAGGGCTCGCCCTCCGACGACGAGATCCTGCGCGGCGCCGGCATCGAGCGGTACCGAGTGGAGGAGATCGAGGTCGGGGCCGGCTGCCAGAGCGAGGGCCGGACGGTCGCCGACGTGCGCGGGGGGGCGATCGTGGTGGCCGTGCGGCGCCCTGGTGGAGCGGTCGTCACCCAGCCGCCCGACGAGACCGTCCTGCAGGTGGGCGACATGCTCGTCGCGCTGGGCACGCCGCGGACGCTCGACCGGCTGGAGGCGCTGTTCGCCCCGACTGGGGTGGGGGCTCGGTGACAGGTCCGGGGGCGGCCGGAATGGGGGGCGGGAGCGCCGGCTCCGGGGTTCCCGATCCCGGCCACGGCAACCCCCTCGAGCAGCTGCGCGTCGCCGTCGAGGAGGCCTCTGCGCAGCTGCGGGGCGCGGGCTGCGCCCCACGGGCGGCCCCGACCCTGGAGCGCCCGCCCAAGCCGGAGTTCGGCGACTACTCGACCAACGCGGCCATGCTCCTCGCGCCGGTCCTGGGCGAGCAGCCGCGTGCGATCGCCCAGCGCCTCGGCGCGGAGCTGGACGCTCAACTGGGCGGTCGCCTGGACAGGGTGGAGGTCGCCGGACCGGGGTTCCTCAATCTCTTTCTGGCCGACGCCTGGTTTCGGGAAGCTCTGCGCCACGTGCTCGGGGCGGGTGAGGCGTTCGGGGGCGGCATCGCGGAGCGCCCCGAGCGGATCCTCGTCGAGTTCGTCTCGGCCAACCCGACCGGTCCGCTCACCGCGGCGGGAGGGCGCCACGCGGCCTACGGCGACGCGCTCGCACGGGTGCTCGCCTTCTCCGGGCACACGGTGGCGCGCGAGTACTACGTCAACGACCACGGGACCCAGGTGCGAAAGCTGGGCGAGTCGATTCGTGCGCGTGCGCGCGGGGAGGAGGTCGCCGAGGACGGCTACCGGGGCGATTACGTGCGCGACCTCGCCGAGAACATCCCGGGAGCGGAGGACGGCGATCCCGACGAGCTTGCCCGGAAGGGCGTCGAGCTCATGGTGGCGCGCATCCGAACGACCCTTCGCCGCTACCGGGTCGACTTCGACTCCTGGTTCTCGGAGCGCGGCCTGCACGGGGGTACGGTCGCCGAGGTCCTGGCCGGGCTCGAGCGACGCGGCCATGTCTACCGCCGCGAGGGCGCCGACTGGCTGCGGACGACGAGCTTCGGAGACGACAAGGACCGAGTCCTTCGCCGATCCACCGGTGAGCTCACCTACTTCGCGTCGGACATCGCCTACCACGAGCACAAGCGCGGGCGCGGCTTCGACCGGCTCATCAACGTGCTGGGGGCCGATCACCACGGCTACGTCCCGCGGATGAAGGCCGCCTTCGAGGCGCTCGGCGGCGACCCCGATGCGCTGGAGCTGCTCATCATGCAGTTCGTCAACGTCCTCGAGGGAGGCAGCCGGGCCGCGATGTCCAAGCGCCGCGGCGAGTTCATCAGCCTGGATGACCTCGTCGACGAGATCGGCGTCGACGCGACGCGCTTCTTCCTCCTTCAGCGCTCCCACGACACGACGGTGGACCTCGATCTCAACCTCGCGCGCGAGCAGTCGAGCGAGAACCCCGTCTTCTACATCCAGTACGCGCACGCGCGGATCGCCTCGATCCTCGAGAAGGCCGGTGCGCGGCAGGTCGCGCCGGTGCACGCCGACGAGTCACCCGAGGCCCCCCTCGACCCGGCCGAGAGGACGCTGGTCAAGCGCCTGCTGGCATTCCCGGCCGAGGTCGACGAGGCTGCCTGGCGCCGCGCTCCCCACCGTATCGCCGCCTACGCGCTCGAGCTCGCCCAGGACTTCACGGCCTTCTACCGCGACTGCCGCGTGGTGGGGGCAGAGGCGGCCGGCGTCGAGTCCTTCCGCCTCGCGCTCTCGGCGGCCTCGCAGCGAACGATCGCCCGCTCGCTGCACCTGCTCGGCGTGGACGCTCCAGAGTCGATGTAGCGGGGTTTCAGATCGAGTAGATGAAGTCCAGCCCCAGGTCGGCCAGGAGCTTCTGGGCTTCGCTGTTGAGCCGGGTCAGCTCGCCCGTGAAGACGAGCACGCCCATGAAGATGAGCACCGCGCCCGCGATGCCGGTGACCAGGAGGTAGCGGTCGCGCAGCCAGCGGAAGGCGGTCGTGGCGCGCCCGAAGGCGATCGCGGTGAGCAGGAACGGGACAGCGAGGCCGGCGGAGTAGAAGGCCAGCAGGATGCCGCCCTCGCCGACCGAGGAGCGGGTCGCGGCGGCCGTGAGGATCGACCCCAACGTCGGCCCCACGCACGGCGTCCATGCGACGGCGAAGGCCGCGCCGGCGACCAGCGGGCCTCCCGATCCGGCGCGGCGTATGAGCGCGTCGGGGCGCCACTCCCGGTTGAGCTTGGGGACGAAGGGGGTGAGCACGAAGAGCAAGCCCATGGCGACGATGAGCGCGCCGGCGACCTTGTCGAGCGCGCCCCGGTGGTCGGCGAGCGTGGAGCCGAGGCCTGTCGCGGTCATGCCGAGGGCGACGAAGACGATCGTGAAGCTCAGGCAGAAGATCGCGGCGGGAAGGAGCACGCGCCGAAGGCCGCGCTCGCCCTCGTGCAGCTCGACCACCGACACACCGGAGACGGCGGAGATGTAGCCGGGAACGAGCGGGAGGACGCAGGGCGAGATGAACGACGCGAAGCCGACCGCGAAGGCGGCCAGGACCGTGGTGTCGGCGGCCGACGCGAACGGCACGGCGTCCTCAGCCCTCGAAGCGGGCCAGCTCCTCGTCGAGGCGCCGAGCCTCGGCGGGGGAGGGCGTGGGGGACGCGGGCTCCGGCGCCCCCGTCACGTCGCGACGGCGACGCAGCCAGCGCGGCAGCGTCGCGGCGAGGAGCGCGAGCGCGAGCGCCGCGCCGGCGAGGGGGACGAGATAGGCCGCGAGGCCGAAGCCCGCCTTCTCGGGCTGGGCGATCACCGTCTCGCCGTACTCGGCCTTGAGGCGCTCTTTGATCTGCTCCTTCGTCGCGCCCCGGTCGATCAGCCCCTGGATGAGCGCGCGCTCGCGGTCGGCCTGCGGGGCCTGGGCCAGGTTGAGCGGCGTCCCGCACACCACGCACATCACCTCGTCCTCGACGTCGGGAAGCGTCGTGCGGGGCTCGGCCGCACCGGCGGGGCCGGCCAGCGCGAGGGCCGCAATGAGCGCGAAAGCGAAGGCGGTCACCGCCCTTCTACCGCTCAAGGCGGGCTCCCGCCCGAGGGCGATGGTGCTTCGTTTGACGGCGCTGCTCCGCCTGACGGCGACGCGGCCGCGCCCGGCGCCCCGTTTCCCAGCAGCGGCGCCAGCGCGCGGTCCATGAAGCGATCGGTCACCGTTCCCCGGCTCTTGGCGACGACGCGCCCGCTGCGGTCGAGCACGAAGGTCTCGGGCAGGGCGACCGTGCCGTAATCGCGCGCGAGCTCGCCCTCCGCGTCGCGCACGCTTTCATAGCTCAACCCGAGCTCGCGCTCGAAGGCGAGCGCGTCGTCGGTCGTGTCCTTGTAGTTGACCCCGAGGACGGTCCCGCCCGCGGAGGCGAGGCGCCGCTGGGTGCGCTCGAGCACCGGCGCCTCGGCTCGGCACGGCGTGCACCAGGAGGCCCAGAAGTTCACCACGACCACCTTGCCCCGCAGGTCCGAGAGCGAGCGCTCGCCGCCGCCGTGCAGCAGAGGGAGGGCGCGGTCGGGCGCCTCGACACGCTTGCCGCGCGCCAGCGCATCGTCGATCGTCGTGCTCGCGCCCCGGCTTGCGACTCCGTAGACGAGCAGCCCGACGAGCGCCGCCGCGGCGGCGATCACGACGGCGGGGACGGCCGTTCGACGCATCGCCTCTAGGGTACGCGGTACCCATGTCCGACCCGGCGAGGATCCACCCTCGCCGGGGCACGGGCGACCGCCGCCGCGGCCGAGTCCCTCGATCATCGAGCAAGCCCACCCGCGACTACAATTCCCACCCACGCGGGATTAGTTCATCGGTAGAACGCCAGCTTCCCAAGCTGGAGAGACGGGTTCGATTCCCGTATCCCGCTTTGTCCCAACCACGCTTCCCGAGCGGCGTTAGAGCGCTTTGACGCCGCGGACGTGAAGCAATCGGGAAGCAATTGTGCGCGGTCGAGTTGGTTTTTAGCGCGGAATCGCCCACTCGTTGCGCTGCGCAACGGCGCAACACGCCAGGGGGGCGGCCGTCTGGGGACGCGCGACGCTGGGTTGTGGTCCCGGCGGTCGCGGGTTCGAGTCCCGTCGCTCACCTCTAACGAAACCGCTGCACATCGGCAGTTTTCCGGCCGCCCCGCGCCGCATGGAGCCGACGCGCCATGGACAGTTCATGGACAAATGCTCTGACGGCCCGCGCAGCGCGTCGGTCTGCGGGAACTGAAGGGTCAGAGGTTCGAATCCTCTCAACGACCTGCTGTTCGGAAGTTCGCACGCGTCGTGTGTCTGTGGGCGATCACGCTCGCTTCCCGCGGGAAGGCGGGCAGGCGCTTGGCCCGTGCCAGCACTACTGCGGTTCGTCCGCAGCGGGAGTCAGCGCGCGATGCGCCGGCGTTATCGCTTCGCGCCGATAGGAGAAGCCTGCGATGGGTGGCCTCCGGCTTCTGCTTTTCGCGTGGCTGTTGCATTGCACGACGTCGCACCCAGAGAAGCTCGAGTTCGCCGCGGAAGCGGGACGACAGAGCAGGCCCGCTCGAGGCACCTGGTGGGGTGGCACATCGAAGACTCCGACGAAGACAGTGCCCAATAGCCGCGACAAATGCCCGATCCGCAATCCGACCGATGCCATATGAGGGTCGACCGGCTCTCAACGCATCCGCCTTGCCCTACGCTGCGGTAGGAACTACGACGTTAGGGCATGCTGCCGCCAGTCTCGGGTAGGCGGCTCATGCTCCTCCCCAACCGCGAAAGGTCAACCACATGAGACTGCGACGCCAATACTGCCTCGGCGCCCTGCTGGCGTCCGCCGCGCTCACGCTCGGCGCCTGCGGTGGCGGCGACGGCGACGACGCGATGGAGACGGCGAACGGACAGCGGTTCAACCAGACCGACGTGCGCTTCGTCCAGAAGATGCTTCCCCACCACAAGCAGGCGTTGCGCACCGCCGAGGTCGCGATCGAAGACGGCGCAGACCCGCGCGTCGCCACGATCGCACGGGAGATCGTCGAGGCGCAGAAGCAGGAGATCGCCAAGATGCAGACGATGCTCGAGCAGTTCGATGCGCCCGAGAAGCCTGCCCCGGCCGACCAGCAGATGGTGTGGGACCAGAACGTGGCCGACGAGCGCGACGCCGACTCGCCGCAGGAGGTGGATCTGGTCTTCCTGACCAACATGATCCCCCACCACTCTGCAGCGATCCCGATGG
>JBBPZA010000123.1:0-73217 GCA_038199375.1 Solirubrobacterales bacterium | reverse complement strand
GCCGCGTGGAGGACCTCGGATGGGAGCGCATCGTCATCGCCGCCGAGGGACAGTTCGCCAGCCGCTTCGAAGAGGCGCTACCCGAGGCGCTGCGAACCCGCGTTGTCGCGACCATCGACCACAACGTCGGGCACGACGATCTCCCGGCTATCGCGGCGATCGTCGAACCCCTGCTCGCAGATGCCTGGCTCGAGCGGACGAGGCGGATCGTCGCCGTGGCCCACGAACGAGCGAGCGCCGGCGGCGCTGCTGCTCTCGGACCCCAGGAGACGCTCGGGACGCTTGGCGAAGGTCGCGTCGAGCATCTCGTCCTCGATCCCGACTACGACTTCAGCCCCGTCGCTGACTCCATCCCTGCCTCGATCGGCCGTCCTACGGCTCTGATCGGCGAGCGCGCGGTCGAAGCGACGATCGCAGCGGGGGGCCACGTGAGCGTCGTGGAGGTGTCGGATTGCGAGCAGCTGCTCAACGCGGGCGGGATGGTCGCGCTGCTGCGGTACTAGTTGGCCACGAAAGTTGAAGCAATCGGCTGGTCATCGTCCGCGTCAACGAGCTCTCTTGCGTCATCATGCGAGTGTGAGTGAGGGGTTCCGCGTGCGGGCCCGAGTCCGCGCCCGCCGTGCGATCGCGGGTCGGTTGACGCCTGAGCGGACGCGTGACGCGACGCTGTTCGAGCGGCTCACGGTCGCCCGCTTGTCATGGTCCGGACTTGTCCGCCTCAACGGTTGGCTGGAGTTCGTGGGCAAGGCCGCCACTGGAGCCTGGGTGGGCGTCCTGGGCGCGACGCTGGTCGGCGTCGACTGGCGGGAGCCTCTGGAGGACGCGGTCAACGCGGGGCGACCGGTGCGCAGCGCGGTGGTGGTAGCCATCCTCGCCGCGATCCTTATGATCGTGGCCGTCCGGTCCGTCATCGGCTTCGCACGCTGGCGCATCCAGCGCGAGCTCTGGCGCCGCGATGTCGCTGGTGGCAACCAGAGCGTCCGGCGATGAGACTGAGTGGGCTGCCGTGGGGTGCTACCCGAGTCCGAGCAAAGCGTCTTCGCCTTCGGTGGCGAAGACGTGCAGGCCGAGTCGCTCGGAGATCTCCTCGCAGACCCGGACGCCACGGACGCTGTTGCCGAACTGATCGAGCCCCGGCGAGAACACCCCGATGCCAAGCTTGGCGGGAATGACGGCCAGGATCGCGCCGCTGACTCCGCTCTTCGCCGGGACGCCGACCTCGTAGGCCCACTGGCCGGCGAAGTCGTACATCCCGCACGTGTACATCACGCTGAGCACGTCCCGAACGCGGTCGCGCCGCAGAGCGAGCTCGCTGGTCAGTGGGTTCACGCCCCCGTTGGCGAGCGTCGCCCCCACCACCGCGAGATCGCGACAGGTGACGGTGATGGAGCACTGCTGGAGATACAGGGCGAGCGTGGCCTCGGCGTCACCGGCGATCATCCCCTGGCTGCGCATAAGGTACGCGATGGCACGGTTGCGGTCGGCGGTGCGCAGCTCTCGCTCGAAGATGTCACGGTCGACCTCGAGGCTCGGATTATCGGCCCAGAGCCGAAGCCTCGTGAGGATGCGTTCGAGCTTCTCCTCGGGATCTTTGCCGCAGATCAGATCTGTTGTAACGAGTGCTCCGGCGTTGACCATCGGGTTGAACGGACGCCGGTTGTGCTCGTCGAAAGCGATCGAGTTGAACGTCTCACCGCTGGGCTCGACTCCGACACGTCGCAGGACCTCGTCGCGTCCGTGGTCCTCCAGCGCGAGCGCGTAGGCGAGGACCTTGGAGATCGACTGCAAGGCGAAAGGAAGTTCTTGGTCGCCCGCGTGGTGCAGTTCGCCGTCGGCAGTTACAAGCGATACAGCGAACGCACGGCCCTCCTGGCCGACCGCATCCGGCGAGTAGTACCCACGCCCTGGCTGGTAGTAGCGCATGACGCTACCGTTCTCGAGCGGCAGGTGACGCTCGTAGAGTTCCTGCAGCCGCTGGTCGACGTTATGGCTGATCTCGGGCGTCGGCATGGTCGAGGAAGAAGCTACCGGCGAGCTTCCCGAGGCGGCCTTGAACCTAAGCACCGGCCGGGTATCGTCGTGCGGCGAGCTAAAGACCCTCGCTGCTGCGCTCTCGGGCCGTCCTCGCCTTGATCAGACACGGAGGGACTAACGGTGCGAGTGTTCAGTCGCGGCTACGGCGTTGGAGCAATCGGCTGGCGACTGCGCCGAGCAGCGCGCTGGCGACGATCACGATGATCAGCCGGGAGTCGCGAGTCGTCATGAGGTAGTCGACCGTGACGTGCTGGCTGTTGGCGAGGGCGAACCAGATCAGGAGCGCGGCGACGAGGAGCGCCAGCACGAGTCGCGCCATATCCAGTCTGCGGCTCCGCTGCATCGGCTGATCTTCCTGATCCCGCCGGCCGTCGTCAAACGGCGAGCCGCTCACCGCAGCGGCCCGAGCGGTCGCCAGCGCGCCTTGCTCGTCGCCGATCCAGGCGTCGATGCGCTGCCACCAGAGCTGGAGGAACTTGACCTGCTCAGTCGCATCGCTCGGCACCTGTGCGGCTGGGACGTGCCACATCCGTACTTTGATCTCGTCGTCGATCGGAAGCCCGCGCCAGAGGTCGACGACGGTGCTGAGCTCCTCAAGACCTGTGTGGGCGACGAGAACGACGTCGGCCTGTGGACAGCCCGCGAGTGCCGCCAGCATGCCGCCGGCTCGAGGGGCGAGCAGATGCCGCATCGCTCGCGCGCGCTCGGCTTCTGCGTGGCGGCCGAGCTCCTCCAGCTTGGCTATCGATCGCAGGCGTCGGGGCTCGGAGAAGTTCGCCCCCTCGGGGAAGATCACGAGCGCGTCATCGAGGCCCATTCCTGCCGCCAGATCGGCGATCGAGTCCACGACGCCCGATCCGGCTCCTGTGTTCGTGGGGATGAAGCGCGTCGGCAGCCGGTTGAGCGCGATGTCGATGCATGGGTCCCACTGCAGCGCATCCTTGAGCACGATGCGCGGTCGGCGAGCCTGGACGTTGAGCAATTCGTGGATGAGCAGGAAGGAGTCGCCCGGGCCGGCATGGCGGGCCAGCACGATCTGTGGAACGCGTGTGCCAGGTTGTGGCTCCCGGCCTTCGATCTCCACCCGGAGGTTGAACGCGTGGCGCGCCGTTTCCATGAGCGCGCGAAGGAACCACGCTGCCAGTCGATAGTGCATGCTCCGCATGAGCGGCGAGTCGATCCTGCGGCCGAATCCGGCCGCGAGCCAGAGCACGCCGAGGACCATCAGCAGCACGGTTTCGAGGGCCAGGTAGACGAGCGCGAACAGCAAGACCCGGAGCGGACGCAGTCGGCCGGGGAGAAAGGGTGAGGCCGCCGCCGCGCCGAGTAGCAACAGGGGCATCGACGTGAAAGCGGTCAGCGCCAGGAGCACCATCGCTGGCGGCGTGAGCAGGCGCCGAACGAGGCGGGGCAGCGGCACCGCTCACCCGTCCTGACGACTCAGGTAGTCGATGGTGGCCCAGTAGGCCCGCTCGATGCTTCCGGCGACCTTCGTCGGGTCGCGGTAGCGCAGTTGGGATGGATCGGTGTAGCTCAACGGCTCCTCGCGTCCAGTCGGCAGCACATGCACCGTGACGCCGTCAGGCACGTGTGCGATGTCTTCGATGAAGCTGTGACGGCGGCTGATCTCAAACGCCACGAGCGCAACCTCCCAGGGCCAGCTGGGCCGGTGTAGCGGCGTCTCGATGCGTCCAACTTGCAGCACGTAGACGCAGCGTGCCCCCAACTCGATCGCCCGGCCGAGCGGAATGCTGTGGACCAAGCCGCCATCGAGGTAGTGCTCGCCGTCGATCTCGACCACGGGCAGCAGGCCGGGCACCGCGCAGGAGGCCAGAATGGCGGGTACCAGCGGACCGGCGTGAAACCAGCGCGCCCCGGCGCGTTCGATGCTCGCGGCCACACACTCAAAAGGGACTACGAGCTCCTCGAAGCTCGAGGGCAGTCGGTCCGTGAGATGGCGTCGCAACGGCTCGTTGGAATGGACGTGGGTGCGGCTCCGCGCGAGAGTCGAGAGGCGGCCCAGCAGCGAACCGCCAAACGTGTCGTCGGACGCGATCCCGCGCCAGACGGCGCCCAATGACTCCACCTGCTCCAGCGTCGGATCGGCGGCGATAACAGCCCCATTGATCGCGCCCACCGAGCTCCCCAACACCAGGTCAGGCCGCACGCCCGCCTCGAGCAGAGCGCCGAGCATCCCGACCTCCGCCGCCCCAAGCATCCCCCCACCGCCCAGGACGAACGCCGTGTGCGGTTCGGTCGTGGGCGTCACTTGGGTAAGCCTACGGCGAGATCACTCGCTCGCGGAGCGAACCCGCGAGCAGGCGAGTCGGGTGCGCCAGCGCGCTCGGAACCAACGTCGCGGGAGAGTCCTTTGCAGCCGGTCAGATTGCTCGTCGGCTGAGCATGCTCCCAGGCGCATGGCGAGATGAGTCACATGTGGCCCAGGCGGGCGAAGGACGAGCGGTAGTCTCCGACGACATGGGCAGCAGCATCGTTATCGCCGTCGATGCGGAAAGCACCCGCGCGACGCGGCGGCGCTCGGGTGCCTGCTCGCGGATGCCTTGGGCGTGCCCGCGGTCCTGACGGAGATCTTCCCGACCCCGCCTGACGACACGAGCGGCTCAGAGCTGACGACTCTCCTTGACGAAGCCCGCGCCGCACTTGGAGAACTCGGGGCCTCTGGGGGCCTCGGTGGCGCCGAGGTGCGGATAGTCACCGGCAGCTCCCCGGCACGCGAACTCCAGCAGATCTCCTCGAGGAGCCGGGAACAGGGCTGGTCGTGGTGGGCTCCACGAGCCGTGGGCCCGTCGGGCGCCTGCTGGTCGGAGGCGTCGGCGAACGGCTTCTGGCCGGAGCGGCCTGCCCCGTCGCCTTCGCGCCCCGCGGCTATGGCGAGCGGCGTCCCCCGGGCCTCAAGAGCGTCGCAGTCGGCTTCGACGGCTCCGACGAGTCGCGTCGGGCGCTCGACGCGACCGTCGCGATCGCGGCCGCGAGCCAGGCGCGGATTCGGGTCCTCACCGCGTTCGAGCGCATGGCCTTTGGCGGCGTTGCGACATCCGGGACCTTTGGTGAGTCCGCCAACGACGTCATGCGATCCGAGCTGCGCGCTCGTCACGATGCGGCGGTCGCTCAGGCCGCCGAGAGCGTCCCGGCGGAGGGCCGCTTCCGCGACGGCGACGCAGGAAAGGTCTTGGAGGAAGACAGCCGCGACGTCGACCTCCTCGTCGCCGGTTCGCGCAGCTATGGGCCGCTCGGCGCTGTCCTCATCGGCAGCGCGATCCGCCTCGCCGGCGCGCTGCTCATCGAACAGAACGACGAGTGGCTCGTCAGCCGCCGCTACCTCTCCGAGGAATCCCTGGCGCTGCTCAGCGACGAGCACCGCGACCCCGACGAGGAGGAGGTCGCCGAGCTCCAAGCCGTCTAAAGCGCCCCCGCGCCTCGCGCGCGGGCGCGCGCGAAAAGCTGTGGAAAACCTTCGGTTTCCCACAGCCACTACTCCGGCAACCAACCAACCGACGAGCTACACCACTGCAGACGACTTGACTCGCTTCGCGGGAATTTGCGGGCAGTACGCAACCTCACCGAGCAGCACGGGTTAGGAAGGAGACATGCAGGTACTGCACCCGATCCCGGATGTGCTGGTGGACCTGGTCGCTCATCGCCTGGCGGTCCTTGCCCAGCCTTTGCGAATCCGGATGATCGAGCGCCTCGAGCTCGATGGGGAGATGTCGGTCCAGGCTCTGGCTGACTCGCTCAACGCTACGCAGCAGAACATCTCGCGCCATCTCGGTCTCCTGTACGAGAGCGGGGTCGTCGATCGGCGGCAGGCAGGGCGCCAGGTCTGGTACCGGCTCGTCGACGAGGCAGCGTTCTCGCTTCTTGATGACGTCGGCGCGCAGCTCGTGAACCGCTTCCGTCGGTTTGCCCCGCCCGATGGCGGCGAGGTGGATCAATCGATCAGACAGCCGACTGAGCTAGCTGCCACCGCCTCGCGCCGCTCGAAGATCCGCCGAGGGATGGGTTGAAACTCTTCAGCGCTCCGCGTCGGGCGTCGATGTGTCGTGGGTGGGAAGCTCTGCGCGATCGACAAACGGACGAACTTCGTCGCCGGCCGGCCGTGCCGCGACCGGCAACGGCGCCCCAGGGAACGATGGGACGGAACGCGCGCAGCCGCGGGCGGGTGCCCGCCGATCTTCGTCGATCGTTCCGGCCTCGCGCGACGTTCTCGAGCTCGCTGCGCGGCGCCTGCGTGTGCTGGGGCATCCCATACGACTTCAGCTGTTCGAGGTCCTGGCGAACGGGGCGCGCTCGGTCACCGATCTCGCGCGCATCCTGGATGTGGAGCATCAGCTCGTCCCGAGGCACCTGTCAGAGCTGCTTCGCTGCGACGTCGTCGTGCGTCGCCAGGAGGGGAACTTCGCGCTCTATTCCCTTCCCGATGCGCTTACGCTGAAGGCCGTGGCTCTCGTCTGTCGCAGCGTAGTGCAGCAGCGGGAGACGTTGGCGCATATCGCTGCGGACGCGCAGGCGGTTCGCGACAGCGATCTCGCATAACGGCGCTGGACACTCGGCCCCGGCCTTGGGGGGTCCCTGAGGGTCACCCCGTAGGGCGGCTTTGGGCGGCCTTGGAATCCTTCGGTGTTGGAACCGTGCGGCAGACGCGGATGCGCGCTCATGCTGCTGAACGAGCCCTGGGGATTCGCGGCGACCTGTCTACGCCACGGACGACGATCGAACACGCTGGACGCCTGCGAGGATGGACGGCGGATGCTGGACGTGACGACCACCGCCTGGGCCGTGACGGTCGGTCTCATCCTTGTCCTGCTTACGGTGGACCTCGCGCTCGCCATCGCGCGCCCCCACGTGGTCGACTTCCGCGAGGCGATGGTCGCGTCGATTTTCTACATCGCAGTCGCCATCGCCTTCGGCGTGGTCTTCGGCTCGGTCGCCGGCTGGGACTTCGGCGGGCAGTACTTCGCCGGCTATATCGTCGAGAAGAGCCTGTCGGTCGACAACCTCTTCGTCTTCGTGGTGATCATGACCACGTTCGCAGTGCCCCGCGAGCACCAGCAGAAGGTGCTCATCATCGGCATCGTCCTCGCGCTCGTCTTACGCGTGATCTTCATCGGGCTGGGCGCCGCGCTGCTTTCGGCCTTCTCCTTCATGTTCCTAATCTTCGGGCTGCTCCTCATCGGCACGGCAATCCAGCTCTTCCGCCACCGCGACCAGGACCCTTCGGTGGAGGACAACGCGCTCGTCGGCTTCGCGAAGCGACGGCTGCCGGTCACGGACGACTACGACGGCGGGAAGCTCATCACGGACCTCGAGGGGCGGCGTATGGTCACGCCGCTGTTTCTCGTGCTCGTGGCCATCGGCAGCACAGACATCCTGTTCGCGATGGACTCGATCCCCGCCGTGTTCGGGGTCACCGACGAGGTGTACATCGTGTTCACGGCCAACGCGTTCGCGCTGCTCGGGCTGCGCGCCCTGTTCTTCCTCGTCACCGGCCTGCTCGACCGGCTCGTCTACCTCTCGACCGGCCTGTCGCTCATCCTCGCGTTCATCGGCGCCAAGCTCGCCCTGCACTGGGGCCACCTGCAGGAGAACGGCGTGCCCGAGATCTCCACGGGGACCTCGCTTGTCGTCATCGGGGTCGTGCTCAGCATCACGACCATCGCGAGCGTGGTGAAGGCGCGCCGCGACCCTTCGGCGCGCGCCCATGCGGGCTCCCTGCGCGCTCAACCGCCTGACGGCGGCACCGCCCGGCCCCGCTAGGAGGTCCCTGGACTTGAGCGTGCTGCGCGCGCAGGCTCTCATCCCGCCTGAGGCCAGCGAGTGGACGTCGCGGCGGAGGGGGTGATGGCCCGGAGGAGCGCGGGGCAGGGATCTCCGGTGCGTGCTCGGCGATGGGGCCGCCAGGTTGGGCGTTGGTCTTTAGCCAGCAAACAACAGCACGCAGACGGCGATCCCGACGGCGACGACGGCGACTAGCGCGAGGATGGCGACGAGGCGGGAGATGTCGCGTATCCCGGCGCGGAGTGGTTCTTGGCGGTCGTCGTGCCCAGCGGCCAACTCCCAGCGATCCTCGCTCTGATCGCGTTCCGGCTGGGTCGGTCGGCGCATGCTCACGGAGCCTCGGGCGCTGGCTGATGGGCGATGCCCACGGGGGCCTTGAGGCGATCGAGCATCGCGGCGATGCGGCCCGCAAGGTCGTCGCGGCCGATTCCCAGCGTGTCCGCGATGTCGCGGCGGGCGATGTGGTTGACGAGCATGCCGAGGACGGGAAGGTCCTCCGGTTCGAGACAGCGACTCGCAAGCTGGAGAAGGTCGGGTGAGATGGGGGGCAGGGCAGTGCCACCCTTTGCGACGGTGCGGATGGCCTCGAAGAGCTGTCGGGAGGGGACGCTTTTCGGCACGATTCCGTCGGCGCCGGCAATGATCGCTGGTACGACTAGGGAGGCGTCAGCGTAGGCGGAGTAGAGCAGCACGGCGGGCGCGGGGATGTCGCTCTTGATTTGGCGGCAGACGGACAAGCCGTCGCGGCGCGGCAGGTGGTAATCGACCAAGACGACGTCCGGGCGAGTGCGATAGAGCAGCGGCGGCAGGTCCTCGGGCTGCTCGGCGGCGCCCACGGGAACGAGCCCCGGTTCGCTTCGGAGTGCGCTCTCGAGGCCCAGACGCACCGCGGGATGATCGTCGATGATCGCGACGCGGATCATGTCGGCTCCTCCCGGCAGATCACGATGGGTCGAGAGCCACGACGGACGAGGTCCCGCGATACAGATCCGAGCAAGCCCGCACGCAGCGAGCCAAAGCCGCGGTTGCCCACGACGAGAAGGATCGCGTGTGTCGACGCGGCCAGTTCGAGGATCTGCGCCGCGGGCTCTCCGCGCCGTAGTTGCACGTCGTGAAGCTCGTCATCGACAAGATCCCCAGCGTTCGCCATCAGGCGGTGCACGGTGTCCAGGGCGTGCCGCGGGCCTGCGTCCAGAAGGGGGCCAACGGTCGGCGAAAGCGCGCCGGCGGACACGAGGGACTCAGTCTCCGCGCCGGCCGGCAGGACATGGGAGAGCGTGAGCGGCGCCCCCAACACGCGTGAGAGCCGCGCTGCGGTGCTAACGGCGGCTTGGTCTTCGTCGGCATTGACGCCGCACACGATCCGCTGGCCGTCGAGCGGGCCGCCGGCCATGCCGGGCGGGACGACCACGACCGGACAGGGCGCGTCGCGGACCACGGCGGCCGAAACGCTGCCCAGGAGCGCGGTGCGCATGGCCCCGTCACCGCGCGAGCCGACCACCACCAGACGCGCTTGCTCCTCGCGCGCCACGGCGCACAGGCGCTCGGCCGCGCGGCCACGCTCCAATCGCTGCTCGGCGAGGGGCACGTCGACCGCCTCGACCGCCTGTGTGAGCAGGCGCTCTCCGGTGTCATGACCGAGGAAATCAATCTGCTCGACGGGGACCGGCACGTGGGCTGGTGCGGTGAGCAGGAGGTCGGGCGTAGGGGTCGGGACGGCGTGAACGACAACGAGGGTCAGGCCCATGCGTTGCGCGAGGGCGGACGCGACGCGGAGGGCTGCTCCGGCCTGGGGCGAGGCATCGATACCGCAGACGATGCTTGGGGTCATGTCATCTCCCGCTGGGTTGGAGGAAGCCCCCATGTTCAGTGGCTTCGGGGCCCGAGACCATGGGTGCCGCGGCCCATCCTCCTGGGTGGGGAGTGTCGCCCATGGTCCCGCGGTGGCGGAGACGCCATCCTCTAGGTCACATGTCTCTGTTCTGGCGCGTGTTCGTCATCAACGCTGTGGTGCTGGTTGGCGCGGTGCTGCTTCTCATCTTCACACCGGCCACGGTCTCGGGGGAGGTACGCGTAGTGGAGATCCTCGTGCTCGGCGGCGGGGTGACGGCGGCGCTGGCGGTGAACCTGGTGCTGATGCGGCGCGCCTTCGGGCCGCTTGAACGGCTCGCGCGACTGATGCGCAGGGTGGACCCGCTCCGCCCAGGACGAAGGGTCGACGCCGAGGGGACGCTGCCTGAGGTCGCCGATCTGGCGCACGCATTCAACGACATGCTCGAGCGTCTGGAGCTCGAGCGACGCGAGAGTGGGCGGCGCGCGGTCGCCGCGCAGGAGGACGAGCGTCGTCGCGTGGCGCGCGAGCTTCACGACGAGGTCGGTCAGACGCTCACCGGTGTGGTGCTGCAGCTTGAGGCGCTCGCGCGGCGAGCGCCTCCCGAGCTGCGTGAAGGAGTGCTCGCCCTGCAGGAATCGGCACGCGGAGGGGTCGAGGAGGTCCGCGGAATCGCCCGCGGTCTGCGTCCGGAGGCGCTC
This sequence comes from Solirubrobacterales bacterium, assembly GCA_038199375.1. Lineage (GTDB taxonomy): Bacteria > Actinomycetota > Thermoleophilia > Solirubrobacterales > Solirubrobacteraceae > JBBPZA01. The sequence goes on along the minus strand of JBBPZA010000123.1, from coordinate 62,855 downwards.
GACGAGTTCGGCCTGCGCCCAGCGCTTGTGGCACTCGCCTCGGGGTTCGCCGAGAGGGCGGGGCTTCGGGTGCGGCGGCGTCTTGACGGCGAGCTGCCCGCGCTGTCGCACGAGACCGAGCTGGTGATCTACCGAGTCGCCCAGGAAAGCCTGACCAACGTGGTTCGCCACGCGGCGGCTCGCGAGGTGGAGTTCGTGCTCGAAGGCCACGGCACGGCCGTGGTGCTGTGCGTGCGTGACGACGGGTGCGGCCTCGACGGGGCGTCGGCGGGCGCCTGGGGCGGGATACGCGGAATGAGCGAGCGAGCGATGCTCGTCGGCGGACGCCTGAACATCGAGCCGGTATCGCCTCACGGCACCGAGGTGCGCCTTGAGGTGCCCGTGACGTGAGCATCCCGCTGCGCACGCGCATCCTGCTCGCCGACGACCACACGGTGGTCCGCCACGGACTGCGCATGATCCTCGACGCGGCGCCCGACTTTGAGGTAGTGGCCGAGGCTGTCGACGGTATCGAGACCGTCGAGCTGGGGCTGCGCACAGCGATCGATCTGGCCGTGCTCGATGTGGCAATGCCGCGCCGGACTGGCTTGGCGGCGGCGCGTGACCTGACTCGGCGGCGTCCCGAGCTCAAGGTGCTCATGCTGTCCGTGCACGACGTCGACCAGTACTTCTTCGAGGCGCTCAAGGCGGGCGCCTCGGGCTACGTCCTCAAGACTGTCGCCGACCGCGATCTCGTGCGCGCCTGCCGCGCGGTGATGCGCGGGGAGCCGTTCCTGTACCCGCCGACCCTGCGAACCCTGATGCGCGAGTACCTCGAGCGCGCGACCGACGGCGAGCCCGTGCCCGATTACCCGCTCACCCCGCGCGAACGCGAGGTGGTCAAGCTCGTCGCCGAGGCCTACAGCAGCGATCAGATCGCCGGCCTCCTGGTCATCAGCCCCAAGACGGTCGAGCGTCACCGGGAGAACATCCTGGCCAAGCTCGGCCTGCGTGACCGTGTCGAGCTGACGCGCTACGCGATACGCCACGGCCTCGTCGAGCCCTGAAGTTGGGCTTGTCGGGTCACGTCACGAGGAGCGCGAGGAGCCCGATCAGCAGCGCGCCGAACAAGCAGCTCAGCAAGGACACGCCGAAGAAGAAGGCGATCACGGCGAACGTTTCCTTCACGTTGTCGTGTCTCGGTCTTGGAGATGAGATGACACGTCCGATCGACGGGGCATGGAGCACAGGTCATCGACGATTACCGGCGCACGCAATGGGCACCGCTGCCCATTCGCCGGTACTCCGGTCAGCGTCGCTGATGGGCTCGAGGTGTGGTGCGAATGAGCAGCAGGGCGCCGAGCGCGCCGCTGGCCAGCGAGCCGGCGAAGATGCCCACCTTCGCGAGATCGACGGTGGCGGGGTCGGTGAAGGCGAGCTGGGCGATGAACAGCGAGACGGTGAACCCGATCCCGCCGAGCGCGGCCACCCCCCAGATCTGGCGCGGCTGCACTCCCTCGGGCAGGGTGCCGACTCCGAGACGAAGGCCGAGCAGGCTGGCGCCGGTGATGCCGAGCAGCTTCCCGATGACCAAGCCGAGCACGATCGCCCAAGCGACCCGGCTGGTCGCCGCATCACCGAGCGTGGTGGCGTTCAGCACGACGCCCGCGTTGGCTAGCGCGAACAGGGGTACGACGGCGAAGCTGGTGATGGGGTGCAGGCGGTGCTCGATCTCCTCGAGAACATGGCGGCCGGCGATCGGGCGTGCGGGCGTGAGCAGACCAAGGGCGACGCCGGCGATCGTCGCGTGAACGCCGGACTCGAGGGTGGCCACCCACACGAACAGGCCGACGGGCACGTAGGCGAGCACGCGGGCCACGCCGGCTCGGCGCAGAAGTACGACGAGCCCGAGGCCTGCGAGCGCGGCCAGCAGCCAGGTCGCGGACAAGTCGTCCGAGTAGAAGACGGCGATCACGGAGATCGCGATGATGTCGTCGACGATCGCGATCGTGAGCACCAACAGTTTGACGCCGGCGGAGACCCGATCGCCGAGCAAGGCCAGAACCCCGACGGCGAACGCGATGTCGGTGGCCATCGGGATTGCCCAACCTTCGCCGCCGGCACTACCGGCGGTGAGAAGCAGGAAGATCAGGGCGGGCAGCGCGGCACCGCCAAGGGCGGCCAATACCGGAAGTGCAGCCGCTCTGCGTTCGCGCAGTTCGCCAGTGACCAGCTCGCGCTTGATCTCCAGACCGACGACGAAGAAGAAGAGCGCCATCAGGGCGTCATTGACCCAGTGCTGCAGGTCCTCGCGGATTGCCAGCGAGTCGAATCCGAGTGTCAGCTCGCTGCCCCAGAAGGACGAGTAGCTGTCCCCTACGGGGCTGTTGACCCACACGAGTGCTGCCAGCGTCGCGATGGCGAGCGCGATACCCCCCGCAGCCTCGTCGTGGACGAAGTCGGTTAGCGGGTCCATGGCCCGGCGGACTCGGCGCTTTGCGGTCTGGGCGGCGTTCATCGTGTCAACGGTGACACGATGACGCGGTGCGGCACCGGCGGAAGGCGAGCGCCGCCCGCCCGGCTGCTCGGCTTGGTGGACCCACTTTCGATCTATGAATCCTGTCTCGTTGGAGGTCTCGTCCCACCTGCCATGCGAGTTGGCGGTAAACACGAGCAATGTGGGTCCCACCCCCCATGTCCGTGCGGTGGTCGTGCGGTGATGCTGCTCTACAACAGCCAGACGGGGCGGCCGCCGAGAGGCGGCGTCCCGACGACCAAGGAGACATCATGGGAATCATCGGCTGGCTCGTGCTCGGCCTCGTGGCTGGGATCATCGCCAAGTTCATCCACCGCGGCGCGGAGCCGGGGGGCGTTGTCGGGACGCTGGCCATCGGGGTGGTCGGTGCCCTGCTCGGCGGCTTCATCGCCTCCGCGCTGGGGGTCGGCTCGATCGACTCGTTCTTCAGCATCGGCACGTGGATCATCGCGATTCTCGGCGCTCTGTTGCTGCTCGCGGTCTACAACACCCTCCTCGGTCGCCGCGCCGGGCGCTCGGCGCGCCCGATCGCATGAGCGCAACACTGGAGGAGGGTGATCTGCGTCCTCGGTGTGTATGTCCGCCGACCCGCGCGACCCTGCCACCCTCAACCACGTCCCAGGTCGGCTGATCGCCGCTCCGATTTTCAAGCGGCCGCCAAGCATGACGATCGCCTCGGACTGTGCGAGCTCACCCAAGCTGCCCAGGTTCGTCCGGAGGGGCTGCAGCCTGGCCATCGTCTGGGACGAGCGCCCGTTGATCTCGGAGCGGACCGTGGACGCGGCGATCGCCGCGGGAGGCGAGGGCCACCGCGCCGCCAGACGACTCTCCGGCGCTGGCAGCTGGTCTGACGGCTACCATCGAGCCCCGCGGGCGGTTAGCTCAGCTGGTAGAGCGCCTGCTTTACACGCAGGAGGTCGCCCGTTCGAGCCGGGCACCGCCCATCGCTTCGCAAGCCGAACCTGACGCCGGCGCGACCCGCTCGGACAAGATCATCGACGAGCGGCGGAATGACCGCCGCCCCTGCCATCCGTTCACAAGGTGGGTGCAGATGTGCTCCACCTTGCGCTCAAGCGCCTCCAAGCGATGCAGGATATGGGGGTCTTGGTCCGTCCGGCCTCATGGTCCGTGGGGGCGCTGCCCTACGATCCGTGCCCCGCCGTGAGCCCCGCAACCGCCAGCACGAGGAGACTTCGCAGTGGAGCCTGAATCCCCGCCGAACCATTCTTGGGTGCCTGTCGGCACGGCCTACGGAGCGGTCGTCTCCGACAGGATCGTGGCTCTCGTCTACCACTCCCGCGAGCGCCGGGGGGACGTCGGCGGCCCCGGTGGAAATCGAGCCGTGGCTAAAACCGCGTGGTTTCTCGTGTGGACCGATGAGCCCCACCGTCACTTCGAGCTCTCAGCGCCAGCGGCCACCGCCGGCATGTCGCGCGAGGAGGTGGAGAAGGCGTCCTTCGTCGCCCTGGCCGAGGCGGGCGAGGTCATTGACGCAAAGTCCTCCGGCGGGGCCGCCGCCGAGACATAGCGGCTGGGTTCGGCGGCCAGCTAGGCGGCGGGCTCGAGCTCGTGAAAGCGGCGGTCGAGCTCTCGCAGGCGACGCTCGAGATCGCGCTCGTGCTCGTCGCGCGCCGGCCGCGGCGGTACGGGCCGGGGGAGGATCTCCGTCGGCGCTTGCGACCCTGGTGGGCCGATCATCGAGATCGCTTCGCGAGGGGTCGACCTGGTGGCGGTGCGCCACTGGGAGGGGGTCAGCCGGTAGTAGCGGCGAAAGGCCTTGGCGAATTGCGGCGGCTGCCGGTAGCCCACGCTGCGCGCGATCTGCGCGATTGTCAGCGACGAGTCGTCGAGCAGCTCTGCGGAGCGCTGCATTCGGGTAGCGTGAAGCCTCTCTTGGACGCTCGTGCCGGCCTCGGCGAACGCGCGCTGGAGCTGGCGCCGGGAAGTGAAGATCTTCTGTGAGAGGTCAGAGACCGTCAGGCGATCGTCCTCATAGGTGCGCTCGATCAGCGACAGCGCCTCCTCGAACAGAGCCCTGCGCCGTTCCTCCCCTGCTGTGTCCGTGCATTGATCCACTGGCGACCTCACCCCTCGTGGGCCAGACTCCACACAAAATAGCACGACCGATCGTGCTATTTCGAGAGCCTTCATGAAAGCGGAGGGAACCCGAGGGGCGATCTTGGACGCTGCGCTGGAGCTCGGCTCCCTGCAGGGGCTCGAGGAGCTCTCGCTCGGAAGTCTGGCATCAGCGGTGAACATGAGCAAGAGCGGGCTCTTTGCGCACTTCGGCTCCAAGCACGAGCTCCAGCTGGCGACCATCGCCCAAGCGTGGGAGGTCTTCGAGGCCGAGGTCGTGCTCGACCCCCCCCAAAGCGCCCAACACGGGCTGCACGTGCTGCTCGAGCGCTGGCTGTCCTTCTACCAGCGCAAGGTCTTCCCCGGCGGATGCTTCTTCGTGATCTCCGCCGTGGAGTTCGCGGGCCGGGCCGACGCGGTGGCCAAGGCCCTCGCAAGCGCCGTGGACCGACAGACCACTGCCCTGGAGGCGGCCGTGCGCAAGGCCAACGCGAGCGGGGAGCTGCCCATCAGGAAGGATCCCCGGCAGACCGCGTTTGCGCTCTTCTCCACGCTCACCAACGCCGACGCGCTCTTCCAGGTACGCGAGGATCCCGTGGTCTTCGACCATGCCAGAGCGACGATCGTCGACCTTCTGGGCCCGCCCGGCCTCGCGGACGGGTAGTGCCCGCCTACTCGGGGTCCGGCGGCTGCTTTTCCACCATCCCGACGCCTTTGAGGGCCTGACGCCTGCTCGCGAGCATGTCCCACTGCACGAGCTCTCCCTCGAAGAACGTGCAGACGAACCAGTACTGGCCCTCCACGAGCGCGCCGCCGTCCTTCTCCGTGCCTTGCTGCCGGATCTCGGCCACGATGCTCTGCCCGACCTCGATCACCTCTGCGACCGTCAGCTCGAGCTCCTCGAACGGGGCCGTCCATTCGCCCCAGGCCATGAGCATCCCGGCGATGCCGGTGTAGGTCTTCGGATCGGGGAGAGGGGCTATGCGGTGGGCCCGCACCTCCAGGCGGACGTCCTGGAGCGCCGTGCGGAAGTCACCCCGGCTGAACGCCTCGAAGATGCCCTTCACCCGCTCCTCGTTCTCGCGTGCCATCGTCCGCCAGTATTCCGCTTGGGGGAAGCACAGACGCGCTCGCGGGGTGACGGTCGACGCCCTGAAGGGTCTCCGCTATATGTCCAGAGCGCTTAGTTGCGCCGGCCTGCGAGCGGTAGGCTGCCTCTCGGCGGCGGTCTTGGGAAGAAGCCCGCGGCCACGAAAGACCATGGAGACATCGTCACTGGAGAGGTGCGCGGTGGCTCCGTGAGCCGACCCGTTGATTTCCGCTCGGAGGCCGAAGCATGTACGCGAACTGCCCCCACTGTCAGCTCTCGATCAAGGTGCGCCAGCCGTGGGCGGCGCCTGAGCACTGCCCGCGCTGCATTGGCCGGTGGAGGGTCGCATCGCCGATGTTCCAGTCGCCCTTGCCCTACCGGCTTCTGGCTGCGCAGCAGCCACGATCAGCCGCCAGAGACGAAGACCGGGCGGTTGTCTGACCGGCGAGCGCCGCCTGCTCACACGCGTTAGGACGGGCCGTCCGACTCGCGTATCCGTCTTGCACCGACCCAGACGACGCTCCTGACGGACGCAAGTAGGAGAGACTGAGCGGCATGCCCTCGTTCGGCGGCCTGCTCCTCGTATAGGGTTTCCCCAGCGAAAGAGGGGGCTGGACAAGTGGGCGAGATCCTTCCTGCAATTACCGGCGCTCTGGTCGGTGCGGCCGGGCTGGGCATATCCTCGAGGAGGCTGCGCGCCACGTGGATCGCCGCGATGAGCCTGGCCTTCGGGGTCGTCGCGACGCTGATCAACGGCGAGGAACTGTTCTTCATCCCCGTGGACCTGGCGCTCGCCGGCCTCTGCGCTTGCGTCGTCGCCGTCGCCGCACCTCGCCTGTGGGGACGCCTCGCAGAGACCAGGGATGGTGGCCCTCGGGAAGTGCGCCGCCAGAAGCGGGGCGAGGGATCGGCGTAGAGTCGATACCCGGATACCCACCCTCAATTGCCGTCGGCCGGAGGTCGCGAGATGACTGATGCAAAGCACCAACCGTATGCAGAGGGCGCGGCGAATGCCTCAGTGGCATCCGCCGGTGAACCACACGGATCGTCGGACACGCGCGACTTGGCTGCCCCTGAGGGGGGCGGCCCGACGCCCGAGGAGCTCGACTCCCGCGAGGAGAAGCTGACCGGCCCTCGCAAGCCGATGGGCCCCCCCGATCGGGATGACGACGACGGCGTGCCCGAGACCATTCCCGAAGAGAGCTAGCGGCCGCACGCCTGCGGCGCAGGCGTGCGCGGTCGAGGAGGAGAGCAGCGATGGCAACTGTCCGTCTTGTCCAGAACATCGGCCTCGCTGACGCCGTCACGAGCGAGCGGACATCCAACATCGACGAGCCCACCGCGGCAGCGTCGGGAAGCAACGTGTTCTTCACCGGTAACTGGTTTGCCAGCAAGAGCACCTCGGGCGGGGGGAGCTTCGCGCTGGTCGATCCGTTCACGGCGCTTCCCTCGGCCGCCGGAGGGTTCTGCTGTGACCAGATCATCCTCTACGAGCCCAGTCGCGACATATGGATCTGGATTCTCCAGTACCTCCAGACGGGCGGCAGCAACGTCTTCCGTGTCGCCATCTCTCGAGGAAGCAGCTTCGGGTCCTGGTACTGGTGGGACTTCAGCCCGAAGGGACTGAACGCCGCCTGGACGGACATGTGGTTCGACTATCCCGACGCCGCGGTCAGCACCAACAATCTCTACCTCACCTTCAATGCCTTCAACACGGCCGGTGCCTGGCAGCGCGCGTTCGTCTTCAAGCTGCCGCTCGACCCCCTGAAGAACAGGACCAACCTGGGCTACCAGTGGTGGTCGACGACCGCCAACGGTTCGCTCCGTCTCACCCAGGGGGCGGGGAACACGATGTTCTTCGCCAGCCATAACGGCGGGACGACACTGCGTGTATACAACTGGCCGGACGGCTCGGGAGCGATCGGCTCATTCGATGTGGGGGTCAGCGCGTGGAGCGCGGGCCCCTACTCCGCCCCGGGGCCGGGCGGCGTCGAGTGGCTGGGGCGAACCGACTCGCGGATCACCGGGGCCTGGGTGAGCGGGAACCGGGCGGGCTTCATGTGGACCGCTGCGGCAGGATCCGGTCGTCCCATGCCCTACGTCAAGGTTGCCGTCGTCGACGCGGCCGCCAGGTCCCTCGTTGAGCAGCCTGACCTCTGGAACCAGTCGTCCGCCTTCGCATACCCTGCGGCCTGCCCGAATGCTCAGGGCGTAGTCGGTGTGTCGCTCTTCATGGGCGGCGGCACGCGACATCCGTCGCACGTCGTCGGCTTCCGCGACGGTGGCGCGTGGCGACTCGTCATCACGCGCTCAGGCACCAACGGGCCGGCCGGAGGCGCCTGGGGCGACTACCTCTCCTGCAAACGGCATCAGCCCCAAGCCTCGGAGTGGGTGGCGTCGGGCTACACGATGCAGGGGGGCAGCGATCGTCGCAACGTAGAGCCGCAGTACGTGCATTTCGGGATCGGGTGATCGCCGCACGGGTTGACGGGGTGGAAGGAAAGACGCCTGGCCTGCTCGCAGCGCAGCGCCGCCGAGGCGATCGCGACCGACGAGCGGCCGGCGAGGCGCTGAGGGATCAGCCGGAGTCGCAGGCGACGCCCAGGCGGTCGACGAGCCAGCGCTCCCCGGGTCGCACCGTCTCGACGGTGCCCTGACAGCGGTCCGTGCGGTCGGGGTGGCGAGCGACGGTGCGGATCGCCACGGTCGCGGTCCTCGCACCCTGGTCGGTGACCTCGAGGCGCCCGAAGCGGATCGACTCGAGCGTGGAGAAGGTCGCGTCGAAGCGCTCCCGGGGGCCGAGCTGGTCGCGGAGCGCGGGGCTGGCGAGTGCCCACGCCCCGTCGGTGTCATCGCTCGCGGCTCTCTTGTAGAAGTCGCGGACGGCGGCCGCCGGCGCCATGACCGCGGCGGATGGAACGCGCGCCTCGGTCGTGCGGGTGGGGGCCGTCGGCATCGCCCGTCCAGCGGCGTCGTCGCGGTCGTCGCCGCCGGAGAGCAGGGCGACGCCCGCCACCGCGCCCGCCACGAGGAGCACGGCGGCCAGGGCGAGCACACCGGCCCGGCGCCTCGGGCCGGCCGGCGGGGAGACGTGGGAGACGCCCCTGGGAGCGGCGGGACCGGCGCGCGGGGATGGCCCGGCGGGAGCGGCGGGAGCGGCGCGCGCGGATGGCCCGGCGGGAGCCGCGGGCACGGGTGGTGTGGGAGAAGCGGCGCGCGGAGGTGGCGTAGGCGGCGGCATCGTCTCCGTGGCCGACCCCTCGGCCTCGGCCTGCGCCTCCGCCGGCGCCTCCCCCCCGAGCGCCGCGGCGAGCTCGTCCACGAGCTCGATCGCCGTCTCGGGCCGGTCGGACGGATCGGGGGCGAGGCCGCGCCGCAGCGCCTGCGCCGCCGCCTCCGGGCACTCGGGGCGGGTCGTGCGGAGGTTGGGGGCGGGGACCCGGCTCGCGCTGGTCGCCAGCTCGACGGGGTTGGTCGACGCTCGCACCTTCGTTCCCGAGATCGCCTCGTAGGCGACCGCGGCCAGCGACCATATGTCGCCCGCGGGCGTAGCCGGCTCGCCGGTCAGGCGCTCCGGGGCCAGGTAGGCCGGCGTTCCGATGACCGCACCGGTCTGGGTGATCCTCGTCGACTCCGCCGCCGTCGCGATGCCGAGGTCGGCGAGCTTCACCGCCCCGCGGCCGCCCACGAGGATGTTCGCCGGCTTGACGTCGCGGTGGACCACCCCGCGGTCGTGGACGTGGTCGAGCGCGTCGGCGACCGGCCGCAGCAGGGCGACGGCCCGCGCGCCGTCGAGCGGCCCGCGGGCGATCTCGTCGGCCAGGGTGCCGCCGTCGACGTACTCCATGACGACGAGCACGCTGTCGGCCTCGGCGACCACGTCGAACACCGTCACCAGCGCCGGGTGCCGGAGCGATGCGCCAATCCTCGCCTCGCGTCGCAGGCGCTTGGCGTCGCTCTCCGGCCGCTCGGCGTGAAGGCGCTTGACCGCGACGTCGCGACCGAGGCGCTCGTCGTGGGCGAGGTAGACGACGGCCATTCCGCCCGCGCCCAGCCGTCGCTTCACCTGGTAGCGCTCTGCGAGCAGGCTCATTCCGGCTCCCCGTAGGGATCGCACTGGATCGCCGGCACGAGGCAGTCGCGGATCCGGCGGGCCAGCTCGCGCGGCTCCCAAGCGTTGATGAAGTCGCCGTGGGCGGTGTACCCGCGGCCCGAGGCGAGCCGCATCGACGGCGAGCCGCGGGTGGGGTAGGTGAGCTTGAGCTTGAGCTCGGGCACCGCGACCGGATGGGTGGCCGGGCAGGAGCCCGCCTTGCTGTAGGCCATGTGGCTGCGGTGGTCTGCGCTGTCGAGGTCGCGGCCGTTCCAGCAGTCGGGGAAGCGCAGGCCGAGCTCGAGCTTGGATCCACCCGGGCAGCGGCCGATGCTCGGCGAGCTCGGCCGCCCCGCTCCCAGGCAGCTCCACTCGGCCACGATCGGGTCGGCCTCCGGTCCCCGGGCCGCTCCGTTTCCAGCGATCATCATCAAGCCCAGCGGGTACGGGCGCAGGCGGTCGGGCCGCTTGTTCGAGGTGACGTAGTAGGCGACCAGGCGCGTGGCGGTGATGGGTCGACCGCGCCCGTAGTAGAGGGTCGGGATCCAGTAGGCCGACCGGTCGACCTCCGGCTCGCAGCTCGTCCGTGCGCGGCGCAGCGAGCGCAGGGTGGAGCCGGCGCCCGTGGAGCGGTTGCCGAAGAAGTCGTGGCTGTGAAAGGCGCCCGGCCGCCGCGGTGCAACGATCGGGTCGTCCGCCTTGCGGTGGCTGAACAGGCAGTCCGCGCGAAACTCGCCGACCGGCGCGGCCGCGCCGGCAGGCGCCGGCGCGAGCCCGCCCGTGAAGTAGAGCGCGATCCCCGCGACCAGGAGGGCAGCCCGCCGTCGCCCTCGGCGGGGATTGCCTCCCGATCGACAGACATCGACGGCCGCGGGGGTGGAAAGGTGCACCCGCACAGCGTAATTTCTCCCGAACGGGTCCGTTGACCGGGCGGACCCACCCTCCGAGAGGACGATTTCGATGAGGTGGATGATGCTGCTGCGCCGCCCGCTCGGGGCCCTGCTCAGCCTGGCCTTCGCCGCCGGCATTGCCGCGATCATGTACTTCGCATTCGGCAAGGGAATTCTAAACAACGTCAAGAACCTCACCCGGGACGGGGGCGGGCCCCAGGAGGAGCGCATGGTCGACAGGCGCAACTTCGGCCCGATCGTGAAGACGCTGCGCAAGGAGGTCGGCTCCGCGGCCCAGCTGCTCACGGTGACCATGCGTCCGACGAGCGTCGAGTTCGCCGTTCGCGACGGGAGCCGCGCGAAGGGCTATCGCGCCGAGCCCGGAAGCGACGACCTCGACGACATCGGCGTCAACGTGAGCGGCTCGGGCACCCTTGAGGAGAGCTCCTGGTCGATCGGCAAGCTCAAGGCCGCCGCCCCCGGCCGCATCGCCAAGGCCATCTCGCGCAAGGAGTCAGGCGATTTCCACCTGAGCATCGCTACCTTGGAGCGTGTGGCCAGCGGGAAGCTCCTGTGGGACATGAAAGGCACCATCAACGGGCGCGGTGTCTCCTACACCGCGCGCCCCGACGGCTCGAAGGTCAGGACCTCGACGCGACAGAAGGCGTGCCCAGGAGCGTGCGGAACGTCGGCGAGTGCATCCGCAAGGCCGGCGGCGACGCGAACAGGATCCAGGCCTGCACGAAGGGACTGACGGGCGGGTAGAGCCGGCCAATGCACGCCCCTCCCTCTTCCCGTAGCGATTGGCCGGCCGGCCAAGTCGTTTCGTCGATTGGCGGCGGCTCCGAAGGTGCTACCGACTACGCTCTCGCGTCGTGTCGGTCCTCGAGTCGATCGTGCTCGGGGTCGTGCAGGGGCTGACCGAGTTCCTGCCGATCTCGAGTACCGCCCACCTGCGCATAGTGCCGGCCTTCGTCGGGTGGGAAGACCCCGGGGCGGCGTTCACCGCCGTCACCCAGCTGGGCACCATGGCCGCGGTGCTCATCTACTTCCGGGCGGACCTGTGGGCGGTCGCGCGCGCGTGGCTGGGCTCGCTGCGGCGGCCCGAGCTCCGTGGGACGCCCGACGCGCGGATGGGCTGGTACCTCATCGCCGGAACCGTTCCCATCGTCATCTTCGGCAAGCTCTTCGAGAACCAGATCGAGACGGGCGCGCGCGACCTCTACGTCATCGGGACGACGCTCGTCGTCTTCGGCCTGGTGCTCTTCGCCGCCGATCGCGCCGCTGCGCTCGACCGCGACCTGCCCGACCTCTCGACACGCGACGGCGTGACCATCGGGTTCGCCCAGTCGCTGGCGCTGATTCCGGGCGTCTCGCGCTCGGGCGCGACGATCACGGCCGGGCTGCTCCTCGGCCTCGACCGCGCCGCCGCGGCGCGCTTCTCGTTCCTGCTCTCGGTGCCCGCGGTCGTCCTGAGCGGCCTCTACGAGCTCTCGAAGATCGCGCGGGGGACCGAGCCCGAGAGCGCCGACCCCGGCGCGCTCTCCCTCGTCCTAGCCACGGGCCTTGCCTTCGTGTTCGGCTACGCGTCGATCGCCTTCCTCCTGCGCTATCTGGCGACCCACGACCTCACGCCGTTCGTCGTCTACCGGGTGGTCGTCGGCGCGCTCGTCCTCGTCCTCGTCGCGAGCGGCGCGATCGCCTGAGAACGCGAACGGGGCGCCCGAAGGCGCCCCGTCGAATCGCGTCGGCTTCCGCGGAAGCGGGAGAGCTACTCCTTCTCCTTCTTGTCCTCCGCCGGGGCCTGGGTCCGGTCCTCGGACTTCGCGTTCGAGTCCGGGTCCCGCGGGCGCGGCGCCCTGCGAACGACCCGCTCGCACGAGCCGTTGCTCGTCGGGTTGGCCGGATCGGCATCGACGATGACGTCGACCTCGTCGAGCAGCGCTGTGTCGTTGCCGGGGCCGCAGTCGACCTTGTCGGCCTCGCCGTCGCGCAGGTGGAACGTGTCGTTCCCCTCGCCGCCGATCAGCGTGTCTGCGACCGTGTCCGTCGCTCCTCCGGCACCCGGCGTCACGTCACCGCGGGCCAGCGCCCACAGGTCGTCGTCGCCGTTGCCGCCGTTGGTCACGTCGACGCCCAGGTTGGCGAAGATCCGGTCGTTGCCGTCGCCGCCCTGCTGGATGTCGTCGCCCCTGCCGCCGGACATGAGGTCCGGGCCGTTGCCGCCGTCGGCGGCATCGTTGCCGTCGCCGCCGTGGGTGCGGTCGCGACCCTCGCCGCCCACGATGGTGTCGTTGCCGGGGCCGCCCCAGATGCGGTCGTTACCGCCGACGCCGTTGCCGGGCACGTCGCCCTGCAGCATGTCGTCGCCGGCGTTGCCATACAGGCGGTCGTTGCCGCGGAAGCCCTTCAGCACGTCGTTGCCGGCGTTACCGAACAGGAGGTCGGCGCCTTGGTCGCCTTCGGCGTTGTCGTCGCCGGGGCCGCCGATGAACACGTCGCGGTCGTCGCCGCCCTTGAATGTGTCGTTGCCGTTGCCGCCGGTCACCCGGTCACTGCCGGGGCCGCCGTTGGCGACGTCGTTGCCGTCGCCGAGCCGCGCCCGGTCCCGGCCGGGGCCGAGGTTGACGATGTCGTTGCCGGCCAGGGCCTTGACGCGATCGGCGCCCGCGCGGGCATTGATCGTGTCGTTGTCGGGCGTACCGGTGATTCGGTCCGGCCCGGGCGTTCCCGTGATGACCGCCGCCATGGCGACCGCCGCGAGCAGAAGACCGCTCACGAGGACCGCACCAAGACCGACCGTCAGACGAGAGAAGAGATGCGCCATCCGCATGCCTGCCTCCTGAGGTTGAGTTGATGTACGCGACTGGGAACACCCCGCCCCGAGAGGGAGTTGCGGGCCCTGGACGAGTCTTTACAAACGCCAGAGTGGCAGCGTTCGCCCCGCTCGGCAGAGAGCGACGGCGCGCCTATACTGGCTCGCGCGCCAGGGGGCGTAGCTCAGTTGGTTAGAGCGCCGGCCTGTCACGCCGGAGGCCGCGGGTTCGAGTCCCGTCGCTCCCGCTTCTCACCCGGGCGCCATCCCCTTCCGGCGCGGCTCGCCGAGCCCCCCGGTGATGGCCTCGACGCTGCCCTCGATGCGCAGTCGCTCGGCCTCCTCGGGGTAGCGCTCGGCCAGCTTGGAGAGCTCGCCGCGCAGGAAGGCAAGGCCCTCGTCGAGGTCTCGCTCACCGGCGTCAGCGCGCCGCTCGACCCCCATCGCTCGGTTCACGCGCGCCTGGGCCTGCGGCCACGAGTACTCCGGGTCGATCGCCCGCCTCAACTGCGCCCAGCGGCGTGCGAGCCGATCCAGCGCCCGCCGCTTGGTCTCAATCCGGCGGTGCGTCGGGATCGGAGGAGCGGAGGGCGGGGACGAGGAAGCCACGCTCGGGCTCTCGCGGCGAACGAACTCGAGCACGGAGCGCAGCCGGCGCTCGGACTGCCCGAGCTCGCGCAGGAGGCGGCGCGCGGCGTCGACCTCCTCGCGCCGGTAGTGCACCCCGGCGACGATCATCCCGCCGGGCTCGACCTGTGCGTCGAGCGCCTGGAAGTCCACGCGGTGGGCAAGGCCCGTCGGCGGCTCGACGTCGAACGCCGCCCCGGCCTCGTCGGTGACCTGCTGGCGCAGCTCTACCTCCACGCGCTCCGCACAGGCCGTGAGCGTGGGGTCGGCGGGTAGGAAGACGGTCGCGACCAAGTCGTCTGGGTCCTTGGAGCGCCGCCTGACGACGCGGCCGACGGCCTGCCGGAAGAAGAGGTCCGTGCGCTTGACGGTCGCGTAGGCCGCGAGCACGAGTCGGGGGACGTCGACGCCCTCGCTCACCATGTTGACCGCCACCAGCCAGCGCGGGCCTCCGCCTTCGCCCCGTGCGAAGCGCTCGATGCGAGCGTGTGCCCCCGCCTCGTCGCTCACCACGACCACCGGCTTGGCCCCAGAGATGGTCCGCAGCAGCGCGGCGACTGCGCGCGCGTGAGCGCGGTCGTCGCAGAGCACCAGGCCGGCTGCGTCGGGGACGACCGCGCGGGCCTTGGACAGGAGGGCGTCGGCGTCGCGAAGCATCTGCGGGAGAAGCGGCGTCGCGGGATCGATGGCGGTGCGCAGCCGTCGCGCGTCGTCACGGGGCTCGAGCTCGTCGGCGAAGGCCGCGATCGTCTCCTGCGCGTCCACGCGCCAGTGAAGGGTCGCGTCGAGCAGCCGGAACGCGAGAGGGCGACATACGGCGTCGGCGACCGCGTCCGGGTAGCCGTAGACGAAGTCGGGTGCGCAGCGCCGCTCCTCGTCGTAGCGAACGAACGGGATCGCGCGGGCGTCTGAGCGAAAGGGCGTCCCCGAGAGAGCGAGGCGCCCCTCAGCGCCTTCGAACGCCGCGCGCAGCGCCGTCCCCCACGTCGCCGACTCGCCGGCGTGATGGACCTCGTCGAGCACGACGAACGTGGAGCGGGCGAGATGATGGGCGAACAGGTCGGGGGCAGAGGCGACCTGCTGATAGGTCACGACGACGCCGTCCACGTCGCCGCGCCACGCGCCGTCCGCGTTCTTCCACCGCGGGTCCAGATGGAAGCCCACCAGATCGGCCGTATCCGCCCACTGGGCGCGCAGCGCTGTCGTCGGACAGACGACGATCACCTGATCGCACCCCGCCTGGCGAGCCGCCTGGCAGGCGGCGAGCGTCTTGCCCGCCCCGGGCGTCGCGACGAGCAGGAAATCCCGGTCTGCGGCCGACGCGTGCCGAGCGAGGAACGCCTCCTGCCAGCGTCGCGGCGCCGGGGTCACGCGACGCGGCCCCCCTTGAGCAGGTTGCACCCGGGGCAGAGCGCTCTTCCGTTCGCAGGCTCGGTCGGACCGCCCGCCCGGACCGGCGTTACGTGATCGGCGTGCCAACCCGGCTCGAGCTTCCTGCCGCACTCCGCGCAGCGCCCGCGGGCAGCGAGGAAGAGGGCAACGCGCGCGGCGGCTCGAAACCGGCGTGGGGCCATCGACGGGCAGTGTGGCAGGCGGGCCGAACGAGCTCAGGCGAGGTAGGCGCGCCAGCGGCTCTTGGCGGTGCGCCGGTTCGCGAGCACCGGCGCGCCGTGGCGCTTGCGCTCGAGCACGCGCAGCAGGCATGCGACGACCGACGGGTCGAACTGCGAGCCGGCGTTGCGCTCGATCTCATGCAGCGCCTCGGGAAGGGGAAGGGCGCGGCGGTAGGGGCGGTCGCTGGTCATCGCCTGGTAGGCGTCGCAGGCCAGGATGATGCGGCTGACAAGCGGGATCTTGTCGCCGGCCAGCCCATGTGGGTAGCCGCGTCCGTCCCAGCGCTCGTGCTCTGAGCGGATGAGTGGTGCGAGGTGGGCGAGGCTCGGCAGGCCGCCGACGATCTGGGCCCCGATCTCCGGGTGCTCGCGCATGATCTCCCATTCCGGAGCGCTGAGCGGCCCCTCCTTGCGCAGGATGGAGTCGGGGATGCCGATCTTGCCTATGTCGTGCAGGAGGGCGACCTGCTCGACCTCGTCGATCTCGCGCTCGCCGAGAGAGAGCGACCTGGCGACGTCGCTGCCCAGGCTGGCAGTGATCACCGGTGTAGCCGTCGCGCGCGACGAGCGCGGCGAGCAGCGCGCGGACGCTTGCGATCTCCCCGTGCTTGGCCTCGGCGCCGGGATCGCCGGCGGCCTGGGGAACGGCGGGAAGGATCGTCCTCGCGCCGGCGCCGGCGTTGCGCGCCTCGGCGAGGAACCACTCGCGGCTCGGCCCGTCGTAAGGCCACTCGACGAGGGCGAAGGACACGTGGACCTTGAGCTCGAGGGTGCCCACCGCCCGCTCGGCGCGGCGCTCGACTCCCTTGGCGGCGGCGCCGGCCGGCCCCGGGAGAAGAAGGGCGAAGCCGTCCGCGCCGTTGCGATAGATCGGGTCGTCCGCCCGGCATGCGCCGGCCATCGCGCTGGCCACGGCGCGAAGCGCTCGCCGGCGTGCGAGCTCGTCGTCGGCGGCCCTCACCTCGACGAGCAGAAGACTGAAGGGGGCGTGGACCTCCTCGAAGCGCGCGATCTCCTCGTCGAGGCGGCCGTGGAGCTCATTCTCGTCGAGCACGCCGGTAAGTGCATCGGTGGCCGGCCTGTCGCCCGCCTCCGCGTCGGCGGGGCGGCGGGCGACCTCCTCCGCGCGCCTGCGAGGGGACGCGTCGTGCGCGAACCCGGCAAGACGCTCGTCGGGGGCCTCGGGGCGGTTCGGGGGAGTCATGCGCGTACAGCATCGGCAGAAGCCCTCCGAGATCTGAGACCTCAGAAGTACCGAGGACAAATCTCTTGGACGCCGCGCTCAGGGGAGAACCAACGCTCCATCGGCCTGGGGGTACCCGCCCGCGTTCTCCAGAACTACCACCAAACGGCGATATTCCCTACGCGCGCCGTCGCCCGCGGGAGACGACCATCCGCCGGCCGGGCAGACTTCCCCGGCGGTGAGCCCTACCCTCCGCCTGCGAGCGATCGTCCTGGTTCTGGTCGCCGGCCTCGCGCTGGCCGACGCGTCGATTGTCACGCTGGCCCTCCCCGAGCTCCTCGTCGAGCTCGACACCGGTGTCGAGGGCGTCGCCGCGGTGCTCGGCGTCTACACCGGCGTGCTGGCTCTTGTCCTCGTACCCGCCTGGTGGATCGTCCGGGCGCGCGGACCGGCGCTCGTCGGAGCGATCGGGCTCGTCGTGTTCGCGCTTTCAGCTGTGGCCTGCGGCGTGGCCGGCTCGCTGCCGGCGCTGCTGCTCGGCCGCGCCGTCGGAGCCGCGGGCGCTGCCGCCGGACTGGTGGCCGCCTTCGCCCTCGTGACCCAAGGGGCGAGCGAGCCGCTCGGTCGACGCCTGTGGCCGCTGGCCGCCGTGGTGGGAACGGCGACGGGCCCTGCCCTCGGTGGTGCGCTCACGCAGGCCTTCGATTGGCGGGCCATCTTCCTGGTCCAGGCGCCCATCGCCCTCGCGGGGGCCGCGGCGTGCGTCGTGGGTGGGCGCGAAGAAGCGACGCGGACGGGGAGCCGTCCGTCGGCAGACCCGGCTCCGGGAGCGGCGCGGCGGGGGGCCGCGGCAATAGCCCTCGCCCTCGTCTCGGCCGCGCTCACCGCGGTGCTGTTCCTCCTCGTGCTGCTGCTCGTCGCCGGGTGGAGCGTCGAGCCCCTGGAAGCCGCGCTGGCAGTGACCGTCATCCCGATCGCGGCGCTGGCGGGCTCACGCGTGCGGGGCGAGCCGCGGTCGCGAGCGGTGGCAGGGTCGCTCCTCCTCGCGGGCGGTGTCGTCGCGCTCGCCTTTCTCCCCGACGCGGAGCTCGGCTGGACCGTCGTCCCGCAGCTCGCTGCGGGGGTCGGCATGGGGCTCGCCCTGCCGGCGCTCGCGGGAGCCCTCCTTCCCGAGCGCTCTCCCGCAGACGCCGCGCGCCTGCTCGCCATCCGCCATGCCGGGATCGCCCTCGCTCTGGTGGCCATCGCACCGATCGCGGCGGCCGACCTCGACCGAGCAACGGAGCGCGCCCGGCTGCGCGGCGTCGCCCTCGTGCTCGACGCCGACCTGCCCGCGCGGCGCAAACTCGACCTCGCGCCGGAGCTGCTGGCAGGCGTCGAGGCCCAGGACCCGCGGGCGGGACTGGAGCGGGCGCTCGCCGAGCAGCGTCCTCGCTTCACCGGTGAGCAGCGCTTCGTCTTCGACCGCCTGGGCCGCCGCGCCGACGAGACGCTCGTCCTGGCGATCGGCGAGGCATTCACGACGGTGCTCCTCCTCACGGGCGGCCTCGCGCTGCTGGCGGCGCTGGTCCTGCTCCCCGGCGCGCGCCGACCGGCGCGCCTGGCAGCTGTGGCCGCGGCGGCGACCTCGGTGGCGGGCGGCTATGCGCTCGTCTACGGCGCGATCGCCCCCGACCCGGTCGTCATCGCGGACCCGTGCAAGAAGGGGCGCGACCTGCCCGACACCGGCGGCCTCGTGGAGGGCCTGCTCCAGAAGGGCGCCCTCGTGGTCCTCGACCGCGCCGCGTGCCGCGCGGGCGCCTCACGCGAGGAGCTCGTGCTCGCGCTCGCCGACGAGGACGAAGCTCGCCGCTTCCGCGAGCGCCACGGCGTCGACCCGCGCACGGTCGGCGAGCTCCTGCGCCGCGCGCTCGAATAGCCGAAAGCGTCAGCCTTCCTTCTGCTCCTCAGGGGTCTGGCACCTGGGGCACCGCATCCCGGACACCTTTCCGGAGTCGTCTTTGACGACCGTCCAGCCGGCGAACTCGTTGTGGTTGGAAGGTGGTGTGGGTCGACGGCATGAGTCACACGCAGAGAGGTCGGCGATCGGCATGAGTCCTCTTCCTTCCTTTTCGTTCTCCTTCGGGCAGTGGAACGTTACTCAGTGCCCCGCCTGCTCGAGCTTCTCCTCGCCCTTGCGAATCGCTTCCTCGTCGCGCTCGGGATTGCCGGGCGGGGAGGTTCCCTCCGCCGGGTGATCCGGCCGGTCGCCCTCGCCGAACTTCGGCTCCCCGGGGTTGTGCTCGCCGCCGTGCTTATCGCCGAACTCCGGCTCGGCGGGGTTGTGCGTCTCCTCCTCGACCATGCCAATCTCCTCGCTTGGGTGCAGGCGGGTAGTTCCCCGCGGGGGCGCCCTTTACGCGCGCGCCCTGGACGCCTGCCGCGCCGCCGGCCGGCTCGGCGCAGGGGCGCGGGTCCCTGGGCGCGCGCCTCGAAGAGGCGAGTGGGGCGGTCGTCCCTGACCGCCCCACTCAGTGCTGGTTCTCTGTCCTGCTGTCCTAGATCGACTGGTCGCCCAGCAGGATGCGTTGGTGGATCTCCTTGCGCATGGTGCTCTGGGTTCCCTCGGCGAGAACGCGATAACCCAACGGCCGTCCGCTTGCGACCAACTTTCTGCCCGCTTTCGCTTTCTAGAGCCGAAATGTCGTGGCAAGGGGAATTGACGGGATGTCATTCACACTTGACGGAAGGCTCTCGGCCCGGCGGCGAGACGGGTACGGTCCAAAGGTGACCGAGCGCTCGACCCTGCCCGAGCTGGCCCGACGCGCCCTTGGCGAGAACGGCGTCGCCGACGCGCTGAGCGCGATCAGTGCGATGCGTCGCGAGGCCGATCGGCTCGAGGCCCAGCACGTGACGAGCGCGATCCAGGGCGGCTGGTCGTGGAGCCGCGTCGCGGGCGAGCTCGGAGTCTCCAAGCAGGCGGTGCACCGCAAGCACGCCCAGCGGGTCAAGGACCTCGGGACCATGGCCATGGCCAAAGGGCCGCGCGGCCGGCGCGTCCTGATCACCAGCGAGGCGCGGCGGACGATGCAGCTCGCCCGCGAGGAGGCCCAGACGCTCGGCGAGCCCGTGCTCGGGACCGAGCATCTCCTGCTCGGGATCCTTCGCTGCCGCTACACCCCGGCGGTCAAGGTGCTCGAGGACCTCGGAGTGCGCCTAGCCGAGGCGCGCGGCGTCACGCAGCCCACGATCGAGGTCGTGGAGGGGGAGCCCGCCCCCAACGGTTTCGCTCAGGAAGAGAGCGTCGGAAAGCGCGCAAGCATCTCCAAGCACGCGCGGGCGGTGCTCGAGCGCTCGCTGCACGAGGCGGTCGAGCGCGGCGACGGCTACCTCAGCGTCGAGCACCTTCTCCTCGCGCTCATCCGCGACGAGCACAGCGGCGCGGCGCGCACGCTCGAGCGCCTCGAGGTCTCGCCGCTCGACGTGCGCCGCCGGCTGGAGCTCGCGCTTTAGGCGGCGAGGGAACCTCAGTTCACGGCGATGCCGCGGCGGACCGCTTGCGTGCGCAGGCGCTCGTCGAAGGTGACCAGCGCCTTGGCCGCCGTGTCCTGGACGGCGAGGAGGACGCAGCAGTCGGGCAGCCGTAGGGCGGTCTCGGCACGCAGCAGGGCGAGTTGTGCGGCGGCGTGGGGTCCGAGTGCGATCTCGTGGAGGCCGAGCTCGCGCAGGGCCGTCTGAGCGGTGTCGAGGCGTCGTTGGCGCGCAGGGGCGACGAGGACCTCGGCGACGGTCAGGACACTTGCTGCGAGTGGGTGCTCGGCCGCCTCGAACAAGAGCTCGACGGCGCGGCCATGGTGCCCGTCGTGATGGTCGAAGTGCGCGATCAGCACGCTCGCGTCGACGACGATCACGCTGGCCAGTCGTCGCGCAGTCGCTCGAGATAGCCCTCGGGGTAGGTTCCGGTGAGCGCCCCCTCGGTGCGGCGGACGGCTTGTCGGCGGTGGCTGACCTCCGCATCGCGTTCGCCGGCTATCGCCCGGTGGCCTTCGCGCACCAGTCGCATGAGCAGCTTGCCGCGCGCCGCACGCTCCTCGGGCCAGCGGCGGGCGGCGTCGTCGAGCGCACGGGTCAGCTCGTCGGTTTCGGTGAGCATGTGGCGCCGGCGAGACGTGGGCACAACAGTATGCAGTGTAGCACTACGGTAGAGGTGCAGCACCCCTTTGCGTGCCACGCCCTTCGAGCACCTCGTGGGCGGCCGCCTCGGCCGCCTCGAGCTGCTCCTCGACGAGGGTCAGGCCGCTGGTCCAGAAGCCCGGATCCGAGAGGTCGACGCCGACGATCTCGCCCAGCTCCTCGGGCGAGCGCGAGCCGCCCGCGGAGAGGAGCTCGAGGTAGCGAGGGACGAAGCCCTCGCCCTCCTGGCGGTAGCGCTCGTAGACCGAGAGCGCGAGCAGCTGCCCGTAGGCGTAGGCGTAGACGTAGCCCGGCGTCGAGATGAAGTGGGGCACGTAGGACCACCACAGCTCATAGCCCTCGGTCACCTCCACGGTGTCGCCGAAGAGCTCTGACTGACTCTCGCGCCACAGCTCGCCGAAGCCGTCGGGCGCCAGCTCGCCCTCCTCGCGCCGGGCCGTGTGGACCAGGCCCTCGAAGCGGTTCATCGCCGTCTGGCGGAACACCGTCGCGATCGACCCCTCGATGCTCTCGGCCAGCAGCGACAAGCGCGACTCCGGCGTCGAGGCGGCCTCGAGCAGGCGCCCAAAGGTCACCGTCTCACCGAACACCGATGCGGTCTCGGCCATCGTCAGCGGCGTGCCCTGATGAAAGACGCCCTGCCGCCGGGCCAGCGCCGCGTGGACGCCGTGGCCGAGCTCGTGGGCGAGCGTGAGCACGTCGCGGCGCTTGGCCGTGTAGTTGAGCATCACGTAGGGGTGAGACGAGGGGACGCCGTAGGCGCAGAACGCCCCGCCGCGCTTGCTCGGGCGCACCGGCGCGTCGATGAAGCTCCCGTCGAAGAAGCCGCGCGCGACGTCGGCCAGCTCGGGCGAGAAGGAGGCATAGGAGTCCAGCACCAGATCGCGGGCCTGGGGCCAGGCGATCTCCTCGTCCTCGCCGGTCACCGCCGCCGCCCGGTCATAGTCGGCCAACCGGTCGATCCCGAGAAGCATCCCCTTCAGGCGGTACCAGCGCTGGGGAAGGTCGTAGCGGCCGCGGACCGCCTGCAGGAGCGCCTCCACCGACTCGTCGGAGGCCTCGTTGGAGAGGTTGCGACTGGCCAGCCAGTGCTCGTAGGAGCGCAGGCGGTCGTCGACCGCCTTGTCGTGCAGGAGCGTGTTGAAGATGAAGGCTCGAGCGCGCAGCCCGGGCTCCAGGGCTGCGGTGACCGCCTCGGCGACGGCGCGGCGCTCCCCGCGATCCGGGGAGACCAGCCGGCTCAGGGCCGCGTCGAGCGTCGTCTCCTCCTCCCCCTCCATCGCGACGCGCACGGCGGAGACCTGCTCGGTGAACAGCCGCGACCACGCGCCGCGCCCCGTGACCCCCTTCTCGACCAGCACGCGCTCCTCGGGCTCTGTGAGCAGATGGGGGCGGTAGCGACGCTGGGTGGCCAGGTAGTGGCGGCAGAAGTCCAGCCCGTCGGAGGCGAGCAGCTCCTGTGCGCGCTCGTCATCGAGGGCCGCCCATTCGAGCTCGGCGAAGATCAGCTGGGTCTCGATCGCGGTCGCACGCTCCTGGACGAGCTGGAGCAGGGCGCCGCGGGCGGGGTCGGCCGTGTCGGTGGAGAACCACAGCGCGGCGTAAGTGCCCGCGCGGCCGACGAGCTCCTGCAGCTCGGCCAGCTCGGTCATGGCCTCGACGAGGCCGGCCCCGTCGAGCTCTGCGACCTGTCCGGCGTAGCGAGCCTTGAAGCGCTCTGCCTGCTCCGCGGCGTCGTCGAGGAGCCGGCGCACGCCCGCATCCCCATTGCCGTCGACGAGGGGGTCGAGGTCCCAGGCGACCTGCTCGACGTCGTCGGAGGACGGGGGCTGTCCCTGTGTGGTTGCGATGGCGGGCAGCTTAGAGATAGGGTTCGGCCGCCCCCTCCCACCAGGAGAACTCATGCTCCGTCGCCTCCACGTCCTCTTCCTCTTCCTCGCCACCTGCGGGCTGCTCGCCGCCGGATGCGGCGGCGGCGACGGCGACGGCGACGGCGGCGACGACAACACGCCCGACACCAAGGGCGAGGCGCAGCAGCAGTGCCTCGACCAGGCTGGGAGGATCGACAATGCGGACGCCCGCAAGGTCGCCGAGGAAGCGTGCAACGGCAACGGGGACAAGGCGCGTGACGCCGCCGTCAAGCAGTGCCTCGAGGTGGCGAGGGGCCTCCCCGAAGGCGTCCAGCGCAAGAGGGCGGAAGACGCCTGCGAGAAGAGCAAGTAGGAAAGAGAGTGGTCGGGAAGCGGCCCGGGTGAGCGACGCCGCCGTGCGCGACCTCGAGCTTCACGCCGCTCCGTTCGACGCCATGGGCCTTGAGCTTCGAGGCCAAGGCGAAGGACCTCGCCCTGCTTCGCCTGCGCGAGCAGTTGGCGGCGAGGGGCGTCGCCCTCTGACTTCGAGCGCCGACTCGGGGCGAAAGAGGCGTGGCGGCGTCGACATCGGGGCATCCTCCGAGAGATGGCCCAACCGCGCGACGACGACGACTGGGTAGGCGAGCCTCCCGAAGGGCACTACACGCGCGACCGGGCCAAGCCCGAGTTCTGGCGGCGCAACTGGCCCGTGGCCGCGGCGAGCTCCGGCCTCTTGCTCGTCCTCATCCTGGTCGTGCTCGTCCTCGCGGTCAAGTGAGCGAGGCGCACGTCTGGCGGTAGCCGGCGCGCTCCCGGCGAGGCTCAGCGCCGAGAGCGCTTGAGCGTGACCTTCTCGGAGCGGGTCGCGCTCCCACCGTCGGCGTCCTCGAGCGAAGCCTTGATGCTCGCGCGCACCGCGCGCCCGGAGGCGATCGTCTTCTGCGTCGAGCGCGAGAGCGGCACGGTGACGAGCGCCTTGCCCGGCGCGGCGACCTTCTTGCGGGCGCTGCCGAGCTTGGCGCCGCCCTTCGCCGCGGTGGCGGTCACGGTGAGGGTGCCGGCCCGCCGGAGGCGCAGCGTCACCGTCACGCCGCGCAGGGTGGAGGTGACCTTGGCGCCGGCGATGTCCACCGTTCGCACGGCGGTCTTGCCGTCGGTCGCGGACGAGCCGCCGCCGCTTGCGGCGGCGCCGGCGGGCTCGGCGCCGACCTTCACGGCCGGCGTCTGGGCGGTGACCGAGCCGAGCCGGTTGGCGGCGACGACCTCGGCGCGGATCGAGCGCCCGTCGTCGCCGGTCTGGACGCGGTAGCTCCAGCGCTGCTCGGCCGGCGCGTCCGGGGTGGCCACCTCGGACATCCTCACGCAGGACCGGGCCGCGCGGTCGCAGCGCATCCAGCGCACGGAGTAGAGCCCCGGGTCGGCCAGCGCCCACCTCCCGTGAGCCGCGGAGAGGACGTCGCCGACGTCGGCCGGGCCGGCGCCGACGCGCACGGTCGCCCTGCCGTTGCCGCCCACCATCAGGAACGGGCCCGTCTCGAGGCGCGGCGGGCCGCCGGGCTCGACGACGGGCGTCGCGTCGGTGAACTGCGTGGTCCGCCTGGCGTAGTCGAAGCTCGCCACCATGATCTGGGCGCGGATGCTCGACCCGACGTCGGCCTCGGCGATGTCGTAGGAGGCGGGGCCCTCGCGGCGAACGAACTCCGAATCGGTGACGGCGGCACACGCTTGACCCGAGCCGTCGCAGCGCCACCACTGGACGCGGTAGTGATAGTCGGCGAAGTCGTCGTCCCACGAGCCGAGGGTGGCGGTCATGCGCTGGCCCGCCCGCGGCGGCGAGGTCGCCGTGGCGAGCGTGGGCGAAGCGGTCATGATCGGTGCCGTGGCGCGCGGGCGCCGGCGGACCGGTGCGGTCGCGGAGGAGTCGACGACAGCCGTCTCCCCCCCGGCGTTGCGCGCGTAGATCCGGAGCTTGAGGGTACGGTCCACGTCGAGCGGCGCAAGTAGGTAGGGCGGTGAGGGATCGGGTCCCTCGGCAATCGCGACCAGATCGGTCGGGATGCGCTGGCAGGCGATGCCCAGTCCGTCGCACCACAGCCACTGGTAGCTGAAGGTCAGGCTGCCCTCGTCGGCCCACGTTCCCGCGAGCCGTCGAGCTCGTCGCCCGTGCACGGCGACATCGGCGTGCCCGACGCGTCGTTGCAGGGCGCCGAAGGGGCGGGGGTGATGGACGGTGGGAAGAGATTCTGGGGGGTGGCGGCCTGCGCGGCGGCGGGCGCAGCGAGGCTCGCGACGGCGGCGGCCAGGAACGTGGCGCGACGAAGGGCGGATCGCATGCCCTCAAGGTCGACGGCGACCGGTCCTCGCTTGACGGCGGCGCGCCATGTGGTGGACGGATGGCGGGCTCGGGCGGCCGCGCGCGCGGAGAAGATCGGTCGGCGCGTCGCGCCGGTGTGACGCCGACGGCGGTCTACGCCGCGCGCGAGGCGAGTGCGCGTCGGACTTCCTGCAGCAAGTCGACCACGTCGGCGTCGCGCGGCATGGTGATCGTCGCGGCGCGGTCGGCAAGCCCGTCGAGCTCGGCGGCGCCGGCTCCCAGGAGCACGACCTCGGGTGAAAGCGCCGCCTTCGGGCCGGCGAGCAGCCTGGCGCCTTCCTCGACGGTTCGCAGCCAGCGCGCGCGGTAGCCGCGCGTCTGGAGGCCGATCAGCAGCGGCGCGACCGCCGCCGCGTCGCCCTCGACCACCACGACGTCGACGCCGGTCTCGAGCTCGGGCCCGCTCCAACCGGCCGCCACCACTCGGTCGCGCCCGGCGGCCTTGGCGCGATAGAGCGCGTCGTCGGCGGCGTGGTAGAGCGAGCGGAGGTCTCCGCCGTCAGCCTTGTACTCGGCGACCCCGGCGGTGAAGGTCAGTGAGCCCACGACGCCGTCCTTGCCGAAGTCCTCGCTTCGGAACGCCTCGAGCACCTCGGCGACGCGGTGGACGCCGTCGGCCCTGGTCATGCCGTACAGGCCCACCACGAACTCCTCGCCGCCCCAGCGCGCGACGACGTCCTCCCCCCGGAAGTGGCGGCGAAGAAGGCCGCCGAGGTGGCGCAGGACCGCGTCGCCCGCGGCATGGCCGAAGCGGTCGTTGACGTCCTTGAAGTGGTCGACGTCGAGCTCGACCAGCGAGACGGGCTGGCCGTAGCGGTGGGCGAGGCGAAGGAGCTGCTCGAGCCTGTCCTCGGAGGCGCGGCGGTTGGCCACCCCGGTGAGCGGGTCGGTCTCCGCCAGGGTCCGGAAGAGCTGGATCCGCTCGAGCCGGTTGCGGATGCGCGTGATCAGCTCCGCCCCGACGATCGGCTTGTTGAGGTAGTCGTCCGCGCCCGCCGCGAAGACCTTCTGGACGGTCTCCGGGTCTCTCCGTGAGGTGAGGAAGACGACCGGCAGGGAGGCCCAGCGCGGGTCGTTGCGCACGACGCGGCAGAGCTCGATACCGCTGACCTGCGGCATGTCGATGTCGAGGATGAGCAGGTCGGGGACGACGTCGTCGAGAGCCTCCCACAGCCCCTGGGGATCGTCTACCGAGGTGACCGCGATGTCCTCTCGGCCGAGGATGGCGTGCAGCGTGTCGAGGATGGTGGGGTCGTCGTCGACGGCGACGACCTTCACGCCCGCGGCCCGGAGGGCGTCGAGGCTCTGGACCACCGCGCTGATCACCTCGCCCGGGCGCATCGTCTTTCGCAGATAGCCACGGGCACCGCGCCGGGCGACCTCCACCCGGTCGGTGAAGGCGTCGCTCGAGGTGAACACGAGCACGGGCACCGGCGCATCGCCCGAGGCGAGCTCGGAGAGCAGGTTCAGAGCGTCGTCCGATCCCTCGGAGAAGCCGAGGTCGAGCAGCACCACGTCGGGCCGCTCCTCCTCGAGCACCTCGCGGGCGGCGGAGGGGCTCGTCGCCGTGCGGACGCGCAGGCCGCGCGAGGCGCCCTCGGCGGCCAGCCGCTCGAGGAGGCTGCCGTCGTCGTCGACGGCGAGGAGGGTCGCTCGCGGCTCGGAACCCGCGAGCCGGGTGGCGGCGGCCGGATCCTCCGGTGTGGCGGCGGCAAGATCCTCCGGGGTCGCGGGGGCGCCCGGCGCGTCGGGCGCGGGC
This sequence comes from Solirubrobacterales bacterium, assembly GCA_038199375.1. Lineage (GTDB taxonomy): Bacteria > Actinomycetota > Thermoleophilia > Solirubrobacterales > Solirubrobacteraceae > JBBPZA01. The sequence continues at coordinate 35,797 of JBBPZA010000123.1, read as the reverse complement.
ACCGGCGCGAGGGCGGGCTCGGGCTCGGGCTCGGGCTCGGGCTCGGGCTCGGGCTCGAGCTGCGTCGGGGTCTCCTCGCCCTTGAGCTCGGCCCGGATGACCGCCGTGGAGAAGACGAGATCCGCGCCCTGCTTGCCGGTCACCGGCGCGTCGGAGGCTAGGACGAGCTCGATCTCGCGGGCGCGCTCCGATGCCTCGAGAAACCCGAAGGTCCCGACCGAGCCCGCGAGCTTGTGGGCCTCGCGCTGGGCCATCTTGCGCGCCGTCTCGCCGTAGCGCGCGTCGCGCAGGCCGGCGAGGATCCGCTCCATGGCGTCGACGCGATCGAGAACCCCGGGCAGGTGCTGCTCCCAGACGGCGTTGAGCGCCGTGCGGGCCTCCTCGCCGCCTGTCGCCTGCGAGCTCATGGCTCCCACCGGAGCAGCTGCGCCACCTGAGCGGCGAGCGTCGACGGGTCGAAGGGCTTCGAGATCATGCCCGCCGCCCCGAGCTCCTCGAGCTGGGGGCCGTGCGTCGCGGCGTCGAGGCCGGTCACCATGACGACCGGCAGGTCGCGGGTGGCCTCGCCGGCGCGCAGCGCCGCCAGGGTCGCCGGGCCGTCCATCCCCGGCATGACCACGTCGAGGAGGATCGCGTCCGGCCGCTGGGCCGCCGCCCTCGCGACGGCCTCCTCGCCCGACTGGGCGGTCTCCACGCTGTGCCCGGCGACCGCCTCCAGGCCGATGCGCGCAGCCTCGCGGATCAGGGGCGAATCGTCGACGACGAGTATGCGTCTCATGGGTTCGCCTCTCCGTTGATGGCCGGGGTCGCGCCGAGCGCCTCCAGACGCGTACGGCACGCCGTAGCGAGATCGCCGGGCGCAGCGTCCCCGAGGAGCTCGGGGTGGACTACCGGCAGGTGCTCGAGGGTCCGCAGCCCGTGCGCGTAAGCCCGCGCGGCGGCGTTCGGCCGGCCGAGCATGTCCTGCGCCCGGCCCAGAGCGAAGGCGGCCAGGGCGAACGCCGGCTGGAGGAAGAGGGCGCGGCGCAGCGCCACGACCGCCGCCGGTGCGTCGCCGCGGTCGAGCTCGATGACGCCGTTTACGTAGTGGGCGGCCGAATCGAGCCCGTCGCGCTCGAGCGCGGCGCGAGCGGCCCGCGCGGCGTCGTCGAGGCGGCCGGCGTCGACGGCGCGTAGGGCGTCGACGGCGGAGGGGGTCGCGACCGGCCGCGACCTGCGCTCGAGGCGCTCGCGCCGACGGGCGGCGCGGCGCGCGTCGGACGGGCTCACCCCGTTCGCATGCGGGGGGTGCGCGTCGACCAGAGCGGCGAGCCCGCACAGACGGTCGGCGCTGCCCAGGACCAGCCGGCCACCCGCGGCCAGCGCGTGCTCGAGCCCGCGCACGGCGCGGCGGACGTCGGGCGGGTCGAGGTAGATGAGGACGTTGCGGCACAGGATGAGGTCGAAGGCGGCCTCTCCCGCCGGCGGCGTGGGATCGCGGACGAGGTTGTGGCGCTCGAAGCGCACGAGCGCCCGCAGGTGGTCGGCGACGGCATGCACGGCCTCCTGGTCGATCAGGTGGCGCGCTCGCGCGCCAGGGGGTACGCGAGCGACGGAGCGGGCGCCGTAGAGGCCCCGGCGGGCCCGCGCCAGAGCGCTCGGGGCGATGTCCGTGCCGAGGATGCGCACCGGCGGGCGCGGCGTGGCGAACGCCTCGCAGGCGACGATCGCGAGCGTATAGACCTCCTCGCCGGTCGCGCACGCCGCGCTCCACACGCGCACCTCGCCGCGACCCGCGAGCAGCGCGGCGTCGTAGAGCGCACGCCAGTCGATGCCGTCGATGTCGTCGGTGTGGCGGAAGAAGAAGGTCTCCTTCACGGTCACCTCGTCGACGAGCCGCTCGAGCAGCGCCGACCCGCCGCGGGGGTCGGCGGCCGCGGACAGAACCTGGTCGGGATCAGAGCCCGGGGCCACCCGCCGCGCGGCCGCGGCAAGCGCCGGAAGGCGGTCGGGCCCGAGCGCGATCCCGCTCTCGCGCTGGATGAGCTGCGCGAGTGGAGCCAGCCCGGCGGTCACGCCCTCACCCCGACCTTGTGAAGCGTCGCGAGCGTCGAGCCGATGGCCCGCGGGTCGAGTACGTGCGCGGCGCCCCGCTCAGCGGCCGCCCTGGGCATGCCGAACACCGCGGCGCTGGCCTCGTCCTGAGCAAAGGTCTCGCCGCCCGCCGCGGCGACCGCGGCAAGCCCGTCGGCGCCATCGCGCCCCATGCCGGTGAGGACCACGGCGGCGGCCTCGGCGCCGAGCTCGGAGGCCAGGCTCCTGAGCAGGACGTCGCCCGAAGGGCGGTGCGGGCCGACGGCCGTCCGCTCGTCGAAGGCCAGGCGGCCGCCGTGGAGAACCAGATGAGCCCCGTCGGCGGCGAAGGTGACGCCCGATTCGAGCGGCTCTCCGTCGCGGGCGATCCGCACCGGCACGGCGAGGTCGCGGTCGAGCCAGCGCACCAGTCCGTCGACGAAGGTCGGCGCTATGTGCTGGACGACGAGGACGGGGACGGCGAAGTCGGCGGGCAGGCGATCGAGCATCGTCCGCAGCGCCTGCGGGCCGCCGGTGGACGAGCAGACGCCGATTGCGCCGATCCGGCGCCCGTTGAGCTCGAGGACCGCTCCCGCCGCCGAGCCCGCGGCTCCGGCGCCGTTCCGGCCGACGCCGTGGACACGGGCGCGGGCCAGGCGCTTGACGCGGCGGCGCAGGGCCACGGCGCCCAGGCCGTCGGCCGCGTCGAGACGCAGCTCGGACTTCGGGACGGCGTCCAGCGCACCCGCCGAGAGAGCGGCGGCGGCCCGCTCGGAGCCGCGGCCCGAATGCTCGCTGAGGACGAGAACGGGAACCGGCGCGGTGGCCATGATCCGCCTGGTGGCCTCGACCCCGTCCATCCCCGGCAGGTCGAGGTCCATGGTGACGAGATCGGGGCGAGCGCCGGGAAGCGCGGCGAGCAGCTGCTCGGCGCTCTGGCACACGCACACCACCCGTAGGTCGTCGTCGCGCTCGAGAAACCCGCGCAGGCCGGCCGCGAAGGTGCGCGAGTCCTCGCACACCGCGATGCGGGCGATGTCCCGGGGCGCGCTCATTCGCCGATCAGCCGGGCCACGGTGTCCAGCAGGGCGCGCTGGTCGAAGTCGCGCTTGACGAGGTAGGCGTCCGCGCCGGCCTGCGCGCCCTTGCGCCGGTCGGCCTCGTCGCCCATCGAGGTGAGGACGACGACCGGAAGCTCGGCGCGCTCGGGGTCCGCCCGGATCGCCTCGAGCAGCCCGATGCCGTCGAGGTTGGGCATCTGCAGGTCGGTCACGACAAGGTCGACGACCGCGTCGCCGGTCAGCGCGTCGAGCGCCTCGCGCCCGTCGCGGGCGGTGCCGACCTCGTAGCCGGCGGTCTCCAGGATGCTGCGCTGAAGCTCGCGGACGGTGATCTGGTCGTCGACGACGAGGACCCGCGAGCGCCGCGAGGCCCCGTTGGCGGCTGCGCCGCCGTTGGCCGACGGCCTCTCGTTGGCGCCCACACTCCCGTTGACGCCGCCGCTTCCCTTGGGAACGGCGGCGTTCTGGGTGCCCGCGTCGAGCGTCGGGGCGTTACGCGCGGCGGGCGGCGCGGAGCGGCCGAGGGCGGCCCTGCGGATCACGTGGGCGGGGTCGAGCACGAGGGCGACTCGCCCGTCGCCCAGGACGGCCGCGCCGAGGTAGCCCGGCACCCACGCCAGCAGGCCGAGCGACTTGACCACGACCTCCTGCTCGCCGAGGACTCCGTCGACCAGCAGGGCGGCCCGCTCGCCGCCGGCGGCGACGACGATGGCCGGCGCGCGCGGTCCGAGCGGCGCGCCGGCGGCGCCCAGGCTCTGGGCCAGATCGGTCAGCGCGACCGAGCGACCGCGAAGCTCGAGCACCGTCCGGCCGCCCAGCGCGGTGCTGTGCTCGACGGGAAGCGCCTCGATGACGCTTCCGAGCGGGATGCCGAAGGGATAGCCGTCGCGCTCGACGAGCAGGACCCGCAGCAGGGCGAGGGTCAGCGGAAGCAACAGAGTGGCGCGCGTGCCCGACCCGGGGCGGCTGACGACTTCCAGGCTGCCCCCGAGGGCCTCGACGCTCGTCTTGACGGCATCGAGCCCCACACCCCGCCCGGCCGCCTCGGTCACGCGCTCGGCGGTCGAGAAGCCGGCCTCGGCCAGCACGTCGACGAGCGAGCCGCGCCGGCTCGCCTCGCGCAGGACCTCGTCGCGGACGCCCCGGCCGTCGTCTGAGACCTCGATGGCGACCATGCCGCCGCGCTGCTCGGCGCGCAGCTCGACGCGGCCCCGCGCCGGCTTGCCGGCCTGCTCACGCTCGGCGGCGGGCTCGAGGCCGTGCACGACGGCGTTCGAGAGCAGGTGGGAGATCGTCTCGGAGATTCCGTCGAGGATCGTGCGGTCGAGCTGCGTCTCGGTGCCCTCCAGCACGAGCTCGACCTCCTTGCCCTCGTGCACGGCGAGGTCGCGCACCGCCCGCGGGAAGCGTCCGGCGATCGAAGCGAGCGGCAGCGTTCGCATCTGAAGGACAGCGTCCTGGAGGTCGCCCAGGAGCCGCTGGCCGCGGTCGAGCTCCTCATCGAGAGCCTCGTTGCCGGCGCTCCGGGAGTCGTCGCCGACGAGGTGCTCGATGCGGCGGTGGTGCAGCGAGGCCTCGCCGACCGCGTCGAGGAGCGTGTCGACCTTCTCGGCCGCGACCCGGAGCGAGCCGCCGGCGGCGGCGGGCGCGGGCCCAGTCGTCGAAGCGTCCCCATTGGCGGACGCTCCTGCGGTCGGCGACGCTCCCCCGGCCACGGGCGCTCCCCCGGCCACAGATGCTTCGCGGGGCGTCTGCGGCCCTTCGTCGTGCACGCTCAAGCGGGCGATCGCCGGGGCGGCCACGCCGTGCTCGCCCTCGACCGCCCGTCGAATGGCGTCCGAGGCCTGCAGGAGGGGCTCGACCAGGGAGAGGGCCAGCTCGCCGCGCTCCCGCGAGCGGTCGAGGAGGTCCTCCATGGCGTGCGCTATGGCCCGAGCCTCGTCGAAGCCCACCATGCCGGCGTTGCCCTTGATGGAGTGGACGTCGCGAAAGAGCGCGTCGACCTGCTCCGCGTGGGCGCCGCCGGCCTCGGCGGCCAGCAGGCCCTCGACGATGCGGTCCAGGCGCTCGGCCGTCTCCTCGCGGAAGAGGTCGAGCAGGGCTGCGTCGGGGCCGCTCATCCCCGGCCACCGCCGATGGCATCGAGCACCGATCCGACCGCGAGGAGGCCGACGAGGTCGCCCTCGACGAGCGCGGCGCCGGCCAGGTGCCGGCCGCCCGCGGGCTCAGACGCGGTGGGAAGGACGCCGACGTCGGTCACGGCGTCGACGGCGAGGCCGGCGCGGTGCCCGCCCACCTGGGCGACGACCATCCGGCCCGGGCGCTCGGAGCGCCCCACGCCGAGGATCGCCGCCAGGTCGGCGACCGGGATGACCTGCCCGCGGAGGCTGGCGACCCCCAGGACGGTGCTCGGCGCTTCGGGCACGGGGGTCCGCACCGGGAGCTCTGAGACCTCGGTGACTTCCTCGATCGGGAGGGCGTAGTGCTCCTCGCCGACGCGAACGCGAACGTGGGTGGCGCTCACGACATCCTCGCCGGGCCGGCTCCGTTGGCGGACGCGACCGGCTCGCCGGCGGTCGCCAGGCCCTCGTCGGCGAGCACCGCCTCGAGGTCGCGGACGAGATCCTCGACCTGCCCGGCGATGCTGGCCCGCTGCTCCTGCTCGCCGGCGAGCTGCTCGGCGGCGCTGCGAATCTCGACCATCGTGGAGGCGACCTGGCCGGCCGCCTCCTTCTGCTGCTCGGTCGCGCGGGTGCTCTCGTCGAGGCCCTCCGCGGTCTCGCCCATGAGATCGGCGACCTCCTGGGCGCGCTTGGAGCCCTGCTCGGTCGCCATGATCGTCGCGTTGGTCTCGTCCTGGACGGAGGAAACGATCTCCTTGATCGACTCGGTCGAGCGAACGCTGCGCTCTGCGAGCTTGCGGACCTCGCTCGCGACGACGGCGAAGCCGCGACCGGCATCGCCGGCGCGGGCCGCTTCTATCGCGGCGTTGAGGGCAAGCAGGTTGGTCTGCTCGGCGATCTCGTTGATGAGCTCGAGGATCTCTCCGATCTGCTGGCTGCGGGCGCCCAGGGCGAGCGATCGATCGGAGATGGCCTGGACCTCCTCGCGCATGTCGTGCATCGAGGCCCCGGTCTGCTCGGCCGCCCCGGCGCCGCGCCGGGTGGTGTCGGCGATGGACGCCGCGGTCGCGGCGAGCTCGTCGACGGTCGCCGCGACCTCGGCGATCGCGGCGGACTGCTGGCTGGTCGCCGCCGCCGCCTGACTCGCGGCCGCGCGCATCTCCGACGAGGCGCCGTTGAGGACGACGGAGGCCTTCTTGATGCGATCGAAGAGCCGCTTGAACAGACGGATTGCGTAGACGGCGAGCGCGAGGGTCACGAGGAGGGCGAGGAGCCCGAACAGCAGGGCCACGATTCGCGCCTGGTCGGTCGCCCTCGCCGCGGCGTCGGCGAACTCGGGCACCTCGGCCGCTTCGCCGCGCGCATACCGAGTGACGACGGCTTCGACGTCGTCGACGCTGGCTTCGAAGCGCCGCTCGGCCGCGTCGCCCCCACGGGTGCCGATCGCCCGCAGCGCGGCGTCGGTTGCCCGAACCACGGCGAGGTTGGCCGTGCGGATGTCGGTGAGCGAGCGGCGGGCCTCGGCGTCGTTGTGGCCGTCGCGCAGGATCCGGTCGACGAGCGGCGCGAAGGTCACCTCGAGGTTTGAGACCTCGCGCCGGGACCGGCCGTCCCCACGGTCGATGGCGCGGTGGGTCGCCTCGGAGCGATCGGAGATGTTGGCGCGCAACTCGCCGAGCCCCGCCGACGAGGCCGCCTGCCTCTCGACGAGCCCGTACTTCGCCTGGACGACGTCCAGGCGCCAGATCGTCGCGACGACGGAGAGGGCCACGAGCAGCGCGATCGCCGCGCTGCCCAGGGCAAGCTTGCGCGCGGGGCCGTCGAGCCGGAGCCGAAAGCGGCGGGCGGGCGCGTCATCCGCGTCCCGTTTGAGGACGGGGGTCATGGTTCTCCTCGTGTCTGTCGAGTCCGCGTGTCTGGTCTTGGGCGTCGTCGCGGTGCGCTTCGACGCCTTCCTTCCTCGATATTTCGGCGCGCAGCGCCCGCGGCTTGACCTCTTTGGGTGTCGCGGTGGCGCACGCGACCCCCTCGTGAGAGGATCCGGCCCCCGCCGACCGCCCGATTGCAAGGAGCCGCCGCCGTGAGCGAGCCTGATGCCTACGCCCCCGGAACCCCGTCGTGGGTCGACCTCGGATCGCCGGATCCCGAGGCTTCGGCGCGCTTCTACGAAGGTCTGTTCGGCTGGGAGGCGGTGGAGACCGGCACGATCGAGGAGACCGGCGGCTACCGGATGTTCATGCTCGGCGGAAGGCACGTCGCGGGGCTCGGGCCGCTCCAGGGCGAGGGCCAGCCGCCGATGTGGACGACCTACGTGAGCGTGGAGGACGCCGCCGCGACGGCGGCGAAGGTCGCCGAGGCGGGCGGCCAGGCCATGCTCGAGCCGATGGACGTGCTGACGGCGGGCCGGATGGCGGTCTTCCTCGACAGCGAGGGCGCCGCCTTCGCCGTCTGGCAGCCGGGGGACCACAAAGGCGCCGCGGTGGTCAACGAGCCGGGCTCGCTGTGCTGGAACGAGCTGGCCACCCGCGACCTCGAAGGCGCAAGAACCTTCTACGGCGAGGTGTTCGGCTGGACGCCGGAGACCTCGCAGATGGAGGGGACCGACTACACCCTGTGGCTGCTCGACGGCAAGAATGTCGGCGGGGCGACGGAGATGAGCGACCAGTGGCCGGAGGACATTCCCCCGCACTGGTCGGTCTCCTTCGCGGTGGACGACACCGACGAGGCGGCCGAGAAGGCGGGCTCGCTGGGCGGGAAGGTGTCGATTGCGCCGACGGACATTTCCATCGGGCGCTTCGCGGTGCTCAACGGGCCCCACGGCGAGGTCTTCTCGGTGATCAAGCTGGCCCAGCAGCCGCCCGAGAGCTGACCGCGGTCGCGCTCGGCGGCACGCGGACGCCTTGCGCGATCGGCCGCCGCGAGCCGCCGACTCGTACCCTGGGAGGATGCGCGACCCCTCCCACGTCGCCGTGGGCACCTGGAGCGGCGGGCGCTTCATGCACTTCGGCGAGCCGCTCTCGGACGACCGGCTCGAGGCGCTGGTGCGCCCGGGCCGCGGCATCGACACCGTGCTCACCGCCGACGTCTACGGCGCGGGCGAGGCCGACCGCCTGCTCGGGCGGGCCCTTCGCGGGATCCCGCGGGATGAGTACTGCCTCGTGGGCGCGATCGGCCACGACTTCTACGAGGGCGAGCGCGACGGCCCGCGGGGCTTCCCGCGCTTCACCGACCCGCGGCTTCGGGGCCCTGACCAGTACGCCTCCTACCTTCGCGCCGCGGCCGAGCACTCGCTCGAGCGTTGCGGAGTCGACCGCTTCGACCTCCTCCTGCTCCACAACCCCGACCGGATCGGCTACACCGACGACGCCGTCTGGGAGGGCATGGCCGCCCTGCGCTCGGCGGGCCTGACGCGCATGATCGGCCTCGCCCCCGGCCCGGCCAACGGCTTCACGCTCGACCTGATCGCCTGCCTCGAGCGCTTCGGTTCGTTGATCGACTGGGCGATGATCATCCTCAACCCGCTGGAGCCGTGGCCCGGGGAGCTCGTGCTCCCCGCCGCACATTCGGCGGGCGTGGCGCTGATCGCGCGCGTCGTCGACTACGGGGGCCTCTTCCACGACGACGTCCGCGTCGGCCACGAGTTCCGGCGCGGAGACCATCGCGGCTTCCGGCCGGCGGGCTGGGTCGAGGCGGGCACGGAGCGGATGGAGCGCATGCGCCCGATCGCCCGGCGCCACGGGCTGACCATGCTCCAGCTTGCCTGCCAGTGGGACCTCGCCCGTGCGCCCGTCGCCTGCACGGCGCCCACGCTCATCCAGGAGGCTGGCGCCGGCGCGCGGGCGATCGAGGACAAGCGAATCGAGCTCGCCGCGACGCCGTCCGGGCTCGTCCTGAGCGCCGAGGAGGTGGCGGAGCTCCGCGCCACCGGCGACAACACCGGCTCGATGGCCCTCAAGGGCGGCGTCCCGGACTTCGAGGGCGAGCTTCGCCCAGACCGCTGGCCGCTCGACGACGCGCTCGCCGAGGTCGCGCGCCGCTGGTCGATCGATCCCGCGCGCGACCTCCAGCCCCTTTAGCGCCCGTCTTGCGAAGGTGTAGGCCAACCAATAGGGAGGGAATGGTCCATGCGACGGACAACGAGGAGCCCGTCGGCGCTCCTGGTGGCGGCATTCGCTGCCTTCATGCTCGTGATCGCCGGGTGCGGCGAGGAAGAGGGCACGGGCAGCGGCGGCAGCATCCCGGCGGATGCGCTGAAGGGTAAGTCGATCACGGTGGGCTCCAAGGATTCCACCGAGCAGAAGCTGCTCGCCGTGATCACCATCCAGGTGCTCAAGGCGGCAGGCGCGACGGTCAAGGACAAGACCGGCCTGGTGGGCAACGTCGCCGCGCGCGAGGCGCTGACCTCCGGGGACATCGACCTGTACTGGGAGTACACGGGCACGGCGTGGGTGACCTACCTAAAGGAGAAGGCAATCCCGGACGAGCGTAAGCAGTACCAGGCGGTGGCCGCCAAGGATCTCGAGGTGAACAAGATCCGCTGGCTGGAGCCCGCCCCCGCCAACAACACCTACACCTTCGCGGTCAAGAGCGAGTCCTACGAGAGGTTCGGCGTCAGGAAGATCTCGGACTTCGAGACGCTCATCTCGACGATCCCCGGCGAGGCCTCGGTGTGCGTCGGCGAGCAGTTCTCCACCCGAAAGGACGGCCTTCCTGGCGTGGAGAAGGCTTACGCCTTCAAGTTCCCGAAGGTCGTCAAGCTCGAAGCCGAGGGCCTGATCTACGGCGAGATCAACCAGGGCGTCGACAAGGGCGGCACGTGCAACTTCGGCCAGGTCTCAATCACCGACGGTCGCATCAGCCCCAACAACCTCAGGACTATCGAGGACGACAAGGACTTCTTTCCCAAGAACAACCCCGCGCTCAACGTGCGCGAAGAGGTCCTGAAGGCCAATCCACAACTGGAGGCGATCTTCAGACCCATCGCGGCGAAGCTCGACAGCAAGAAGCTGCAGGATCTCAACGCAGAGGTCGAAGTCAACGGGGTCCCGGACGACAAGGTCGTCCAGGAGTGGCTCAAGGACGAGGGCTTCATCGGGTAGGCCCGCGCTCTGGCTACCGAGAGCAGCTCCTCCGGCCGGAGCTGGGCGGCTCGCGCATCCTCGCCGCGCTCGAAACCGTTCACGGCTTGCGCCCGGCAGCGATTCCCGTGACTGTCCGACTCAACCGAGATGCCTGAGCAAGACGCTCGCCGCTCGTGAGGAGCTCGTAATCGGAGCGCAGCTCGGCCACCGTCTGGTTGCCCCGCGGCCCCGTGGAGCGGAGCTCGAGCCGCTCTCCCAGAGCCGCGAGAGGCCGCGCGGCGCCTGGGTGCGTCGTGCCGCTCATCCGGCTACTCGCAGCGTTCCGGTCATTCCCGGGTGAAGGGTGCAGACGTAGCGGATGGCGCCGGCCCGGCTCGGCGTGAACGCGAACGTGTCGTCGCGGCCGAGGGTCTCTGACCGGAAGCGCGCGCCGGCGGTGGCGAGGACGTTGTGGGGGGCGTCCTCGTCGTTGCGCCACTCGACGCGCTGGCCGACCCGCACGGTCTCCTCGCGCGGCTCGAACTGCAGATCCTGCATGCCGATCCGCACGCCGGCATCACTGTCGTCGCCGCACCCGCCGGCGAGCAGCGCCGCCCCCGCGAGCAGGACGGCGGCGAGCGGGGAGGCGAGGCGCCGCGGGGTCGCCGCGTGCATGGGCTGGTCGGCGTCCATCTCAGTCGAGCTGGACGCGCATGGCGCAGGCCAGCGCGCCACCGAGCACGTGAAGGTGCTCGCCGAAGCGGACCGTGATGGGACCGTCGAAGGGTTGGCGGTCGACCACCTCAAAGGCGTCGCCGACCGCGACACCCTGCTGCTCGAGGTAGCGCAGCATCTCGGGGTTGGCGTCAGAGACCCGCACGAGCCGGCCGCGCATGCAGGGGCCCACGGCGGCCATGCTGGTGGTGGGGTGCTCTTCGAGCGTGAGCTTGGCGGTGGGGATCGGGTCGCCGTGCGGATCATGCGTCGGGTGGCCCAGCTTGGCGGCGATGCGCGCCTCGAGCTCTTCGGAGAGCACGTGCTCGAGCGCGTCGGCCTCGTCGTGTACGCGGTCCCAGGGCACGTCGAGGTGCTCGGCGAGGTAGAGCTCCAGGAGGCGGTGGTGGCGCAGCACCTCCAGTGCGAGGCGCTCGCCTTCGCCGGTCAGGGTGACGCCCTTATAGGGGGTGTGCTCCGCGAGCCCGAGCTCGGCGAGCTTTTTGACCATCGCGGAGGCGGAGCCGGGGGTGACCTGAAGTCGTGCGGCCAACTGGCTGGTGGTGACGGGCCGGCCGCCAACCTTGCCCTGCAGGGCATAGATCGCCTTGGCGTAGTCCTCGACGGCCTCACTGGCGCCGGTGTGCGTGTGCGAGGTCGGGTGGACGTTCACAACCATCACGCGCTGACCAGCAGCCCGGTGACATAGAGCGCCGCGCCGCCGGCAAGCATGCCGCCGATGCTCGCTGGGTACAGGGCGCGACCTGCGCCGTCGCGCATGGCGGGAATGAGCTGCTGGATGACCTGGACGACGGCGCCGACGCCGATGCCGATCAGCAGTGCGGCCAGCTCGGCGTTGAAGGCGGCGGCGCCGACGACCGTACCGAGGATGGCAGGCGCCCCCGCGATGACGCCGAGCAGCGCGAGGCGACCGAGACTCGGGCGCTCGGCGTTGAGCGGCGCGACGATGGCCAGACCCTCTGTGGTGTTCTGAATCGCGAAGCCGATGATGAGGAAGGCGCCGAGCGCGAGCGCCCCGATCGCGTAGGCCGACCCGATCGCCAGCCCCTCACCGAGATTATGCAGTCCGATGCCGACGGAGATCATGAGCGCGAGGCGAAAGCCCGACGCTCCCTTGGCCTGGGCGACGTCGCGCCGGGAGAGCAGGTACCGATCGACCGCCGTGAGCGCGAAGTACGCGACGGTCGCGCCGATGATGACCAGCTCGACGCCCCCGAAGACACCCGAGCTGCCCTCGGCGATCTCGCGGCCTTCCAGCGAGCCGTCGATGACCAGAAAGCCCAGCAGGCCGATGGTCACGGCCATGGCCAGCCGCACCCAGCGCTCGTCAAGGCGCCGCAGCAACGGGAGGAAGAGCATGCCCAACACGACCGGCAACACCCCGATGTAGACGCCGATGAGCGCCATGAGCCCGAAGAAGCCGCCGCCTGGAGTCGGTGTCTCGACCGCGGCCTCGATCTCGTGCTCGACGGTCACGCCGGTGGCGGTCACCATCGTGACGACGTACGGCGATCCCTCCTGCCAGGGGTAGTCGAGCTTGAGCTCTTGGGTGCTGAGCCGGCCGACCTCCTGCTTGCTGGCGCTGTAGTCGACGTAGGCGTCGTTGACGAAGACCTGCGCGACTTGGACGGGGTCTGGCCCGGTGTTGCGCACGGTCAGGTCGATCTCTCCCGGTCGCAGCACGGTGCGCTCGACGGCGAGCTCCTCGGCTGGAGGACCGACGCGCTCGCCGAGCGTCGCGCCGCCGAACGCCGCGAAGGCGCCGAGCGCCGAAACGATGAGCACGAGCGGGACGACGGCGAGCGCCCACGCGGGCAGCCGCTCCAACCCGGACGGTGCGGGCGACGACGGTGAATGGTCAGCGATGCTCATGAGCTCACCTCGAAGTGGCCCATCCAGCCGAGCTCGGCGAACTCCGTCTTATGAGCGTGGAACATGAACTGGCCGGGAGACGGGAAGCGCACCTCGCAGATGCCGCGCTCGCCCTGCACCTGGGCGATCGTGTCGGTGAGCTGCACAGGCTGAAGGCTCGTGCCGGTCGGGAAGTAGTTGAAGAAGTTGCCGTGCAGGTGGAACGAGTTGATGGGGTCGTACTCCAGGACGTTGACGAGGTAGATCCGCACCAGCTCGCCGCGCTTGACCCGCACAGGCTCGTCGTTGTAGTGGAACGGGATGCCGTTGACCGCGTAGAGCTGGTTGCCCTCGGCGTCGAAGTTCGTGTTGTAGCCGTGCATGACCATGACCATCTCGTCGGCGTCCGGGCGCCCCTGACGGGGATCGACGATGAACGTGCCGTACATGCCGCGGGCGATGTGCTCGGCCAACGGTCCCGCGTGGCAGTGATAGAGATGCAGCCCAAACGGCTCGGCGTCGAACTCATACGTCGTGCTCTGACCGGGCTGGATGAGGCCCGCACCCTGTCCAGGTACGCCGTCCATATCTGATGGGTGGATGCCGTGAAAGTGCATGGTGTGCGGGTGCGCTGAGCCGTTGACGAACCGCAGCCGCAGCCGCTCGCCCTCCCGGCAGCGCAGCGTCGGCCCGGGGATCCGCCCGTCAAACGTCCACGCCGGGAACTTCATCCCCGGAGCGACCTCGATCTCCTTGTCTGCGGCGAACACCTCCCACTCGCGCAGCACCCGCCCGCTGGCCAGGCGTCGCGTCTTGCCGTAATCGAAGTCGCGCAGCAACTCGGTGGGGTTGAAGCCGTTCGCGCGGTGATCAACCCGGGAGCCCTTGCGAAACGTCGGACCAGTCGCCCCGCCGCCATGCCCCATCACGCCGCCCTGACCCATACCCGCGTGATTCTCGGCTCCGGCCGGCGCCGTTCCGAGGGCTCGCGAGGCCAAAACGGCACCCCCCGCCGCGCCCAGCAATGCCCCTCCACGCAAGAAATCCCGCCGCGACGAAGATGCCATCCAGAACAGTCTGACATATTTTCCAGGCCAGCACGAATATAGATTATGGGTCGTCTAAATCTGTGTCTGTGTGCCCAGCTAGACCGCCTTGAGCGTCACAGCGGTGCCACTCGTGCATCCCCGGTGCCGCCTGAGCGCGGCGCCCCGGCGTACGGCCTACGCGTCGCCCTGCGCCACGGCGAGCGCTTCGAGGTCGATGCGATCCTGCGGACGATCGGCGGTCCGCTTCATCTCACGCAGGTCCCGGAGCGAGCAGACGGTGACCGGGATGCCGTGGACTGGAGCAGTCAGCGCGCCACGAACGAGGTGGTCGTAGGCCAGGCCGCCGGGAATCCCCGGGATCCACTGCATCACGTCGAGGTCGCCGAGCGGGGTCTCCAGCCGGAAGTTGCCGCCTTCGGCGAGCTGACCCGGATCGGTCGGATCGAAGGGGAACTCCTCCGGTCCGAAGTCGCCGAGCCCGGCATGCCGAGCTCCGAGGTCGGCAAGCATCGAGGCCAGGCGCGCGAGGTTGTCGGGCGCAGGGTCCGGGCAGACATCGAGGTCCTTTGTGAACCGCTGAAAACCGTGAGCGATGACCGCGAACCCGCCAACGACTACGTAGCGCACCTCAGCCTCGTGAAATCGCCGGAACAGCGCGGGCGCGTCAAGGGACTCGGTCAACGCGTCTCGCGCGCTCGCTTGAATGCGAGCTCAACGTCGAAGCCGAGCTTCACCAGAGCGGCCCCTTCCTCGAGATTGCGGCCGAGCGATCTGGCGCCATCGCGGCGAAGGCGCGCGGCGGTCGCGCGGTCATTGCGCTCGTTGTCACGCCGGTGCCACTCGGGCGTCCCGGGTGACGCCTGGTTTCGCTGCATCGCTAGATCCGCCAAAGTCGTGGAACCCCTCGCCCGGACCTCGCGCCCAAGCCGTACATAGTGTGCCAGCGCGCGAAGCGGTGGCGTCAGATGACGAGTCGGCGGTGGGCTTCGCCGGCGTGGGCGCTTCGACCGGCGTCGGTCAGTTGGCGCGGAGATACTGCAGAGGCTGGGCCCTGGGGGTAGGTCAGCTCACCTGCCGCCCTGCCGCGGCCAGCGCCTCTTCCCGCCGGAGGTAGTCCTCGATCCGGGTGATCTTGTGGTCGGAGATGGCGAAGACGTTGTAGATCTCGCCGCCGAGGTCGATCCCGTCGATGTCGCCGAGGTCGGGGGAGCGGACGCCCAGGACGACGTGCGTTTCGGTCCCCAGCAGCTCGAGCGAGTCGATCTCTTGGTCGGCGTCGTAGCCCTCGACGAAGGCGGCGACGACTTCCTGGGGGCCCTGACAGACCAGGTCCTCGCGGATTCCCTGCCAGACGACGTCGGGGTCCAGCGCCTCGGTCATCGCTTCGGCGTCTCGGCGACGTAGCGCGTCGAACCATCCCCACAGGAACTCGATGTTGTGACGCTTCATGCGGCTCTTCCTTTCACGTTGCTCGTTCGCAGAGACGGAGGACCGAAAAGGTGGCGCTCGCGCGCGCCGCCGAGGGCAACCGGCGTCGGACGCGCACGTGAGCCTTCTCTCCGCCCGCGGGCGCCGACGGAGATGGAGACACGGAGTCGAAGTCGGGGCGCTCTCTAGCGTCACCCGGGCACGGTCGTGATGCTACGACCGCAGCGGAGGATGCGCAAATGGCGCGGCTACGATCGGTGAGCCTTGCGCCTCGGAGGTTTAGGTGGCAACGTAAGCCTCCACGCCACGGCGCCGCCGTCTGGCCGGAAGAGAGAGGAGAACGCCGTGCAGGTCCCCGCACCGTTCGAATACGAGCGCGCGACGAGCGTGGAGCACGCGCTCTCGCTCCTCAGGCAGCTCGGCCCAGAGGCGCGCATCATCGCCGGCGGGCACAGCCTGCTGCCGATGATGAAGATGCGCATGGCCGCGCCCGAGCACCTCGTCGACATCAACGACCTCGACGAGCTCTCCTACATCTCCGAGGAGGACGGCGAGGTCCGCATCGGCGCGATGACCCGTCACCGCGAGCTGCTCGAGTCAGAGCTGCTCCAGCGGCGCTTCCCGATCATCGCCGACGCGGAGCGCATCATCGCCGACCCGGTCGTGCGCAACTGGGGGACGGCCGGCGGCGCGCTGTGCCAGGCCGATCCCTCCGAGGACCTCTCGGCGGTCGCCACGGCGCTCGACGCCGCCGTGGTCATCAGGGGCGCCGACGGCGAGCGGACGGAGGGGATGGCGAGCTTCTACCACGGACCCTTCGAGACCTCGGTGGGCGACGGCGAGATGCTCGTCGCGATCAGGCTCCCGCTGCGCCCGAACGGCGCCAGCGCCTACGAGAAGGTCGAGCGGCGAACGGGCGACTGGGCGATCACCGCCGCCGGAGCCGCGGTGTGGCTCGAGGGCTCGACCCTCTCCGAGGTGGGCATCGGGCTCAGCGGAGTCGGGATGCTCGGCCAGAGCGCGCAGCGCGCCGAGCAGGCGCTGCGCGGGCAGGCGCCCTCCGAGGAGCTCTTCGCGCAGGCCGGCGACATGGCCGCCGAGGACTGCTCGCCCCCCGACGACCAGCGGGGGCCCGCCGACTACAAGCGCCATCTGGCGCGCGAGCTGACGATCCGCGCGCTGCGCAGGGCCGTCGAGCGCGCGCTTCGACAGGAGGGATGACCATGCAGGTGACCATGACCGTCAACGGCGAGGAGGTCACGCGGGAGATCGAGCCGCGGCTTCTGCTCGTCCACTTCCTGCGCGACGAGCTCGGGCTGACCGGGACCCACTGGGGCTGTGACACCTCCAACTGCGGCGCCTGCGTCGTGCTCATGGACGGAAAGCCCGTCAAGTCGTGCACGTGGCTCGCCGCGATGGCGGGCGGCCGCGAGGTCCGCACCGTCGAGGACCTCGAGCGCGACGGAGAGCTCGACCCCGTCCAGCAGGGCTTCGTCGAGGAGCACGGCCTTCAGTGCGGCTTCTGCACGCCGGGCATGATGCTCACCGCCCGGGCCCTGCTCGACCAGGATCCCGATCCCTCCGACGACACGATAAGACGGGCGATCTCGGGTCAGCTCTGTCGCTGCACGGGGTATACGAACATCGTCAAGTCGATCCGCTGGGCGGCCGAGCACCCCGCCGCGACGGCCGGCGCCACGACCGAGGAGAGCTGAGCATGGCCACTGTCGAAGAACGTCCGATCGGCTTCGGCCGGCTCAAGCGCAAGGAGGACCCGCGCTTCATCCGCGGCCAGGGCAACTTCGTCGATGACCTGGTGCTGCCGGGCATGCTCCACGGCGCGGTCCTTCGCAGCCCGCTCGCCCACGCGCGCATCGTCTCGATCGACACCTCCGCCGCGCTCGCGCATCCCAAGGTCCACGCGGTCATCACCGGCACGGACCTCGAGGAACAGGGCCTTGCCTGGATGCCCACCCTCTCGAACGACACCCAGGCCGTGCTCGCGACCGACAAGGTGCGCTTCCAGGGCCAGGAGGTCGCCTTCGTGATCGCCGACGACCGCTACGCGGCCCGCGACGCGCTCGAGCTCGTCGACGTCGAGTACGACCCGCTGCCGGTGATCGTCGACCCCCGCAAGGCGCTCGAGCCCGACGCCGAGGTCATCCGCGACGACCAGGAGGGGCGCACCGACAACCACATCTTCGACTGGGAGGCCGGAGACTCCGATGAGACCGACCGCGTCTTCGACGACGCCGACGTCGTCGTGGTCACCCAGGAGATCCCGTTCCAGCGCGTGCATCCCGCGCCGCTGGAGACCTGCGGGGCAGTGGCCGACCACGACGGGGTCACCGGCAAGCTGCGGCTGTGGTGCACGACCCAGGCGCCCCACGCCCACCGCACCCTCTACGCGCTCGTGGCCGGGCTGCCCGAGCACAAGATCCAGGTCATCGCGCCCGACATCGGCGGGGGCTTTGGCAACAAGGTCCCGATCTACCCGGGCTACGTGTGCGCGATCGTCGGCTCGATCGTGACCGGCAAGCCGATCAAGTGGATGGAGGACCGCTCGGAGAACCTCACCTCGACCGGCTTTGCCCGCGACTACATCATGCGCGGCGAGATCGCCGCCGACCGCGACGGAAAGATCCGCGCGCTGCGCGTGACCACGCTCGCCGATCACGGAGCGTTCAATGCCACCGCGCAGCCGAGCAAGTACCCGGCCGGGTTCTTCCACATCTTCACCGGCTCCTACGACCTCGAGGCGGCGCACTGCAGGGTGATCGGGGCCTACACCAACAAGGCCCCCGGGGGCGTGGCCTACCGGTGCTCCTTCCGGGTCACGGAGGCCGCCTATCTCGTCGAGCGCATGGTCGACCTGCTCGCCGACGAGATGGAGATCGACCCGGTCGAGCTGCGGATGAAGAACTTCATCAGGCCCGAGCAGTTCCCCTACACCACCAAGACCGGCTGGGTTTACGACAGCGGCGACTACCCGGCCGCGATGCGGGAGGCGATGCGGATCGCCGGCTACGACGAGCTGCTCCGCGAGCAGGCGCAACGGCGCCGGGCCCACGGCGCCGGCGAGGGGGACGGAAAGCTCATGGGGATCGGCGTCTCGTTCTTCACCGAGACGGTCGGCGCCGGCCCGCGCAAGGACATGGACATCGCGGGCCTGGGCATGGCTGACGGCGCCGAGCTGCGCCTGCACCCCACGGGAAAGGCGGTCCTGCGGATCTCGGTCAAGACCCAGGGCCAGGGCCACGAGACGACGTTCGCCCAGATCGTCGCCGAGGAGCTCGGCATTCCGCCCGAGGACATCGAGGTCGTCCACGGCGACACCGACCAGACGCCGTTCGGCCTGGGCACCTACGGCAGCCGCTCGACGCCCGTGTCGGGCGCGGCGACCGCGATGGTGGCCCGCAAGGTGCGCGACAAGGCGCGCCTGATCGCCGCCGCCGCCCTGGAGGCCTCGCCCGAGGACCTCGAGTGGGAGAAGGGCCGCTGGTTTATCAAGGGCGACCCCGAGAAGGGCCAGACAATCCAAGAACTGGCGCTCGCCTCCCATGGCGCGCTCGAGCTGCCCGAAGGCGTCGAGGGCCACCTCGACGCCGAGGCCGTCTACGACCCGCCGAACCTGACCTACCCCTACGGCGCCTACATCTGCGTGTTGGACATCGATGAAGGCACCGGCGAGGTCCACGTGCGCCGCTTCATCTCGGTCGACGACTGCGGGGTGCGGATCAACCCGATGATCGTCGAGGGCCAGATCCACGGCGGGCTGGCCGAGGGCCTGGGCATCGCGCTGATGCAGCACATCGCCTTCGACGAGGAGGGCAACTGCCTGAGCGGCACGTTCATGGACTACCTTGTGCCGACCTCGATGGAGTGCCCCGATTGGGAGCTGGGCGAGACCGTCGTCCCCTCGCCCCACCATCCGATCGGGGCCAAGGGCGTCGGAGAGTCCTCCAACGTGGGCTCGCCCCCCGCGATCGTCAACGCGGTGGTCGACGCGCTCTCCCCGCTCGGCGTCAAGCACGTGGACATGCCGTGCACGCCCTCGCGGGTGTGGGCCGCGATGCAGGGCCGCGCGGAGCCGCCGGCGTGAGCATGGGCGTCGAGCTTGCCCGTCGCGCGGGGGCGCTGGCCGGCGACCGCGTGCCCTTCGTGCAGGCGACCGTGGTGCGCGCGCAGCGACCGACCAGCGTGCGCCCTGGCGACGCGGCGCTGGTCCTGGCCGACGGGAGCATCGAGGGGTTCGTCGGCGGCACGTGCGCGGAGGCCAGCGTGCGCCTGCACGGCCTGCGCGTGCTCGAGACCGGCGAGCCGCTCCTGCTGCGGATCCTGCCGGGCAGCGGCGAGGAGGGGGCGACCGAGGGCGCGGTGACCGTCCCCAACCCGTGCCTCAGCGGCGGGGGCCTGGAGATCTTCCTCGAGCCGCGCCTGCCCGCCGCGCGCGTCGTGGTGGTCGGCGACACGCCGATCGCGATGGCGCTCGCCGAGCTCGGAACCCGCGTCGGGTTCGACGTCGAGCCCGTCGCTGCCTTGGAGGCGGTGCACGTCGACGACGTGGCGGTGATCGTCGCCTCGCACGGGCGCGGGGAGGAGGACGCCCTGCGGGTGGCGCTAGAGAGCGACGTGCCCTACGTCGGCCTGGTGGCCAGCCACAAGCGCGGCGCCGCCGTGGTCCAAGCGCTGGACCTCGCCCCCGACGGCCTCAACCGCCTGCGCACGCCGGCGGGCCTTGACATCGGCGCGCGCACGCCCGAGGAGATCGCCCTGTCGATCCTCGCCGAGCTGGTGGCCTCGCGCGCCGGCCAGGTCGTGCCGTCCGACCCGGGCGGCAATGCCGTGCCATCCGCCACCTCCGTCGACCCCGTCTGTGGCATGACCGTCGCGGCGAGCGATCTCTCCCCGCACGTCGAGCACTCGGGGGGAAGGTTCTACTTCTGCTGCGACCACTGCCGGCGAACGTTCGAGCAGGATCCCGCGCGGTATGCAACTGCGGCGGTCTAGGCCGTTCGCCTCGGGGCTGGTCCTGGCGGCGGGCGCCTCCAGGCGGCTCGGTCAGCCCAAGCAGCTGCTCGCCTACCGCGGCGTCACGCTGCTCGACCACGTCCTCGCGACCGCACGCGAGTGCTCGTTCGACCAGTTCCTCGTCGCGCTCGGCGGCGCGGAGGACGACGTGCGCAAGCGGGTCGATCTGGCCGGCGCCGAGGTCGTGGTCGCCCGCGACTACCGGGGCGGCTGCTCTTCCTCGATCGCCGCGGCGATCGAGGGGCTCGACCCACGCTGCGAGGTGCTCGTGCTCATGCTCGGCGACCAGCCCGGCGTTAGCGCGGCGACCGTCAGCGCGCTGCTCGCCGGGCGCGGGGAGGCGCCCATGGCCGTCAGCCGCTACGACGATGGCCGCGGCCATCCGCTTGCCTTCGGACCGGCGCTCTTCGACGACCTCTCCCGCCTTCACGGCGACAAGGGCGTCTGGAGGCTCATGGACGGGCTCGGCGAGGCCGTCGTCGAGGTGCCCGTGCCCGGGCCGGTGCCCCTCGACGTCGACACCTGGGCCGACTACGAGGCGGTGCTCGCCGGAGCAGGCAGCGGCGCAGGGCGCGACGACCGGCGCCGCCCTCACTCGGCCCTTGCCTCCCCAAGCGGCGCGCGCGGCTCGTGACCGCGCCCGCCCGGGCGGGCGCCGGCGCCGAGGTGGCCCGGCGCGTGCCCGACATCGAGACGCTCCGCGCCCGGCTCGACGACGTCGATTACCTGGCCGACGACGGCCTGGCGACCGCGCTGTTCCTCAGCGTCCGGCTGCCCCAGCCGCTGCTGCTCGAGGGAGAGGCCGGGGTGGGCAAGACAGAAGGAGCCAAGGCGCTTGCCCGCGTGCTCGACACGCCGCTGATCCGCCTGCAGTGCTACGAGGGCATCGACGCCGCCGAAGCCCTGTATGAGTGGAACTACCCCCGCCAGCTGCTCGGGATCCGCCTCGCCGAGGCCCGCCACGCCGAGCTTCGCGAGGAGGAGCTCTTCGCGGAGGACTTCCTCATCCACCGACCGCTCCTGCGGGCGATCACCCATCCGGGGCCGCTGCCGGCGGTGCTTCTGGTCGACGAGCTCGACCGGGCCGACGACGACTTCGAGGCCTTCCTCTTCGAGCTGCTGGCCGAGGCCAGCGTGACGATCCCCGAGCTGGGGACCATTCGGGCGACCCATCCGCCCGCGGTCGTGCTCACCTCCAACCGCACGCGCGACCTGCACGACGCGCTCAAGCGGCGCTGCATGTACCACTGGATCGACTATCCGCCGGCTGAGCGCGAGGTCGAGATCGTGCGCCGCCGGGTGCCCGGGAGCTCGCAGACCCTCGCCGTCCAGGTTTCCGCGGCCGTGCAGCGGCTGCGCGGCGGCGAGCTCCAGAAGCCGCCCGGCATCGCCGAGGCGATCGACTGGGTCGCCGCGCTCGAGCTCCTCGGAGTTACGCGGCTGGACGCCGGAGCGGCCGAGCGGACGCTCGGCTCGATCGTGAAGTACCGCGAGGACCAGGAGCTCGTGCGCGAGCGCGGCATGGGCTGGCTGGTCGAGGCCGGCGGTGGCTGAGGGCGCCGGTCGCGCCGGGTGGAGCGCTGCGGGCGCGGCCACGCGCGCGGCCACCCCAGGCGGGCTGCTTGTCGATCTCCCTCGCTTCGCGGTCGCCCTCGCGCGGCGGTTGCATGTCGTCGGCGTGCCCGTCACGCCCGAGCGCTCCGCTCGGCTCGCCGAGGCGCTTTCCCTCACCGCGCCCAGAGGGCGTTCGGAGCTCTACTGGATCGCCCGGGTGACGCTCCTCTCGGCTCGCGACCAGCTCTCCGCCTTCGACGCGACCTTCCGCGCCCTCTTCGACGACGCCCGTGACCCGGCGGACGCGCGCGGAGACCCGAGGGCGCCGGCTCCCGCCCGGGCCGGGCGCCCGGCGCACGAGGCGACCGACCCTCCGCCGCCCCCGCGCGAGGCCGCAGGTCAGAGCGCCCCTACGCTCCTCCAAGCGCTCGCCTCCGCCGACCGCGCCGGGGGCACGCCGGCGGGCCGAGAGGCGATCCTGGCCGTGGCGAGCAGCCGGGAGCGGCTCTCCCATCGCGACCTCGCTGCGCTCAGCGCCGCGGAGGTCGAGCGGGTTCGGGAGTTGGGTCAGGCGCTCGCCCTGGCGCCGCCGCTGCGCCGGGCGCGCCGGACGCGGCGCCACCGCCGAGGCACACGGGCAGACCTGCGCAGGACGATGCGCCGCAGCCTGCGCACCGGGGGCGACCCGGTGCGCCTCACGCGCCGGCGCCGGCGCGAGCGGCCTCGCCGGCTGGTGCTGATCTGCGATGTCTCGGGCTCCATGGAGCCCTACGCACGAGCTCTGGTGCAGCTGGCGCAGGGGGCGGCGGGCGGCGCGAGCGCCGAGGTGTTCGTCTTTTCCACGCGGCTGACGCGCATCACCCGCGAGCTACGTGACGGGCGGCCCGAAGTGGCCATCCGGCGAGCGGCGCAGGCGGCGCCGGACTGGTCGGGAGGCACGCGCATAGGCGCGGCGCTGGGCGCCTTCAACGATCGCTTCGGGCGACGCGGGCTGGCTCGGGGCGCCGTGGTAGTCGTCCTCTCCGACGGCTGGGAGCGCGACGACCCCGCGCGTCTGGGGATCGAGATGGAGCGGCTTGCCCGCCTGGCCCACCGCATCGTCTGGGTCAACCCGCGCAGCGCGGCGCGGGGGTTCGCACCGCTCGCCGGAGGGATGGCGGCGGCCCTCCCCCACTGTGATGCGCTGGTCAGCGGCCACGATGTCGCCGCGCTGAACGGAGTTGTCGAGGCCATCAGCGGAGCGGGTGTCCCGCTGGACCACGGGGTAGAGAGAGCATGAGCGGCGTCGCTGCACCGACCGGGTAGGAGAAAGCGAGAAGACATGAAATTCGAGAACGACTTCGATGTGGAGGCCCCGATCGAGGAGGTCTTCAAGGCGCTCCTCGACGTCGAGCGCGTGGCACCGTGCGTGCCGGGCGCCGAGGTCGTCGAGCACACGGACGAAGACGTCTACAAGGTCGCCATCAAGGTCAAGGTCGGCCCCATGTCGATGAAGTACGGCGGCGAGGTCAAGATCGTCGAGAGCGATCCCGAGCAGCACCGCGCGGTGATGCGCACCCGGGCCAAGGAGGCGCGCGGTCAGGGCACGGCGGACGCCAAGGTCGAGATGCACCTCGAGGGCGACGAGTCGCGCACCCACGGCCACATCAGCACCGACGTCAAGCTGAGCGGTCGCGCCGCGGCCATGGGGGGAAGCGTCATCCAGGACGTCTCGGCCCGCATCGTCGACACGTTCGCCGAGAACTTGGCGGCGATGCTCTCCGAGGGAAAGTCTGCGGCGGTCGAGACTCCAGCCGCACCCGCGGCCGGCGGGTCCGTCACGAGCGCGCCGGTGCCCTCAACCGACGACTCCTCCGCGGGGGAAGGCGAAAAGGAGAAAGGGGCGATGGCGGCGGCTGCCGGGCGCGAGCCGAGCATCGAATCGGCGGCCGACGCGACGCGCGAACCCGAACCGACCCCCGATGCCGAGGCAGTCGCGACGGGCGGGCCCGAACAACCGACTCGCGAAACGCGGGCGGCTGCCGCGAGCGATCCTCAGGTCAACGCGAGCTTCGTCGAGTCGGCCCCCTCACGAGGCGGGCAGTCGCGGGAGCAGGAGGCCTCGCTTCCGGTTCTCTCGATCGCCGGCTCGGTCATCGCCGGGCGCCTGCGCGACCCGCGGGCGCTGGGCGCGGCGCTGGGCGCCGTCGCCATCGTCGCCTTCGCGCTGGGCCGACGGGGCCGCTGACTCCGAGGTCGATTAGGACCCGAGCTCCACAGCCCTCCTAGCATGGGCGGCATGCTTGGCGCTCGGAATACAGCTTGACCGCGGGGGCCTCCGGGAGCTACCGCGTCGTAGGGCCGGCGCCGCGCGAGCGGGTGCCGAGCCACTTCGAGCCGCGGCGGTTGGCCCGGCGCGCCCTGCCCGTGGTGGCGCCCCTCGCCGCGGTCGGGCTCGTCGTGGTGCTCGCGCCCGGGCTCGGCGACGTACGCGACCGACTCGAGTCCGCCAAGCCGGGATGGCTGGCCGCGGCAGTCGTTTTCGAGGCGCTCTCGTGCGTCTCCTACGTGCTCATGTTCCGCCCGGTCTACGAGAAGGTCCCGAAGAAGCTCTTCGACACGTTCGACGTCGACACCGTCGAGCTACGAAGGTTCCTGGAAGCCAGCGGAACTGCGACAAAATAGCGTAAGGGGCGAGCTCCCGGTCAGTCTGCCCGTACTGTCAACATGATCCCGATGCCACGCGCGATGACCTCAGACCAAGGAACACAGATCGATCTCGGCTCGTGGGCCCAGGAGCTCGAAGCCGAGCGCGACCGCCTTGAGCAGGCCAACGAGCGCCGAGCCGCCCGCCGCGGATATCTCGTCTTCGCGACGGACCCCGAACGCGCCCCCGACGAGCCCGGGTACCGCGAGGTCTACGCGACCGAGGCCAAGACCCCGGGCGAGGCTACCGCCAAGGTCCGTCCCCTCGCCGAAGGCCGGCGACTCCGTACGTTTCTCGCGACCGGCACGTACAGGGAAGAACTGGCCGACGCCCGCTGGGTGGCGTAGGCGGGGCCCGAGGTTTCGCTGTCTTGCCTGACCGCCTACGGACCCGACGATGCCCGCTGGCAACAGCTCGCCCAGCCCTCGCCTCAGCCCGCAGGTCAGAAACCGCGCCGCCACCGCCGAGGTCACAGGTAGTACCGCGGTTGCTACCTGAGTAGCATTCGACGAATGAAGCTGAGCGTCAGCGTATCCGAGGAAGACGTGGCCCTGCTCGATGAGTACGCCCGCACGTCCGGCCTACGGTCTCGCTCTGCGGCCGTTCAGCACGCCATCCGCCTCCTTCGACACGCTGATCTGGAGGAGGACTACGCCGCGGCCTGGGAGGACTGGGAGTCCTCAGGGGAGCGAGATGCATGGGAGGGCACGGTCGGCGACGGGCTCACAGATGCGGCGCGGTGAGGTGCGGCTGGCCGACCTCGACCCGGCGCGCGGCAGCGAAGCGGACAAACGCCGACCTGCGATCGTCGTCAGCAACGATCGCGCCAACGCCACCGCGGTCCGCTTGGGGCGAGGCGTGGTCACCGTGGTCCCCCATCACGAGCAACGTCACGCGGGTGTTCCCTTTCCAGGTCTTCCTACCGGCAGAGCTCACTGGACTGCGGGTCGACTCCAAGGCGCAAGGCGAACAGGTTCGGTCCGTCTCGGTGGAGCGACTCGGGCCGATCCTGGGCCGACTCCCAGCTCCGATCGTGGGCCAACTGGACGAGGCCCTCCGCCTGCACCTGCAGTTGTAGCGTTGGCGGATCGTCAACGCTACCCCGTTGCGGCCAGCGTGGGAGGGCCCTGAAGGTTAATAGCCCGGCGCGAGCCGGCGGACTTCGAGGCGACCGTCGCTCACGCGAACCTGGAAGGCCGGCTGGGGCGCGGTGGCCGGACCGCGCCGGACCGAGCCGTCCCTGCGATCGAAGCGCGAGCCGTGACAGGCGCAGACGATCTCGTCGCCCTCGACCGTGCCGTCGCTCAGTGAGCACCCGCGGTGCGAGCAGCGGTCGTGGATCGCGAAGAACTGGTCGGCGTCGCGCAGGAGGAGCACCGGGGTCTCCTCCACGACGACCCGTGTCGGCCGACCCTCGGGCAACAGGGAGGCGTCGGCGGCCGGGGTCCAATCCTCGGGCCCCGGGTCGAAGACCGTCTGGTCGGGCCCCACGCCCTGGGAGTAGGACAGGTGGCCGCCGAGGTAGCCGGCGACCATGAGCACCGTCGCGCCGCCCGCGGCCAAGAGCTTCCCCTTGCCTCGATCGCCGCGCCGGCGAGCCGCGAGCGAAGCCACGTAGAGCGAGAGCGCCGTCGTGTTAGAGGCCGCGTGCACGAGGCCGACCCGGCGCACTGCGTCGTCGGCCGGCTCGGTGTCGGCCCAGTCGCTGACGCCGGTCAGCGCGGTCGGCCCGTACGCCGCGATGCCGACCGCGATGAGCCGTTCGCTCGCCCGGCCGTCGTCGTCGCCGCCGAGGACGTCGAGCAGCGTGGCGCTCAGGAACGACCCGATCACGACGTCGGTGAGCAGCGGATGCAGCGCGTGCCCGAGCCATGTGCCGCTGAGCGCGTCCTTGACCTTCCCGGGCGACAGCACCCCGCGCACGGCCTTGCCGACGGTCTTGCCGGGCCAGTCGAGGACCCTCGCCGACTCGACCGCCGAGACGAGAGGCTCGACCGCCGTCCGCCGCCGCCGAACCGTCTGATCGGGAACGCTCACGCGGCGCCTCTACCCGCTCGAGGCCGCTTCTATGCCTGCAGAGCGCGAACGTCTGCCGCATCAGCGCTCCACTCGGGCGAAGCCCATCCCGCAGCATCACCGCTCCCGCGCGGCCAGCCCGAACGGCGTGCCTTCGGAGTCCTTGCAGACGGCCCATGTATCGCCCGGATGCACGACGCTGCCGCCGAGCGCTTCGACCTGCCCGAGCGCGGCGGTCAGGTCGGAGACCTCGAAGTAGGGCAGCGAGAACCTGTCCCCCGGGCCTCGGCCGCGCTCGTGCACGCCCACCGCGGGACCGGGCTGGTGGGTCTGCCAGCCCGAGCCTTCTTCCTCCGTCCGCTGCTCCAACGTGACGTCGAGCAGTCCCGACCAGAAGCGACGGGCGCGCTGCGCGTCGTCGGCGGGGAACTCGACCAGCCGCAGCGGGGCGGGAGGCAAGGGCAGAACCGCGGACCGATCAGGCCTCGGGCGGGATGAGCAGCCCCTCGTCCTCCCAGCCGGGCTCCACCTCTCCCAATGCCTTGGCGACCTTGGGGTACTCCGCGGGAAGAAGCACCTGGTCGTTCTTGATCTCGGGCTTCTCGATGTCGAGCCGCTGCGCAAGGCGATTCAGCAAGTCATCGACGTCCTCGTGATCCGCGCTGGGTGGAACCGTCCATACCGCCGGAATCTCCATTCGGTCATCTTAACCGGTTGACCCGCGGGAGGAGGCCTCACTCCGACCGCCACCACCGAGGCAAGGTGAGGAGCACCGATGAGCGAAGCCACCGCCTGGCTGGGCCTCGACGTGGGCACCCAGAGCGCCCGCGCACTCGCCGTCTCGACGACCGGCGAGATCCTCGCCTCCGGCTCGCACCCGCTGGAGAGCCGCCGCGACGGACCGCGCCACGAGCAGGACTCGGAGCAGTGGTGGAGCGCCGTCGCGGCCGCGTGTCGCGCGGCGCTGGGCGACCTCCCGTCCGAATCGATCGACGGGGTGGGCGGCCTGGCCGTCTGCGGGACGTCGGGCACGATCATGCTCGCCGACGCCGCCGGAAGCCCGCTCTCGCCGGGGCTCATGTACGACGACTCGCGCGCGGGCGAGGAGGCCGAGCGCGCCAACGAGGCGGGCAGCGAGACCTGGGAGTCGCTGGGCTACCGCATCCAGCCGTCCTGGGCCCTTCCCAAGCTGCTGTGGCTGCTGCGCGAGCACCAGGCGGATGCCCGCCAGGCACGGCTCGCCCACCAGGTCGACTTCGTTACCCGGCGACTTGTCGGGCACGAGGTTCCTGCCGACAGCAGCCACGCGCTCAAGACCGGCTACGACCTCCTCGACGAGGCGTGGCCGCACGCGGTGATGGACGAGCTCGGGGTCCCCGACGGGATGCTGCCCCGCGTCGTTCGCTCGGGCACCCAGTTGGGAACGGTGGACCGTGACGGCGCCGAGGCGACCGGCATCCCCGAGGGCATGCCGGTGATCGCCGGCATGACCGACGGCTGCGCCGCGCAGCTCGCCGCCGGAGCGTTGAGCGTGGGCAGCTGGAACTCGGTGCTGGGAACGACGCTCGTGCTCAAGGGCGTGGCCCGCGAGTTGGTCCGCGACCCTCAGGGTGCGGTCTACTCGCACCGCTCACCCGAGGACCTGTGGCTTCCCGGCGGGGCCTCGAGCGTTGGCGCGGGCGTGCTCTCGGACAGCTTCCCCGATCGGGATCTCGAGGCGCTCGACGAGCGTGCCGCGCAGCGCGAGCCCGCCGAGGTGATCGCCTACCCGCTGGTCTCCGAGGGTGAGCGCTTCCCGTTCTCGGCGCCCGATGCGGAGGGCTTCGTGCTGGGGGAGCCGGCCGACGAGGACGACCACTACGCCGCCCTCCTCCAGGGCGTCGCCTACGTGGAGCGGCTGTGCTTCGACCACCTCGACCGCCTCGGCGCACCGATCGACGGCGAGCTCAGCCTGACCGGAGGCGGGGCGAGCAGCCGTTACTGGTGCCAGCTGCGCGCCGACGTGCTCGGCCGAGAGGTCCGGCTGCCCGAGAACGCCGAGGCGGCGCTGGGCATGGCGGTGCTCGCCGCCTCCTCCTGCACCGGCCGGTCGCTCACCGAGGTCGCCGGCGACATGGTCCGCATACGCGAGATCATCGAGCCCAGGCCCGACCGGGCCGAGCGGTTCCTCGAGCCTTATACGCGGCTCGTCGACGAGCTCGAGCACCGTGGCTGGCTCGATCCCGCGGTCGCCGAGCACGCCCGGTGCAGAGCCGAGCACTGACCGCCCGG
Organism: Solirubrobacterales bacterium; assembly: GCA_038199375.1. Classification (GTDB taxonomy): domain Bacteria; phylum Actinomycetota; class Thermoleophilia; order Solirubrobacterales; family Solirubrobacteraceae; genus JBBPZA01. Next base: position 6,880 of record JBBPZA010000123.1, on the reverse strand, counting down.
GAGCCGGCCGACACGACCTCGAGCGAACATGGCGCCGGGGGGATGCTTGCGGGGTGGTCGAATGCGCCGGTCATGGGTAACATCGGTGCCCGATGTCCTCTCGCGCGGGCAGATATGCCGTCATGGTCCCGGTGCTCATCGTGACCATGCTCGCCGGATCGGTGCTCCTGGGCTCGGCGGTGGAGCTCCTAGCGGTCGGTACGAGCAGGCTGGGCCTCGACTCCAGCTCCGGCCTCGCCATCTCGCTCGGCGGATCGCTGGTCGCGATGCTGGCCATCGTCGGGATCGTGTTCTTCGCCCTCGGCACCGACCAGGGCCATGGGCGCGATGACGAGGGAGACGGGGGCGGGGACGAACCGCCGCCGGCGCCGCGCGATCCCTTCGGCGAGCGCGAGCCCCTCTGGTGGCCGCAGTTCGAGCAGGATCTCGATGCCTACCTCCGTGCGCCGGCGGGAAACCGCCGCGGCGATCCCGAGCGGCTTCCCGCTCTCCGCTAGAGACCAGACCGCCCTCCCCGCCCCCAGCCGGACGCCCAGCGTCGGTCATCGGGGCCGGCTCCTACCAGTGCCCGGGGACGAGCTCCGGGCCCACGACGTGGCCGACCGCCTCGTCGTGGAGGTCGTGGGTGAAGTGCGCGGCGTACCACAGCACCACGTCGGCGTCGTGTATCGACTCGCCGTCGACGAACTGATCGAGGCGGGCGCGGGCCAGCGCCGGGTCGGTCGTGAAGCCCTGGCCGTCGTCCACCTGCCCCCCGCGACGTCGCAGCGCCCATAGGTCTCCCACCCCGAAGGCGTCGGCGACGCCGTCGTTGGGACCCGGGATGAGCGTGTAGCTCTCCTTCGTCGCGCGGTTGGCCACCTGCCAGGCGCGCTTGTGGGCCGGGTTGCGCGACCGGCGGATCTCGTGGCGGAACGTGCTCCAGTGTGAGCCGCCCTGGAGGGGCGGGTCGTTGAACTCGAGCACATCGTTGTGCGCCGCGCCGGCCACGTCGAAGTCGAGCCGCCAGTAGACGTGGTGGTGATGGATGTTGCAGACGCAGCTGTTCTGGACCGCGCCGAAGCCGAAGCGGGGGCGGATCGTGCCGTCCGCGTGCAGGCGCCACTCGCTGAGGTAGCGATACCAGCCGGCCTCGAGCTCTGAGACGAGCACGACCTCGTCGCCGTGGGCGTAGATCGCGACGCCGAGGAAGTTGCCCGTGTCAGAGCCCGACTCCAGGATCGTCTGCGCGGGCGCCGGGCACAGGCGGAAGCCCGGCGCGACGTCGGCGCCGTCGGCGTGGAGCATCCCCTCCTCGTACTGCCAGTCGCGGTAGGGGCCGCAGGCGTCATGGTCGTAGCGCACGTTGAGGATCGGCACGTGGGCTCGGCGCAGCACGCGCTTTCCGCGGTAGGCGACGGAGCGCAGCTCGATGCCCGAGCCATTGGTGCCCGAGGAGGCCGCCGGGCGCACCGCGATGAAGCTCCAGAGGACGTGGCCGGCCCGGCTGACGGTCACCCTGACCTGTCCTGGCGTCCCGCGGGCGGCCGTGGGCTGGCCCGCGTTGGCGAGCCCACACAACGCATCCGCGGCCAGAGAGGCGGCCGGAGCGCCGGCCGCGAAGCGCTTCACCGCGCCGCTCGTGGGCTTGACGGCGACGATCTCGTTGACCTGGCCGCTGCCGGGGGACCGCAGGCCGACGGCGATCATGCGCTCGACCCGTCCGTCGGGCTGCTCCCCGAGCACGAACGGCGGCATCGGGCGGTAGGGCTCCAGGCGCCCGGCTCGCAGCTCGACCCCCAGCTCGGGGTCGCGCACGAGCGCCTCGACGGCGGTCTTGAGCTCGGCGACCCCCGGCAGCGGCTGCTTGGTGGTCGAGCGCACCGCGACCGGCTTCGATCCGTCGAGTGGCGCATCGACCAGCAGCGTTCGCTCGTTGGTGTAGTCATAGATCGTGGTGCGCACGAGGCCCGACTCGGGGGCCGACTCATCGCCGCCGACGGCAGGCGCGACGGGAGCGATGGAGAGCACCATGTGGTCTGTCTCGGCGAGCTCGGCGCGCACCGCGGGATGCTCGAGCGCCGCGGCGCCGGCCTCGTGCACCGCCTGCGGAGCGGGGCCCCACGGCACCACCTCGATCTTCAGCGCCTCACCGACATCGGGCATTTCGGGTCCCCTCCATTGCACTCGTTCGTCCCACGGCGGCTCGGGCTGCCTGACCGACCCTACGGATCGCGCGAGGGCAAGTCCAGTCGGCCATGCCTTTTTCGGGTGTGGGAGGGATCGGTAGCTTTCGGCGCAGCGTCAGCGCACCCGCACGCCCTCGCCGTCGGCGACCACGACGTCGCCGCGCTTGACCTGGCGGCCGCGCCGATCATCGCGCTCGCCGTTGACCGACACGGTCCCGGTAGCGAGCAGCGCCTTCGCCTCGCCCCCCGACCCGACGATCCCGGCGAGCTTGAGGAGCTGCCCCAACCGGATCGTTTCCTCGTCGATCTCCACCTCGCGCACCGCGCCGGTCGCGCGGTCCGCCGGATCAGTCGCCGGCGTCAGCGCCGTCCTCGTCGTCGTCGGCGTCGACGTCGCCGCCGACGTCCTCGCCGTCACCGTCGCTCTCGCCCTCGTCGTCGCCATCGCTGTCACTGTCGCCATCGGAGGCCTGGACGAAAAGGAGATCCCCGCCTTCCACGTGAGTCCCGGCCTCGGCGACGATCTCCTCGACCACGCCGTCCATCTCGGCGAAGACCTCGACCTCCATCTTCATCGCCTCGATCGTGGCCAGCAGGTCGCCCTTGGCCGCCTGATCGCCCTCGGCCACCGCGACCGAGACCACCATGCCCGGCACCGGCGCGGCGACCTCACCGGGCTCCTGTTCGTCTGCCTTGCGCCGAGCCTCCGCGGGCTCGGTGCTTTGGTCGCGCACCTTGACCTCGCGCGGCTGGCCGTTGAGCTCGAAGTAGAGCGAGCGGTAGCCCTCGCTGTCGTGCTCGCCCAGCGCGAGGAAGCGGATGAAGAGCGTCTTGCCGCGCTCGAGCTCGACGGCGAGCTCGTCGTCCTGGCGCAGGCCCCAGAAGAAGACGGGCGTCGGCAGCACGCTCACGTCGCCGAAGCGACGTTGGAAATCGGCGAACTCGGTGAACACGTTCGGGTACATGAGGTAGGAGGCGAGCTCCTGCTCGGTCACCTCCCGCTCCGCCTTCTCCTCCGCCTCCTTGCGGGCCTCGTCCATGTCGGTCGGCTCGAGCTCTTCGCCCGGGCGGACCCGCAGATGGTCGCCCCCCTTGAGCACCTTGCGCTGCAGCTCCTCGGGAAAGCCTCCCGGGGGCTGGCCCAGATCGCCGCGGAAGAACCCGATGACCGACTCCGGGAAGGCGATGTCCTGCTCGGGGTCGAGCACCTCTTCCGGGGTGAGGTCGTTGGTGACCATGAACACCGCGAGGTCGCCGACCACCTTCGAGGTGGGCGTGACCTTGACGATGTCGCCGAGCATCTCGTTGACCTGCGCGTAGGCGAGGGCGACCTCTCTCCACCTCTCCGCGATGCCCAGACCGCGCGCCTGCTGGCGCAGGTTCGTGTACTGCCCGCCCGGCATCTCGTGCTCGTAGACCTCCGAGGCCCCCGCGCGGATGTCGCTCTCGAACCCGGAGTAGTAGGTGCGGACGACCTCCCAGTAGGCGGCCGCGTCGTCCAGGGGCGCGCGGGCCAACCCTGTGTCGCGCGGCGTATGGCGCAGCGCCTCGACGATCGCCCCCAGGTTGGGCTGAGAGGTGAGCCCGCTCACGGGATCCATCGCGGCGTCGACCGCGTCGATGCCGGCCTCGGCCGCAGCCAGCACGCTGGCCGCCGAGGCCCCGCTCGTGTCGTGGGTGTGGAAGTGAATCGGGATGCCCACCTCCTCCCTCAGTGCCTTGACCAGCCGTCGGGCCGCCTCGGGCTTGAGCAGGCCGGCCATGTCCTTGATCCCGAGGATGTGAGCACCAGCCTCTTCGAGCTCGCGGGCCATGTTCACGTAGTAGCCCAGGTCGTACTTGGATCTGGCCGGATCGAGGATGTCGCCCGTGTAGCAGATCGTTCCCTCGCACAGAGCGCCGGCCTCGATCACGGCGTCCATGGCCACGCGCATGTTCTCGACCCAGTTGAGCGAGTCGAAGACGCGGAAGAGGTCCATGCCGCCCTCCGCCGCCTGGGCGACGAAGTGGCGCACGACGTTGTCGGGGTAGTTCGTGTAGCCGACCGCGTTGGAGGCGCGAAGCAGCATCTGGAGGAGCACGTTCGGGACCCGCTCGCGCAGAGCGGCGAGCCGGTTCCAGGGATCCTCCTTGAGGAAGCGCATGGCCACGTCGAAGGTGGCCCCGCCCCAGCACTCGAGCGAGAAGAGCCCGTGGAGCTGCCTGGCGTACATCGGGGCGATGCGCAGCAGATCGTAGGTGCGAAAGCGAGTGGCCACCAGCGATTGGTGGGCGTCGCGGAAGCTGGTGTCGGTGAGGAGCAGCCGCTGCTCGTCTCGCATCCAGCGCGCGAAGCCCTCGGGACCGAGCTCTGTGAGCAGGTCGCGCGTACCCTGCTCGAGGCTCGAGCGGTAGGGCACGTCGGGCACCGGCGCCGGCAGGAGCGGCCCCGGATCGGCGTGCCCCTCCACGTCCGGGTTGCCGTTGACCAGCACCTCCCCGACGAAGTCGAGCAGGCGGGTGGCGCGGTCGCGGGGCACGTCGAAGTCGAAGAGCTCGGGGGTCTCGTCGACGAAGCGAGTGGTGATGTCGCTCGACCGGAAGCTCGGATGTGCGAGCAGCCCCTCGAGGAAGAAGAGGTTGGTCTTGACCCCGCGGATGCGGAACTCGCGCAGCGCGCGCTCCATCCGGGCCACCGCCTCCTCAGGGGTCGGGGCCCACGCCGTGATCTTCTCGAGCAGCGAGTCGTAGAACGGAGTCACCTCGGCGCCGGCGTAGGCCGTGCCGCCGTCCAGTCGGATGCCGAAGCCGGTCGCCTCGCGGTAGGTGGTGATCCGCCCGTAGTCGGGGGCGAAGCCGTTCTGAGGGTCCTCGGTGGTCGCGCGGCATTGCAGGGCATGGCCGTTGAGGCGAATGTCGGCCTGGGCCGGCACGCCGCTCTCGGGCGTGCCGATCGAGGCGCCCTCGGCCAGGCGGATCTGCGCTTTGACCAGGTCCACGCCGGTGACCATCTCGGTCACCGTGTGCTCGACCTGGATGCGCGGGTTGACCTCCATGAAGAAGAAGCCCTCGCTGTCGGCGTCCTGCAGGAACTCCACCGTGCCCGCGTTGCGGTAGCCCGCCTCGCGCATCAGGCGCACGGCGGCTTCGCACATCTCCTCGCGGACAGCAGGATCGAGAACCGCCGCCGGGGCCCGCTCGACGACCTTCTGGTGGCGGCGCTGCACGGTGCAGTCGCGCTCGAAGAGGTGCACCACCTCGCCCGCCTCGTCGGCCAGTATCTGGACCTCGATGTGGCGGGCACGCTTGACCAGGCGCTCGAGGAAGACGTCGTCGCGCCCGAAGGCGGCGCCCGCCTCCCGCCGTGCCGCGACGACTTGGTCGACGAGGTCGCTCGAGTCGTGGACCTGGCGCATGCCGCGCCCGCCACCCCCCCAGCTCGCCTTGACCATGAGCGGGAAGCCCACCTCCTCGCCGAGCTTCTCCACCTCCTCCTCGTCCTTGGGCAAGGGCCCGGTCGCCGGCATGACGGGCACCTCCGCCCGCTCGGCCAGCTTCCGGGCTGCGACCTTGTCGCCCAGTCCCTCCATAACCTCGGCGGGTGGGCCGATCCACACGATGTCCTCGCTCGCGCAGGCCTCGGCCAGCTCGGGGTTCTCGGCGAGAAAGCCGTAGCCGGGATGGATCGCGTCGACGCCGGCATCGCGCGCCACCCGCATGATCTCCTCGATGCCCAGGTAGGCCTTCACCGGTTCCTGGCCACCGCCGACGAGGTAGGCCTCGTCGGCCTTGAAGCGATGCAGGGAGAAGCGATCCTCGCGGGAGTAGATCGCCACGGTCCGCAGGCCGAGCTCCGTGGCCGCGCGGAAGACGCGGATCGCGATCTCGCTGCGGTTCGCCACGAGCAGCTTGCCGATCTTGCGCGCCATCTCGGCGCGAGCATACCTTCGCGCCGCAGGCTCTACCCTCGGCATCTCTCATGGCCGTGTATCTCGACGACTTCCGCATCACCTGGCGCGGCCGCGAGTGGTCGCATCTGATCGCCGACAGCCCCGCAGAGCTTCACGACTTCGCGAGGCGCCTCGGCCGCAGGAAGCTGCGCTTCCACCACAAGCGGGCGCGCCCGTGGAAAGACCATTACGACGTGCCCGAGGAGAAGCGCGAGCAGGCGATCCGCCTGGGGGCGACGGCGATCACCTCCCGCCAAGCGGCGCAGATGTTGCGGGCACGGCGTCTGGCCGTGACGGACGACCGCACGCGCGTGACTAGGATCGCTGTCATGCGCGGCTCGGCAGGCATCGGCGGCGCCCCTGGTGCGGCCGCTCGCGAAGAGCTCACCCGGCGGGCCGCCCAGGCCTGGATCGATGCCGACAGCGTGCTGTTCGTCTGCCTGGGAAACGTCTGCCGAAGCCCGTTCGCCGAGCGGCTCGCGCTTCACGAGGTCGAGGGGCGAAAGCTCGTGTCCTCGGCAGGCCACTATCCGGTCCCCGGGCGTGGATCGCCGGAGCTCGCCCTCACGGCCGCGCAGGAGCTCGGCGTCGACCTGGCCTCCCACCGCTCCCGCGTGCTCTCGTGGAGCATGCTCGAGGAGGCCGACGCGGTCTTCGTCTTCGACGACGAGAACTTCCACGCCGTGACCGCGGAGCACCGGGGCGCCGCCGAGCGCACGCACCTGCTTGGCGCGCTGTCGCCCGAGGGGCCGGTGATCGTCGCCGATCCGTTCGGCGGCCCGG
>JBBPZA010000122.1:0-50790 GCA_038199375.1 Solirubrobacterales bacterium | reverse complement strand
GAGGTCATGGCGATCGGCCGGACCTTCCAGCAGGCCTTCGGCAAGGCGCTGCGCAGCCTGGAGCTCGACGCTTCATCCGACGTCTCGCTCGACGACGAGGCGCTGCTCGCCCGGCTCGACCGCCCGCGGGCCGACCGCTACCCGGTGCTGCTGGAGGCCCTGCGGCGCGGTGTCGCGGTGCCAGAGCTCCACGCCCGCACGCGGGTCGACCCGTGGTTCCTCGCCGAGCTGCGCGACTTCGCCCGCGACCCCGAGGCTCCATTCGTCGGCGAGCGCACCTTCAAGTCGGTGGACACCTGCGCGGCCGAGTTCGCCGCGCGCACCCCTTATTACTACTCCGGGTGGGAGCGGCCCGGCCCGGCCGGGCTACGGGGCGAGGTCGAGCGCGGGGATCGCGCCAGCGTGGTGATCCTCGGGTCCGGGCCCAACCGCATCGGGCAGGGCATCGAGTTCGACTACTGCTGCGTGCACGCGGCGATGACCGTCCGCGAGTCGGGGCGCGACGCCGTGATGGTCAACTGCAACCCCGAGACGGTCTCCACCGACTACGACACCTCCGATCGCCTGTACTTCGAGCCGCTCACCCTCGAGGACGTCCTGGCCGTCGTCGAGGTCGAGGCGCCCGAGGGGGTCATCGTGCAGTTCGGCGGCCAGACCCCGCTCAAGCTGGCCGCTTCCCTGGAGGAGGCGGGCGTGCGCCTCCTGGGCACCAGCGTCGACGCGATCGACCTCGCCGAGGACCGCCGGCGCTTCGGGGGGCTGCTCGACCGCCTCGGCTACCGCGCCCCGCCCTACGCGACCGCGCACGACGCCGGCGACGCGCTCGAGGCGGCCGACCGGGTCGGCTATCCGCTACTCGCGCGGCCCAGCTACGTGCTCGGCGGCCGGGCGATGGAGATCGTTTACGACGGCGACGACCTCCAGTCCTACCTGCGCCGGGCGGGGGCCGCCCACGGGGGCCGCGAGATCTACCTCGATCGCTTCCTCGAGCGCGCGATCGAAGTCGACGTCGACGCGCTGTGCGACGGCGAGACGGTGTGGATCGCCGGGATCATGCAGCACGTCGAGGAGGCCGGAGTGCACTCGGGCGACTCGGCCTGCGTGCTGCCGCCCCACTCCCTCGGCCCGAAGATGCTCGCCGAGATCGAGGAGCAGGTCACCGGCATCGCGCTCGCGCTGGGCGTGGTCGGCCTGCTCAACGTCCAATTCGCGGTGCTGGGCGACGACCTCTACGTAATCGAGGCCAACCCGCGCGCCTCGCGGACCGTGCCCTTCGTCTCCAAGGCCACCGGCGTGGCGCTCGCGAAGATGGCCTGCCGGATCATGCTCGGCGAGCCGATCGCCGCGCTCGGGCTGCCCGCGCAGGCCAACGGCCGCCACGTGTCGGTCAAGGAGGCCGTGCTCCCCTTCGACCGCTTTCTGGGCTCCGACGCCCTGCTGGGCCCCGAGATGCGCTCGACGGGCGAGGTCATGGGCATCGCCGGCGACTTCCCGACCGCCTTCGCCAAGGCCCAGGCCGCAGCCGGCGCCGTGCTTCCCGGGTCGGGGATCGTGTTCATCACGGTGACCGACCGCGACAAGGAGGCCGCCGTCGGGATCGCGGCTCAGCTCCAGAACGTCGGCTTTCGCATCGTCGGTACGCGCGGCACCGCACGGGCGCTCTCGCAGATGGGCGTGCGCTGCGAGGTGCTCAACAAGGTCGGGGAGGGGTCGCCGCACGTGGTGGACTGGATCGAGTGCGGCGACGTGGACCTGGTCATCAACACCCCGACGGGCTCGGGTGCGCGCGCGGACGGCTACGAGATCCGCAAGGCGGCGGTCGCCCGCGGGATCCCGTGCATCACGACGATCTCCGGCGGGTTCGCCGCGGCAGGGGCGATCGTCTCCGCACGGGCGCAGGGCCCACCCGTCGTCGCGCTCCAGGACGTCCACGCGGGCGATCCGGACGGAGCGGGCCCTCCGCACGCAGCGATCGCCGACCGCCGGTGAACGAGCGCCGCGTCCTCGCCCCCTTCGCCCGGCGCCGCCTGGAGATCGTCGAGGCTCGCGCCGTCGGGGCCTATCGCCTGCTCGCGGCCGCCGACCCGGAGGGCCCCACGCCGCAGCCCGGCCAGTTCTACATGCTGGCGGCCGCCGAGCGCTGGGGGGCGGGGGAGGACGAGCGACCGTGGCTCCCCCGCGCCTTCTCATTTCTTCGGGCTCGGCGCCGCGCGGAGATGGTCCTCGAGTTCCTTCTCGAGGCGGTTGGGCCGGGAACGGCGCGGTTGGCCGAGCTGGGTCCCGGCGACTGCATTCACGTCCTCGGCCCGCTGGGGGTGGGCTTCTCGCCCCCCGATCCGTGGCAGCGGGCGGTGCTGTGCGGGGGCGGGATCGGCGTGGTCCCGCTGGCCGGCTGGGAGGGCGAGCTCGAGCACCCGACGACACTCCTGGGCTTTCGCGACGCCGAGCACGCTCCCGCCGCCACGCTCTTCGCCGACCCGAGGGTCGCGACCGACGACGGAAGCGTCGGCCACCACGGCCTGGTCACCGACCTGCTCACCCGGGAGATCGATCAACGGACCGTGGTCTACGCGTGCGGGCCGCCGCCCATGCTCGAGGCGGTGCGCGCGCTGTGCGGCGAGCGCGAGGTCCCGGCTCAGCTCGCGCTCGAGACCGGGATGGCCTGCGGCTACGGCGCGTGCTTCGGCTGCGCGGTCGCCACCCGTGAGGGCTACGTGCGGCTTTGCCTGGAGGGGCCGGTCATGGACGCCCGTACGCTCGAGGCGGTGCGGTGATCGAGTTCTGCGGCATCCCGCTGGCCCACCCGATCGTCAACGGGTCGGGCACCTTCGACGCGATCGCCGCCCGCCGCGCCTTCGGCGACGAGCTGCTCGAGCATTTCCCGTTCGCGGCCTTCGTGTCAAAGACGGTCACCGTCGCTCCGCGCGGCGGAAATCCGCCGCCGCGGCTGTGGGAAGCCCCCGCCGGGCTGATCAACTCCATCGGGCTCCCGAACAAGGGCCTCGACGGCTACCTGGCACAGGACCTTCCCCAGCTCGCCGAGCTGCCGGTGCCGCTGGTGGTCAACGTCATGGGGTTCACGCGCGAGGAGGTCGCAGCTCTGGTCGACGCCTTCGCGGGCCGTCCGGAGGTCGCCGCGCTCGAGCTCAACGTCTCGTGTCCCAACGTCGAGACCGGACTGATCATGGGCGCCGATCGCACCGAGACCGCGCGACTGCTCGAGCGCGTCCGGCCGCTTACCGCCAAGCCGCTCATCGTCAAGCTCACGCCCAACACGACCGACGTAGGGGCGGTGGCCGCGGCAGCGCAGTCGGCGGGCGCCGACGCGGTGTCCCTGGTCAACACGCTTCGGGGGACCGCGCTTCACCCGCGCGGGGACGGAACGCCGTGGCTCGGCGGCCGGACGGGCGGCGTCTCGGGACCGGCGATCCGCGCCGTCGCGCTGGCCCAGGTCGCCGAGGTGGCTGCGCGAACAAGCCTGCCCATCGTGGGTATGGGCGGGGTCCAGAGCGGCCGCCATGCGCGCGATCTGCTCCAAGCGGGTGCAACGCTCGTCGGGGTTGGCACCGAAAGCTTCCGCGACCCGCTCGCGGGAGCCCGAATCGCCGGCGAATTGGCCTCCCTTGCTTCCGCGCGGACCAGGGAAATCGCTGCAAACCGTGCATAGTGCGGCATTTTCGGGCGGTCGTGTCCTCCACCTCAGGTTGAGGTCTAACTGAATTCGCCCGGACGCCTTGCACGGCGTCCGGGGATATGTAGACTCGCCCGATGCCGGTGGCCACCGAGACCGAGCCCAAGTCCTCCGTGGCACCCGAGCGCTCGCTGGGTCAGCGGATGGCCGCGCTGCAGCGCGCCAACGAGATTCGTACCCGTCGGGCGAAGCTGAAGCGCGATCTGAAGGCGGGCCGCGAGTCTATCCAGCAACTCCTGCTCAACCCGCCCGAATATCTCGAGACCGCGAAGGTCTTCGACATGCTGCTTGCCGTTCCGAAGTACGGGCGCGTGAAGGTCAACAAGGTCCTCGGGCAGTGCCGTATCTCTCCGAGCAAGACTTTCGGCGGGCTCTCGGAACGGCAGCGGTCTGAGCTCGTAGCCATGCTCCGCCGCTAGCCGGACGCCGCGCGATCGCCGCTGGCTGTGTCCTCGGGGGAGGTCCGTGCAAAGCACTGTCCCTCCCCCTGCGTCCTTGCCAGCGACGATTCGCGACGTCCGCCTATCCGTTCTCTAGGGTCGGCTGATGCCAGCCGCCTTCGTCATCACCGGCCCCTCGGGGGTGGGGAAGGGCACACTGATCCGCAGCCTGCTCGAGCGGGTGCCCGAGGTGGAGCTGTCGGTCTCGGCGACCACGAGGGCGCCGCGGCCCGGCGAGCGCGACGGCGTCGACTACCACTTCCTCGCAGACGAGGAGTTCGACCGGCGCCTGCGTGCGGGTGACTTCGTCGAGCACGCGAGCTACTCGGGCCGCCGCTACGGGACCCTGCGCTCGGAGCTGGAGCGACGCCTGGAGGCGGGCGTCCCGGTCGTGCTCGAGATCGAGGTGCAGGGCGCGCGCCAGGTGCGCGTCGCGATGCCCGACGCGGTCCAGGTGTTCATCGCCCCCCCGTCGATCGAGGCTCTGCGCGCCAGGCTCGTCGGCCGGGGGACCGACGACGCCGAGCAGATCGAGGCGCGGATGCGCACCGCGCGCGAGGAGCTCGCCGCCCATCCCGAGTTCGGCCACGTGGTCGTCAACGATCGGCTCGAGGAGGCGGTGGCCGGGCTGGCGGAGATCGTGCAGGGGGCCGTTGCTACCCTCAGATCTCCGGATTCGAGTTCCCCTGAGGAAAGGCCCGACCGCCCGTGATCTCACCGCGCATCGACCGACTGCTCGACAATGTGGACTCGAACTACGCGAGCGTCCTCGTCGCCGCCAAGCGCGCGCGGCAGATCAACTCCTACTACCACAACCTCGGTGAGGGGACCTTCGACGAGTTCCCGCCGCCGATGGTCGACACCTCTTCCAAGAACTACCTGACGATCGCCCTCGAAGAGGTCGCCGCAGGCAAGATCAAGTACCGCTACCGGTAGGGGCAAGGAAGCTCCAGGGACGGAGTGATGGCGCGCCTGCTGCTAGGAGTCAGCGGCGGGATCGCCGCCTATAAGGCGCTCGAGCTGGCGCGGCTGGCCACGCAGGCGGGCCACGCCGTCCGGGTGATCCAGACGGAGGCGAGCCTGCGCTTCGTGGGAGCCGCCTCCTTCGAGGGTATCACGGGCGCGCCCGTCCTCTCCGACCTGTGGGAGCGCGACCCCGCCCGGGGGGCCTTCCCCGACCAGGCCGCGCCCGACCACGACCCCATCAGCCACCTCCAGGTCGTCGCCGACGCCGACGTCCTCCTGGTCGCTCCGGCCTCCGCCAACACCCTGGCCAAGCTGGCCCATGGCCTGGCCGACGACCTGTTGAGCACCGCGGCGCTCGCCGCGACGTGCCCCGTCGCCGTCGCGCCGGCGATGAACAGCCACATGCTCGCGCACCCGGCGACCCGGGCGAACCTCGCGCTCCTGCGCGAGCGCGGGGTCACCGTGCTCGACCCCGCGGAGGGTGCGCTCGCCTCCCGCGGTGAGTGGGGCGCCGGCCGCCTTCCCGAGCCGGCCGAGCTGCTCGCGGCGGTCGAGGCGCTCGCGCCCGCGGGCGCGAGCGGGCGAGCCCGCGGGTCCACGGCACCGACGGCCAGGTCGCCGGCCGGTCCGGCGGCGGAGAACGGCGCCGACCCGCGAGGGCCGGCGACAGGCTCGTGGGTGGGACTTCGCGTGGTGGTGACCGCGGGCGGGACGCAGGAGCCGATCGACAGCGTGCGCTACGTGGGAAACCGCTCGTCGGGGCGGATGGGATGGGCGCTGGCCGGCGAGGCGGCGCGGCGCGGAGCCGCGGTGACCGTCGTCGCCGCCAACGTGGCCCTGCCGCGTAACCCGCGCGTGGTCGTGGTCGACGTCCAGACGGCAGCGCAGCTCCAGGCCGCCTGCCTGACGGCCTTCGAGGACTGCGACGTGCTGCTCATGGCGGCCGCGGTCGCCGACTACCGCCCGGCCGGGGGCGGGGCGGCCGTCGGCAAGCTCAAGAAGGACCGCGCGGAGCGGCTCGAGATCGCCTTCGAGCGAACCGAAGACGTCCTGGAGGCGCTCTCGGCGCGTCGCCGGGCGGGCCAGACGCTCGTCGGCTTCGCCGCCGAGCACGGTGAGGATGCCGTGGCCCAGGGCCGGGCCAAGCTCGAGCGCAAGGCCCTTGACCTCGTCGTGGTCAACGACATCTCGCGCACGGACATCGGCTTCGACGTCGCCGACAACGAGGTCACGCTGGTGGGGCGCGAGGGCGAGCGGCGGTCGGTCCCCCTGGGAAGGAAGGAGGAGGTCGCGGCGGCCATCCTCGACGAGGTCGAGCAGGTCCGAGCGCGGCCCCGGGCGAGGGCGTGACAGAGCCGACCGAGCCGGCCGGCCTCGGGCGGGTCGGGCGCGAGGAGCTCGATGTCGCGGGCGCCGTGGCGAGCCGGATCGCCGAGAACATCCGCCGCGCCGTCGAGGTCGACGACGAGGTGCTCGATGCGCTGATCATCGCGCTGCTCGGCGAGGGGCATGCCCTCATCGAAGATCCGCCCGGGGTGGGCAAGACCGCGCTGGCTCGCTCCCTCGCCCGGTCGGTCGACGCGGAGTTCGCCCGCGTCCAGTGCACGACCGACCTGCTCCCGGCCGACGTCGTGGGCACCAACGTCTACAACCAGCGCGAGCAGCGCTTCGAGTTCAGACCGGGGCCGATCTTCGCCAACGTCGTGCTCGTGGACGAGATCAACCGGGCCTCGCCCAAGACGCAGTCCGGGCTGCTCGAGTGCATGCAGGAGCGACACGTCACCGTCGACAAGCACACCCACGAGCTCGCGCGGCCGTTCGTCGTCCTCGCCACTCAGAACCCGGTGGAGTACGAGGGCACCTACCCGCTCCCCGAAGCCCAGCTCGACCGGTTCATGGTCCGCCTCTCGCTCGGCTATCCGACGTCGAGCGCGGAGGCGGGAATGCTCGCCGCCCACGAGGCCGGCGACCGCGTCTCAGAGCTCGAGCCGGTCGCGACGGCCACCGACGTCCTCCTCGCGCAGGCCGCGGCCACCCGCGTCCGCGCCTCCGAGGCGCTGCGCGACTACGTGGTCGCGGTCCTCCAGCAGACGCGCTCGGACCCCCGCATCGAGCTCGGCGCGAGCCCGCGAGCGGGCCTCCTGCTCCTGCGCGCCGCAAAGGCCCGTGCGCTGCTGCGCGGCCGCGACCACGCACTGCCCGACGACGTGCAGGCGCTCGCCCAGCCGGTTCTCGCGCACCGTCTCGTGCTCGCCCCCGAGGCGGCCGAGAACCAGCGCCGGCACGTGGTCGCCGACGCGATCTCCGCGACGCCGGCGTTGTGATGGCTGGAGCGGCGCGCTCTGCCGCCGGGACGGCCGGCGCCTGATGCGCTCCGCCGCCGGGACGCTCTCGCTCGGGGCCCTGCTCGCCTCCGTCGGGTTCCTGCTCGACGCCGAGCCGCTGCTCGTCGCCGGCGCCGGGCTGGCGATCCTCGCGGCCTGCTGCCTCGCTTGGGTCAGCGCGGCGGCGCGCGGCGCCGCGGTGGAGCGCTCGATGGGGGAGCGGCGGGTCGTCGAGGAGGAGCCGCTGCCGGTGCGGATCGTCGCTCGATCGTGGATGCCATGGCCCGGCGGCGAGGTGCGCGACTCTCTCCTTGCGTCCCCGGCGCCGGTGCGGGCGCTTCGGCGGCGCGCGATCGTGCGCATCGAGGCGCGCTTTGCCAGGCGCGGAATGCACCGGCTGCCCAGCGCAACGCTCGTCGTCCGCGATCCGCTCGGCCTCGCCCGGCGCGAAGTGCACGGAGGCGAGGACGTCGAGCTTCTCGTCCTCCCCGCCACCTTCCCGGTCCTCGCGGCCGGCGCGACCGGGGGGGAGGAGCGGCCCGGAGCGCTCGCCGCACTTCAGGCGGGCGCGGCGCTGACCGAAGTCGACGGGCTTCGCCCCTACCGCGAGGGCGCGCCGGCCGCCCGGATCCACTGGGCGGCGCTGGCACGGGGGGCCGGGCTGCTCGAGCGACATCTCCGCGCCGACGCCGATGCGCGGCCGCTCGTCGTCCTCGACGCATCGGGGCCCGGCGAGGAGCAGGAGCTCGACGCGGCGGTGCGAGCCGCTGGGTCGCTGTGCCTGGAGCTGGCGCGCCGCGGGGGATGCGCGATCCTCCTCCCCGGCGAGCGCCGACCGCGGCCGGTCGACGCCGATCTGTCGGCTTGGGCGGCCGTCCACGTCCGCCTCGCTCTCGCGAGCCCCGGCCCGGCGCCGTCGCTCGGGGCCCTGGGCGCGCGGACGGGCCCCGTCTTCTACGTGGCCGCTCGTCCGCTGCGCCGACCGCCGCCGCAGGCGATGCGCTCGGCCGCCGCCCGTCTCGTCCTGGTGGTGCCGCGGCCGCTCGCCGGCAGAGAGGCCGTCCTGACGGTCGCGGGCTGCCACGGCTACAGCGGCCGCATCGACGCAAAGGCAGCGGCGTGAGCGCGATCGCCGCTCCCCCTGCGGCGCGCGCCGAGCCCGCGCCGCCGCCCGACCCCACCTCCCGTCGCGGCGCCCCCCGGATCGTCGACCGGCCGCTGCTTGCACGTCCGGTCGCACGGGCACTCGCCACGAGCGCGCTCGGCGCCTTCGGAGCGCTGCACTGGGCCGGCCAGCTCGAGCCGGCACCGGCGGGGCGGATGCTCGCGATGGTCGGGGTCGCCGTGGCCGCGGGCCTGGTGGTGTCGGCCCCAGGGGCTCGCTCGTCACGCGCTCGGGGCGTCCTGGCGACCGTCCTCGCCGCCGCGCTCGCGGCGTTTGCCGCGTTCCTCCTCGCGGGCATCCCGGCTCGACAGCTCGCGCCGGCGGCCTGGGAGGGGATGTCGGCGGAGATCTGGCGCGCGGTGGCCGCGATCCCGAGCGTACGCATCCCCTACTCGGGCGTGGACCCTTGGTTCCGCTGGACGGTCGTCCTGGGCGGCGACCTGCTGCTGGCGGTCGGAGCGATCGCCGCGCTGTGGCCTCGGGGCCGGGGCGCGAGTCGCGCGCTGGCGATTGCCTCGCTCGGCCTGCTCTACGCGGTGCCCGCCACCGCGAACGATTACGACGGGCAGTTCCTGCGCGGGCTCGCCTTCGCCGTGCTGCTGGCCGCCTTCCTCCTGCTCGACCGCGTTCGCGCGCGCAGCGCGGGCGCTGCGGCGGGCCTGGCGGGGGCGGCCCTTCTGGCCGGGCTGCTCGTCGCGCTCGCCCTCGACCGCGATGCGCCGCCGATCGACTACGAGGCCTTCGCGCAGTCGCTCGAGCAGGAGACCGACCCGCGCTTTGACTGGCAGCACAGCTACGGCCCGATCCGCTGGTCGCGCGACGGGCGCGAGGTCCTCCGCGTCCGCGCTCGCCGGTCGGCCTACTGGAAGGCCGAGAACCTCGACGGGTTCGACGGGGTGCGCTGGACGCGCACGCGCCTGCTCGACGGCCAGTCGGCCGGCCTCGAGCTGCCCGAAGCCTCGATGCGGCGACCGGAGTGGGAGCAGCGGATCCGCGTGCGCATCACGGGCATGCGCACGAGCGAGATCGTCGGGGCCGGCACGACGCTCGATGTCCTGCGCTCCCCCCGACAGGCGGTCCCGTCGGGAAGCCCGGGCACCTACGTCGTCGGCGGGGAGCTCGAGCGCGGCGACGCCTACTTCGCGCAGGTCTACGTGCCGAACCCGAGCGCCGAGGAGCTCGACGGAGCGGGAGAGGACTACCCCCAATCCATGGCCGCCTACAGGACCCTCGAGGTTCCCGGCCCGGCCGGCCCCAACGGCCCCGACGTCCCGGTGACCTTTGCGCCGTTCGGCTCCGAGCCGACGGTGCTCGAGGCCGCCGGCGCCGCGACCCGCAGTGCCGCGAGGCTCATGCCGGCATCGGCCTACAGCCGAAGCTGGGCCTTGGCCCGGCGTCTGGCCTCGGGCGCGGCCACCCCGTATGCCTTCGTGCGCAGCGTGGAGGAGCACCTCGGTCGCGGCTTTCGCTACACCGAGAGCCCGCCGGAGCGGCGCGTCCCGCTCGAGAGCTTCCTGTTCGGCGATCGCGAGGGCTACTGCCAGCAGTTCTCGGGGGCGATGGCCCTCCTGCTGAGGATGGGAGGGGTGCCGGCCCGGGTGGCGACCGGGTTTGCCCCGGGCACGCTCGACAAGCGCCGCGGCGAGTACGTGGTCCGCGATCTCGACGCCCATTCGTGGGTCGAGGCCTGGTTCCCGGGCATCGGGTGGGTGCCCTTCGACCCGACGCCCTCCGAGGCGCCGGCCTCCTCGCGGGCGCCTACCGGAGAGACCCCCTCGGCGGCCGCGCCGCCCCGAGGAGACGCCCCCGAGCCCGGCGCGGCCGCCGGCCGCGAGGCAAAGGGCAACGAGGGGGGTGACGGGCACTGGCTGCTCGCGCTGGGCGCCGTCGTCGGGGCGATCGCGGCGGGCCTCGCCGTGCTCGCCGGCCGCTGGGGATGGGGGCGCGCGTCGGGCGGTGACCCGCTGCTCTCCGAGCTCGCGCTCGCGCTCGCGCGCACCGGCCGGCCGCTCCCGCCCGAGACCACGCTTCAGGCGCTCGAGCGCCGCTTCGCCGGAAGTCCGGAGGCGACGGGCTACCTACGGGCGCTGCGCGACGCGCGCTTCGGCCACGACGCGACCGGACCGAGCGCCGCCCAGCGCACCGGCCTGCGACGCGAGCTCGCACGCGGCCTGGGGGCGGCGGGGCGGCTGCGTGCGCTGTGGGCGCTTCCGCCCCGCCTCGGGCGACGCCGATACGTTCGCTCGAGCTCTTAGAATGCAGGGGTATGGAAAGCGTCTACGACCTCTACAAGCGCGGCACCCGACTGCTCGAGCGGGGCGACCATCATGCCGCCGCCGTGCCGCTCGCCCGCGCCCGCGAGCTCGAGCCCGACAAGACCTCGATCCGCGAGGCGCTCGGGCGGGCGCTGTTCCACACCGGCCGCTACTCGGAGGCCGCTTCGGAGTTCGAGGCCGTCGTCGACCGAGCGCCGACCAACGACTTCGCGCTCTTCTGCCTCGGGCGCAGCCTCCAGCAGCTCGGCCGCCACGACGAGGCGCGCAAGCCGCTCGCGCTGGCCTGCTGCCTGCGTCCCGACCGGGGTGACTACAAGCTCTATCGCGATCGGGCGAGGGCGCGCGCGGCCTAGCGCCGTTGCTATCCTCGTCCGACAGCTTTCGCGCCGGGCCTCCGCCCGGCGAGCCGTACCGGAAGTGGGCGCTCGCCCACTTTTTTATTTGGGAAAGGAGCCCTCGGACGTGAGCGCGATCCAAGCGGACATCGAGCGACTTCTCGCCCGGAGTGAGCCGGACGTCGAGGTTCTGCTCGCGGAGATCGTGGGCGGCGCCACCGTGCGCCTGTTCATCGACCATCCCGACGGCGTGTCGCTCGAGCTCTGCGAGCGCGTCTCGACCCATCTCATGCCCATCCGCGAGCGCTTCGGGCTCGAGGTCTCCTCGCCCGGCGCCGAGCGGCCGCTGACCAAGCCGTCGCACTTCCGCCGCTTCCTGGGCTACCGCGCGCGGGTGCGCACCCGAGGCGACCACGACGGGCAGCGCAGCTTCACGGGCGAGCTGGTCGGGGCGACGGAGGGCGGGGTCACGATCGCCGCCGCGAGCGGCGTCGTGTCGATCGAGTACGACGACATCAAGCGTTCCAACCTCGTCGGGGGGTAGCCGTGTCCAAGGAGATCCTGGAAGCCACGCGAGCCCTCGCCAGGGAGAAGGGCATCGCCTCCGAGAAGCTCTTCCTCGCGCTCGAGGACGCGTTGCTCTCCGCTTACAAGAAGGCCGCCGAGTCCGCCCAGTACGCCCGCGTCGAGATGGACCGCGAGACGGGCGACTTCACCGTGTGGGAGCTTCAGCTGACCCCGGAGATCGAGGACGAGCTGCTTGTCTGGCCCGAGGCCGAGCTGCCCCACGTCGATCCCGAGACCGGCGAGCGCCGCGACCCGCCCGAGCCAGAGCTCGACCCCGAGAAGCTCCCGCTGTATCTCCCCGACATCGAGCACGTCGACGTCACCCCTGACGACTTCGGGCGCATCGCCGCCCAGACCGCCAAGCAGGTGATCCTCCAGCGGATCCGCGAGGCCGAGCGCGACATGATGTACGAGGAGTACCGCGACCGCGTGGGCGAGCTGATCACGGGCATCGTCCAGCAGTCGGACTCGCGCTACACGCTCGTGTCGCTGCGCGAGCGCGTCGAGGCGCTCCTGCCCAAGTCCGAGCAGATCGAGTCCGAGCGCTATGACCACTCCCAGCGCGTCAAGGCGGTCATCAAGGAGGTCTCAAACCAGTCCAAGGGGCCGAGCATCATCGTCTCGCGCCGCGACCCGGAGCTCATCAAGAAGCTCTTCGAGCTCGAGGTGCCCGAGATCGCCGATGGCCTCGTCGAGATCACCGACGTGGCCCGCGAGCCGGGCTACCGCTCGAAGATCGCGGTGTGCTCCCACGCCGACGGGGTCGACCCCGTCGGCGCCTGCGTCGGGCCGCGCGGCTCGCGGGTTCGAATGGTCGTCTCTGAGCTGCGCGGCGAGAAGATCGACATCATTCCCTACAACGACGAGCCCGCCCGCTTCGTCGCCAAGGCGCTCTCGCCCGCCCGCGTGCGCGAAGTGCTCGTCGACGACGACGGCAAGCAGGCGACCGTGGTCGTACCCGACGACCAGCTCTCGCTGGCCATCGGCCGCGAGGGCCAGAACGCGCGGCTCGCCGCCCGTCTGACCGGCTGGCGGATCGACATCCGCTCCGAGACCGAGTTCGCCGAGGAGGAGGCCGAGTCGGGCTACGAGGAGGAGGAGGTCTCCGGCCGCTGCGCCGCCATCCTCGCGAACGGACGCCGCTGCCCCAACGCCGGGCTGCCCGGCTCGCGCTACTGCGGCCTGGACGCCCACCAGGCGCTCGCGACGATCGACAGCGACGAGGTCGCCGCCCTGTCAGGGGCGCCCGAGGGCGGCGAGTCATAGCCACCCCGCAGCGAAGCTGCGTGGGCTGCCGCCGGACCCAGGACAAGGCGCAGCTGCTGCGGTTCGTCGCGGTCGACGGCGCGTTGACCGCCGATCCCGCCGCGATCTTGCCCGGCCGGGGCGCCTACCTGCACCGCGACGAGGGCTGCTGGGAGGCCGCATTGGGCCGCCGGGCCTTCGCACGGACGCTGCGGCGAAGGGTCGCTGTCCGCGCCGAGCGTCCGTTCTAGACTGGAGAGCCGATGGCAAAGAAGCGAGTTCACGAGATAGCCAAGGAGAACGGGATGTCCCCCAAGGACCTCCTGGCCCGCCTGCGCGCGGCGGGCGTCGAGGTCGGCGCGACCGCGTCGAACATCGACGAAGCCTCCGCGCTGAGGGTGATCAACGGGGGCACCGGCGCCGAATCGGACAACGGCGACGTCAGCGCCGAGACGGGCCACGGCACCGCCGCGAGTCCCGCGGCCGGTGAGGGCCCAGTACCCGGCCAGGCGCCGCCGGCCGCGCCCGACGGCTCCACCGGAGGCCAGCCGGGGCCCGAGGCGCAGGGCCGCCCGGGAGACGCGGGCAAGCAGCGTCCCACCCGCGGGTCGCTCTCCGGCGAGCGCGCACCCGGCGCGGGCGGAGGGCGGCGCCGGGTCGTCATCGACTCGCAGGCCTCGCGCCGCCAGCCCGGCGGCCCGCCCACCCAGCAGCCCCCGCGCGGCCGGCGCCGCGGCGGCGGCGGCCGCCGCCGCGGCCGTCTGGCCTACGAGGAGGCCGGGCAGCGCGAGACGACCGTCGCCGAGGTCCGGGACATCCGGGTCAACTCGGGCTCGACGGTCAAGGACGTCGCCGAGTACCTCGGCGTGCCGGTCCCCGAGATCATCAAGAAGCTCATGGGGCTGGGGGAGATGGCCACCCTCACCCAGACGCTCTCCGACGAGGCGATCGGCCTGCTCGCGGAGGAGTTCGACAAGAAGATCGAGATCGTCCACGCCGCCGACGAGGTCGACGACGAGCCGGAGTACCAGGACGAGGACGCAGACCTCGTTGACCGCCCGCCGGTGGTCACGATCATGGGCCACGTAGACCATGGAAAGACCTCGCTGCTCGACGCGATCCGCTCGACCGAGGTCGCCGCGGGGGAGGCCGGCGGCATCACCCAGCACATCGGCGCCTACCAGGTCCGCCACGCCGAGAAGATGGTCACCTTCCTCGACACTCCCGGCCACGAGGCGTTCACCGCGATGCGCGCCCGCGGCGCGCGGGTGACCGACGTCGCGGTGATCGTCGTCGCCGCCGACGACGGCGTGAAGCCCCAGACCGAGGAGGCCATCGACCACGCCAGGGCCGCCGACGTCCCGATCCTCGTCGCCGTCAACAAGATCGACAAGGAGGGATCGGACCCCGTACGTGTCCGGACCGAGATGGCCCAGCGCGGGATCAACCCCGCCGACTGGGGAGGAGAGACCGAGTTCGTCGAGGTCTCCGCCAAGACCCGCCAGGGCCTCGACGACCTGCTCGACACAATCCAGGTCGTCGCAGAGCTCGAGGAGCTCAAGGCCAACCCCGACACGGAGGCCTCGGGCGTCGTCGTGGAATCGAAGCTCGACCCCGGCCGCGGGCCCGTGGTCACCGTCCTCATCCAGCGCGGCACCCTGCACATGGGCGACGCACTCGTCGCCGGGGCCAACTGGGGCCGGGTGCGCGCCATGCACGACTTCCTCGGCGAGCGCGTCAAGCGGGCGCTGCCCGGAGAGCCGGTCGAGATCCTCGGCTTCGACGGTGTCCCCGAGGCCGGTGACTACGTGCGCGTGGTCGAGAACGACCGCCGTGCCCGCCAGCTCGCGGGGGAGCGCGCCAACCGCCTGAAGACCGAGTCGCTCGCGCGGCGCTCGGGAACGAAGATCTCGCTCGACCAGGTGTTCACCCTGGCCCGGGAGGGGCGCGTCAAGGAGCTCAACCTCGTCCTCAAGGCCGACGTCTCAGGCTCGCTGGAGGCCGTCGAGGACGAGATCGCCCGCCTGCCCCAGGACGAGGTGTCGGTCAACGTCATCCACCGCGGAGTCGGCGGGATCACCGAGTCAGACGTCATGCTCGCGGCCGCCTCCGACGGCGTCATCCTCGGCTTCAACGTCCGGCCGATCGGCGACGCCCGCGTGCTGGCCGACCGCGAGGGCGTCGAGATCCGCAGCTACTCGGTCATCTACAAGGCGCTCGAGGAGCTGCGCGCCGCCATGGAGGGCATGCTCGAGCCCGAGGAGGTCGAGGAGACCCTCGGCCACGTCGAGATCCGCCAGACCTTCAAGGCCTCCAAGGTGGGCACCATCGCCGGCTCCTACGTCACCGAGGGCAAGGTCACCCGTGGCGCCAAGGCGCGGCTCGTGCGTGACGGCACCGTGGTCTACGACGGCCAGATCGCAAGCCTTCGCCGCTTCAACGACGACGTTCGGGAGGTGGCCTCGGGATATGAGTGCGGCATCGTCCTGCGCGACTTCCAGGACGTCAAGGACGGCGACGAGATCGAGATCTACGAGACCCGCAGCGTCGAGCGCGAGCTGGCGTGAGCGGCTATCTCGCCGTCCTCGTCATCCACCTTCACTTCCCCGATTCCTCGAGCCTCAAGGGCAAGCGCTCAGAGCTCCAGTCGGTCAAGGCCCACCTGCGCGGCCGGCTGGGCATCTCGGTGGCCGAGACCGACCACCAGGACACCTGGCAGCGGGCCACCCTGACCGCCGCGATCGCCGGCCGGTCGCTCTCGGTTCTCGACGAGACGGCGGATGGCGTCGAGCGCTACCTCGACGCGCGTTTCCCGCATGGGGCGAGGGTCGAGCGGATCCTTGCCTCGGTAGACGAGCTACGAGGATAAGATGGCCCCGGGTCGCATGCCCCGCGTGGACGAGGCCGTGAGGGAGGTCTTGAGCGGGGCCATCACCAACGAGCTGAAGGATCCCCGCGTCGGATTCGTGACCGTCACTGCCGTCAAGACCAGCCCCGACCTGCGCTATGCGACGGTCTACGTCAGCGTGCTCGGTGACGCGCAGGCGCGGCAGGCGAGCCTGGACGGACTGCGCTCGGCCCACGGTTTCCTTCAAAGCCGGGTCGCGACGCTCCGGCTCAAGAACACCCCCACGCTGGCCTTCTCCTACGACCACAGCATCGATCACGGCATGCGGATCACCGAGCTCCTCGAGGCCGAGGGACTCGAAGACGAGGAGAGTGCGGGAGGCGGGGTGGATCGATGAGCTTCAACGGATCCGCAGCCGATCGCGATCAGGTGCTCGAAGTGGTCGGGACCGCCGAGCGCTTCGTGCTGGTCACCCACGAGAACCCCGACGGCGATGCGCTGGGCTCGCTCGTCGCGATGCAGGAGATCCTCAGCCGGCTGGGCAAGGACTCGACGATGTTCATGGCGGCCGACGAGCTGCCGCTGCCCTACGAGTACCGCTTCTTCGCGCTCGACGGGCTGGTCAGCGTCGTGCCCGATGACGTCGAGCGCCGCACGATCATCTTCCTGGACTGCGGCAACGTCGATCGCAATCCGGCCTACGGGCTCAGGCGTCCCGGTGCGCAGACCCTCAACATCGACCATCATCACGACAACACGCGCTTCGGGACGGTCAACTGGGTGACCCGCGAGGCGTCGTGCACGGCCGAGATGGTTTGGGACCTCATGCCCGATCTCGGCGTCGCGCCGTCGCCGACCATCGCCGAGGCGCTCTACGTCGGCCTGGTGACCGACACCGGGAAGTTCATGTACGAGAACACGGGGACCCGCGCCCACGTGATGGCGGCCGAGCTCATCGGCGCGGGTGTCGACGTCCACGAGATCTACCGACGACTCTACGAGGGCATTCCCTTCGGCAAGCTCGAGCTGCTCGCCCGCGGCCTCGCGAAGGTCGAGCGCTACGACGAAGGAGCGCTGACCCTCAGCCGCCTGGACGCGCGCGACTTCGAGGAGACCTCGGCCGAGGAGAACTTCTCCGAGGGGGTCATCGACCACCTGCGCTCCGTCGAGGGCACCGCGGTCGCCGCGGTCGTCCGCGACCGCCTCGGCGACGACCAAGCCGGCCGACGCAAGGTCTCGCTGCGCTCCTCCGACGACCGGGTGGACGTCTCGCGCATAGCCCGCGCCCAGGGCGGCGGCGGCCACCGGCAGGCCGCGGGCTTCACCACCGAGCTCCCCGACGCAGAGCTGGTGGAGTTCCTGCGCGGCGAGGTGCGCTCCCAGCTCGCGCCCGCTTCGTCCCAGCCCTGAGCTCGCCCGCCCATAGTGGGCGGGTGCGAGACGGCGTCCTGCTGGTCGACAAGCTCGCGGGCATGACCTCGCACGACGTCGTCGCGCGCGTTCGGCGCGCCTTGGGCGTGCGCCGGGTCGGTCACGCGGGGACGCTCGACCCCTTCGCGACGGGGCTGCTTCTCGTGCTGGTCGGTCGCGCTACCCGGGCCCAGCGCTTCCTCGTGGCCCTGCCCAAGACCTACGTCGCCGTCGCGCGGCTGGGTGCGGTGTCGAGCACGGGCGATCCCGAGGGGGAGATCACCCGCACCGGGAGGATGCCTTCGGAGCGCCTCGCGCTTCCGACCGGTGAGCTGCGCCAGCGCCCTCCCGCCTACAGCGCGGTGAAGGTCGACGGCGAGCGGGCCTACCGGCGGGCGCGCAGGGGAGAGGAGGTGCAGGTTGCCGAGCGCACGGTGGTCGTACATCGCTTCGAGGCGCTCTGGCGCGCCGGGGACCGCGCGGGCTTCGAGATCGAGTGCTCGGCCGGGACCTACGTGCGCTCGCTCATCGCCGACCTCGGAGACGCCTACTGCGAGGAGCTGCGCAGGACCCGCATCGGATCTTTTTCCGTCGATCAGGCCACACCCCCGCCCGAGCGCGCCGCCGACGCGCGCGGAGGCCGCGCTTCGCCCGAGCGGGCCCTCGCCGACAGGGTCGTGCCGCTCGTCGACGCCCTCGACTTCCTCCCCGAGCGTCGCCTCTCCGGCGACCTCGCCCGCGCGGCCGCCCACGGCAGGCCGGTGCCGGGCGCGGCGGCGGGCGGCGTGGTGCGGTTGCTCGACGACGAGGGGCTGGTCGCGCTGGCCGAGCCGCGGGAGGATGGGCTGCTCAAGCCCATCGTAGGGTTCCGGGGGTGAAGGTCACCCGGCTCGAAGACGTGGTGCGGCGGCCCCGGCGAGTCGCCGTAGGCGAGTTCGACGGCGTCCATCTCGGGCACCGCGAAGTGATCCGCGGCTCGGACACGGTGCTCACCTTCGAGCCCCACCCGCTCGCCGTCATCAGGCCCGAGGCGACCCCGAAGCTCCTGACCAGCCTGGACGTCAAGGCCGACCTGACCGCCGCGCTCGGCGTCGAGGAGCTGGCGGTGGTCGGATTCGACCGCGCCTTCGCGGACCGCAGCGCCGAGGACTTCATCGAGAGCGTGCTCGTAGGGGCGCTGGACGCCCGCGAGGTCTCGGTGGGCGAGAACTTCCGCTTCGGTCACGGCGCGCGGGGCGACGCGGCGATGCTCGGGGCTCGACCCGAGTTCGCCACCAGAGTGGTCGCACTCGTCGAGGTGGAGGGCGAGATCGTCTCCTCGAGCCATATCCGCGGCCTGGTCGCCGCGGGCGACGTCGCCGCTGCGCAGCGCTTCCTCGGGGCGCCGTTCCAGATGCGCGGCGAGGTCGTCGCGGGCGACCGGCGCGGCCGAGAGCTCGGCTATCCGACGGCGAACATCGTTCCCGACGATGCCTACGCGACCCCCGGCCACGGCGTCTACGCGTGCCTGGCGGACGAGCGGCCGGCCGCCGTGAGCGTCGGTGTGCGCCCGACCTTCGACACCGGCCGAGGCCTGCTCGTCGAGGCCTACCTGCTCGACTTCGACGGCGATCTCTACGGCCGCGAGCTCACCCTCGAGTTCCACGAGCGACTGCGCGGTGAGCGGCGCTTCGACTCGGTCGACGCGCTCGTCGAGCAGATGGCGCGCGACGTCGAGAGGACCCGCGGGGTCGTGAGCTCGGGCTCGAGGTAGGGCGAGCACCCTTTGCTACCGTTGCCCGCCGCATGACGATCACCCAGGAGCAGAAGCGCGATCTCGCGGTCAAGTTCGGGGAGGGCGAGGGCGACACCGGCAAGACCGAGGTCCAGGTCGCCATCTTCACCCACCGCATCAACGCGCTGACCGATCATCTGCGCACGCACACCAAGGACCATCACTCCCGGCGGGGCCTGCTCATGCTCGTCGGCAAGCGCCGGCGGCTGCTCGACTACCTCCGGCGGCGCGATCTCGACCGCTACCGTGCGCTGATCGCGGAGCTGGGCCTTCGCCGTTGATCGCGCCCGGCGAGCCGGTCCCGGAGTTCTTCCTCCGCGACGAGCGCGGGCAGCCCTTCACGCAGGACGACATCGCCGGCCAGACGACGGTGTTCGTGTTCTTCCCGAACGCCTTCAGCCCGGTCTGCACGGATCAGTTCAACGTCTACCAGGAGGTCCTGGACGAGTTCGCCGCCCAGGGGGCGAAGCTCTATGGCGTCTCCTGCGACCAGACGTGGTCGCTTCGCGTGTTCCGCGAGCAGCTCGGCGTCGACATCCCGATGCTGTCTGACTTCGAGCCCAAGGGGGCGATGAGCAAGGCGTTCGGCGCGTACTTCGAGCCGGCGGGGTTCTCCAACCGGGCGCTGATCATCGTCGGCCCCGACGGCGTGGTCAAGTGGAGCTATGAGGCGCCGACCCCGGGCGACCTGCCGGGGGCCAACCTGATCTTCGACGGACTCGCCGCCTGAGCGAGCTTCGCAGCGCCCCGCCGCCGCCGATCGGGGGCGACGACCACGTCCGCGGGCCGCCCGGCGGCCCGGTGATCGTCGAATATGCCGACTTCGAGTGCCACTACTGCGCCCTGGCGCGGCGGCGGCTCGACGACACGGGCCTGCGCCTGGCCTTCCGCCACTTTCCTGTCAAGTCGAAGCATCCGCGTGCCTGGGCCGCCGCGTGCGCGGCGGAGGCCGCGGCTCTGCAGGGGCGCTTCTGGGAGATGCACGACGCCCTCTACGCCGACCGGGGCCGGCTCGAGGACCCGCACCTCTGGCAGCGGGCGCGAGACCTGGGCCTCGACGTGACGCGCTTCGACGTCGACCGTCGCTCGGAGGCCGTGGATGCACGGATCACGGGCGACTTCCGCGGCGGCCTGCGCGCCGGCGTCGTGACGACGCCCACGCTCGTCGTCGACGGTCAGCTCCACCCCGGCCTGCCCGAGCGCGGACTGCTCGAGCGCCTCGCACGTTGAGCGGTGGGCGCAACGCTCCCAACCTCGACATCGGCGCGCCGGCATCTCGCGTGATCGAGCTCTTGGTCATCATGGGGTGATGGTCCCGGACGTGATCGACAACCGCGATCCGCATCCCCTAGCCCGCGCCGCGGCCGTTCGCAGCGCTTCGGAGCAGGACCCGCTCACGCGCGCCGAGGTACGCCGCCTGACCATGGGCCAGCGCCTCCGGGCGGGATGGGCGCTCTCCCGCTACGCCTCGCGGCTGCACCCGAAGCTTCGGTGACCGAGTTCGATCCCGAGCGGATATTCGCTGCGCTCGCGGATGCCGGAGTCGACTACGTGACCATCGGCGGCATGGCGCTCATAGCCCACGGCGTCGTGCGGGCCACGCTCGACGTGGACGTGATCCCCGCCGCCGATGAGGCGAACCTCGAGCGCTTGGCGACGGCCATCCACGCGCTCGAGGGCGCTCCCCATGAGGAGCCTCGGAAAGACGTGACGGCCGAGCTCCTCGGCCGCGACGCCAACATGCGCTTCCAGACCGGGGCCGGCCAACTCGACGTGCTCTGCTCGGTGCAGTACCGACAGCTCTATCCCGATCTTCGGGCGCGGTCGGTGGCCGTCGAGGTCGAGCGGCTCATCGTGCGGGTAGCGTCGCGAAACGACCTCATCCGCCTCAAGGCAGCCACCGGGCGCAGCCGCGATCTGCTCGACATAGGAGATCTGCTCGCACTCGAAGAGTGAGAGACCGCACGGCGGCAGGACCTTTTCGGCGGGCCGCTATCCTGATCCGGTCACCACAAGAGATTGAAAGCGCTCGCCACCGATGGGCGGGCAAGGAAAGGAACATATGCCTGATGTAACGCGGGTCTCCGTCGAGATCTCCGGTACCGAGATCTCCTTCGAGACCGGCAAGCTGGCCAAGCAGGCCTCCGGCGCCGTCGTCGTCCGTGCGGGCGACACGATGGTCCTCTCGACCGCCACCGCCGGAAACCTTCGCGACGTCGACTTCCTCCCGCTCACCGTGGACGTCGAGGAGCGCATGTACGCCGCGGGCAAGATCCCCGGCTCGTTCTTCAAGCGCGAGGGTCGCGCGGGCGAGAAGGGCACGCTCACCGCCCGCATGATCGACCGGCCGCTGCGCCCGCTCTTCCCCAAGGGATGGCGCTACGAGACCCAGCTGGTCTCGCTCCCCATGTCGGTGGACCACGTCCACCCATACGACATCCTCGCGATGAACGGCGCCAGCGCCGCGCTGATGGTGTCGGACATCCCGTTCCCGACCCCGGTAGGCGCGGTGCGGATCGGCAAGGTCGAGGGCAACTTCGTCATCAACCCCGGCGAGGACGACCTCGCGGAGGGCAGCTCGGACCTCGACCTCATCGTCGCGGGAACCGAGGAGGCGATCCTCATGGTCGAGGCGGGGGCCAACGAGATCCCCGAGGCAGAGATCCTCGACGCGCTCGACATCGCGCACGACTCGATCAAGAAGCTCTGCGCGCTCCAGCGCGAGCTGGCCGAGAAGGCCGGCAAGGTCAAGCTCGAGGTCGTCCCACCCCAGCTCGACGAGGCGCTGCACACGCAGATCAAGGGCTCCCACGGCCAGGCGCTCGAGGAGGCCACCTCGGTCAAGGACAAGACCGAGCGCCAGGACGCGACCGCCGCGGTCGAGGCCGCGATTCTCGAGCAGTACGCCCCAGACGCCGAGGGGGAGGGCTCCTCGGAGCTCCGCGCCGCCGTCCAGCTCGCCTTCGACAAGCTCGAGAAGTCGATCGTCCGCGAGCGCATCGCGGTCGGAAAGGTCCGTCCCGACGGTCGCGCGGCGGGGGAGATCCGACCGATCTCGATCGAGGTCGGCGTCGCGCCGCGCACCCACGGCTCGGCGCTGTTCACCCGCGGCCAGACCCAGGCCCTGTCGGTGGCCGCGCTGGGCACGCTGCGCGAGGAGATGCGGCTGGACACGCTCGGCCTCGAGACCTCCAAGCGCTACTTCCACCACTACAACTTCCCGCCCTTCTCGGTCGGGGAGGCGGGCTTCATGCGCGGGCCCAAGCGCCGCGACATCGGGCACGGCGCGCTCGCCGAGCGGGCTTTGGTGCCCATGATCCCCGACCAGGAGTCCTTCCCCTACACCGTCCGCGTCGTCTCGGACATCCTCGAGTCAAACGGTTCGTCGTCGATGGCCTCGGTGTGCGGCTCCTCGCTGTCGCTCATGGACGCCGGCGTCCCGATCGAGCGCCCGGTGGCGGGCATCGCCATGGGCCTCATCAAGGAGGGTGAGGAGTACATCGTGCTCACCGACATCGCGGGCGTCGAGGACCACCTCGGCGACATGGACTTCAAGGTCGCCGGCACCGAGCGCGGGATCACCGCGCTGCAGATGGACATCAAGATCACCGGGGTGACCTTCGAGATCCTGCGCGACGCACTCACGCAGGCCCACGAGGCCCGCAACTCCATCCTCGGCGAGATGGCCAAGGTCATCGGCACGGCGCGGACCGAGATGAGCCAGTACGCCCCGCGCATCTCCTCGATAATGATCGACACCGACAAGATCGGGCTGATCATCGGCAAGGGCGGCGAGACGATCCGCGCCCTCGAGGAGGAGTTCGAGGCCCAGATCACCATCGAGGACGACGGGCACATCATCGCCTACGCCCAGACCGGGACGCAGGCCGACGCCCTCGTCGACCGCATCCGGAGCATGACCAAGGAGGTCGAGGTCGGCGACGAGTTCTCGGGCAAGGTCGTCAAGACGACGACGTTCGGGGCCTTCGTGGAGCTGGCCCGGGGCACCGACGGGCTGCTGCACATCTCCAACATCTCGCCCGGTCAGCGCGTGGACACCGTCGAGGACGTCCTCAACAAGGGCGACGAGATCGCGGTTCGCGTGGTCGAGGTCGACAAGGAGCGCGGGCGGATCGGACTGCGCCTCGCCGAGGATCCCGACGTCGCCGGCAAGTCGGTCGAGGAGCTCTCCTCCATCGGCACGGGCGGCGGCGGGGGCTCGCGCGGCGGCGACGGCGACCGTCCTCGCCGCGGCGGGCGTGACCGTGGCGGCCGTGATCGCGGTCCGCGCGACGGCGGCGGAGACCGCCCCCGCGATCGCGATCCGGACCGCGCGTAGTGATCGGGCGCTCCTGTCTCACCCGGCTCGCCCGCGGGCTCGCTCCCGCAGGCCCGCTGCGCACCGTGCGGGCGCGTGGCCGCTGAGCACCGGCTGACCGAGACCCGGTCGGGCGTCCGGGTGGTCACCGAGGCCATGCCGGGCGTCCGCTCCGCGGCGCTCGGGTTCTTCATCGGCACCGGCTCGCGCACCGAGCGCGAGCCGGAGGCCGGCCTCTCCCACCTGCTCGAGCACCTGCTCTTCCGCGGAACCGCCCGCTTTGCCAGCGAGGAGATCGACCAGATCTTCGACGCGATGGGCGCCGAGCTCAACGCGGGGACCGGGAAGGAGACCACGTCGGTGTACTCGCGGGTGCTCGACCGCCATCTCCCACGTGCCTTCGAGGTGATGGCCGACATGGTCTTCGCCCCGGCGCTCGAGGACGTCGAACCCGAGCGCGAGGTCGTTCTCGAGGAGATCGCGATGTACGAGGACGAGCCCCAGGAGAAGGTCTTCGACGTCCTCGGCGAGGCGGTGTTCGGCGACCATCCGCTCGGGCGGGCGATCATCGGGCGCGCGGAGGTCATAGCCGGCACGCCGGTGCACGAGATCGCCGCCTTCCACTCCGCGCGCTACCAGCCCGCAAACGTCGTGGTGGCGGCGGCCGGGTCGATCGACCACGACGAGTTGGCCGCCATGGTCGAGGAGACCGTGCCTGCCATGGGCCCCGGCGGCGGTGCCCTCGACGACGGCGGCGTCCCCGCCTTCGCGCCACGGACCCGGTTCGCGAGAAAGGCGACGGAGCAGGTCCACGTCTGCCTCGGGGGCTACGGGCTCGCGCGCGACGACGACCGTCGCTTCGCGCTGCGGGTGCTCGACGGCATCTTCGGGGGCACCTCCTCCTCGCGGCTCTTCCAGGAAGTGCGCGAGAAGCGCGGCCTCGCCTACGCGGTCTACTCGTTCACCGGCGGCTACGCGGGAACGGGCCAGATCGGCCTCTACCTCGGGACCCGAGGCGACAACCTGGACGAGGGGCTGCGGATCATCGGCGCAGAGCTCGACCGCCTCGTCGAGGAGCCGGCTACCGAAGCGGAGCTCGAGCGCTCCAAGGAGAACGTGAAGGGCCGTGCGGTGCTCTCGCTCGAGTCGACTGCCACCCGCATGGGCCGGCTGGGCTCCTCGATCATCACCGGCGTTCCGGTGCTGAGCGTCGACGAGCTCATCGAGCGCATAGACGCGGTGACGCTCGAGGACCTGCGCTCGGTCGCCGTCGAGCTCTTCGCCCCCGGCCGGCTGTCGGCCGCCGGCGTCGGCGGCGACGAGGAGCGCTTCCGCGCCGCGCTGGAGCCGGTGAGCGCGGAGCTGGTCGCGGCGTGATCCGCGTCGCCGTGGCCGGAGCCGCGGGTCGCATGGGGGAGACGGTGTGCCGCGCTGTCGAGGGGGCCGACGACCTCGAGCTGACCGGCCGGGCGGATCCTCGCCTGGAGGCGGCGCTCGCCGACGTCCTCGACGAGGCCGACGTCGTCGTCGACTTCACCGTCCCCGACCAGGCCCTCGACAACGCGCGCGCATGCGCCGCCCGCGGCGTCCACGTCGTCATCGGCACCACCGGCTTCGAGGTGGACGAGCTCTCGGAGCTCGAGGGCGCCAACGTCTTCGCCGCCCCGAACTTCGCCATCGGCGCCGTGCTCATGATGCGCTTCGCCGCGCAGGCGGCGCGCCACATGGCCCGCGCGGAGATCGTCGAGCTCCACCACGACCGAAAGCTCGACAGGCCGAGCGGCACCGCGGCGCGAACGGCACGGCTGATGGCCGAGGCGGCGGGCGGCGAGGAGCCGCCGATCCACTCCGTCCGCCTCCCCGGCCTGGTCGCCCATCAGGAGGTCATCTTGGGCGACGTGGGACAGACCCTCACCATCAGGCACGACTCCATCGACCGCGAGTCGTTCATGCCCGGCGTGCTCCTCGCCGTCCGGAGGGTCGCCTCGCTCGACCGCTCGCCCGTGATCGGGCTGGAGCACCTGCTCGACTAGCGCCCTGCGGAGTGCTGTCTCTGAGATAAGATCGTGTCGAACATCACGATCTTGCACTCAGGAGGCAGCCATGGCGTGGAAGACCAGCGTGCTCGTCATCGCCAACCAGACAGCGCCCTGCGACGAACTGCTCGACCATCTCTCCGACCGCGCGGCCGCCGGGCCCACCGCCTTTCACCTGGTGGTTCCCGCGACGCCCTACCACCCGGGGGTGCCCTCTGGCCGCCAGGAGGCGCGGCGCAACCTCGATCGCGCCCTCGCGCGGCTCCGTGATGCGGGACTCGAGGTGACGGGCGAGGTCGGCGACTCCGATCCGGTGACGGCCGTCCAAGAGGCGTGGGATCCCAGGCGCTACGACGAGGTCGTCGTGTCGACGCTCGCTACGGGAGCTTCGCGCTGGCTGCGCATCGACGCGCCGCGTCGGATGGAGCGGGTGACCGGCGTACCGGTCGACCATGTGGTCGCCGGCAAGAAACGCGAGTACCACACCGTCCCGCCTCCCGAGCACGACCACCACGGCCTGCTCACCCCGCTGGCCGCGCTCTCCTGGGGGCCGGCGAAGCGCGAGCGATAGTCTGCACCCACGAGCAGGTTCACTAAGTGAAGAAGAGGAGGGCATAGGTGGGATTCCTCGACAAAGCGAAGGAAGCCGCGAAGCAGGCCCAGCAGAAGCTCGACGAGACGCAGCAGAAGTTCAACGAGAAACAGGCCCAGCGCCAGGAGCAGGGCGGGCCGCCGGTGGAGTACGACAAGCACGGCCGGCCGATTTCCCAGCAGCCGGCGCCGACGACGGCGCCCTATGCGCCGGCCGGGAGGCCGGGCTCCACCGGCGACGCTCCGCCGACCCCGTACGTCGAGGCGCCGCCGCCTGCGGGCCCGCCGCCTGGGCATCCGGCGGCGAGGGCGGCCGCCACCGCTCCGGTCGGCCCGAGGCCAGGCGTGACGATGCCCCACGAGGAGGGGCCGGCCGCCGACGCGCCTGTGCCGGGGGACGCGGATCGCGAAGCGGGCGCCCCGGTCTCCGGCCCGGGGGTCGCGGACTCCGGCGCGGGTGCTCCGCCTTCCGGCCCGGGCGTCGCGGATTCCGGCGAGGGCGCCCCGCCTTCGCCGTCCTCCATGGGCGGCCCGCCCGAGGGGGGCGGCGAGGACGAGGTCGTCCACGGCGCGGCCAGCGCGCCGCCCGGCCCGCCGCCGTCGGAGCCCATGGGCCCGCCGCCCACTCCCGGCCAGCAGGATCCCAACGCTCCGCCGAGGATGACAAGCGGGGATCCCCTCGGCGGGTAGCTTCCTCAAGCGCTCTCATCGTGCTCGGGCGGCCTTCTGGCCGCCCTGAGCGCTTTAATGGGCGGGCATGCCCGACCTCGGAGGAATCCTGACCGCGATGGTCACGCCGTTCGACGCCAGCGGGCGCGTCGACGAGGAGGCGGCCGTCGCGCTCATGCACCACCTGCTCGACCACGGCTCGGACGGGCTGGTCGTGTGTGGGACGACCGGTGAGGTCCCGACCCTCTCCGACGAGGAGCAACTCGGGCTGATCGGCCTGGCCGTGGGCGAGGTCGGGGGCCGCTGCCCGATCGTCGCTGGGGCCGGCTCGAACGACACCCGCCACGCCGCCCATCTCACCGAGAAGGTCTCAGAGCTCGGGGCCGACGCGATCCTCTCGGTCACCCCGTACTACAACCGCCCCAGCCGCCGAGGCATCGTCGCCCACTTCACCGAGGTCGCCAGGGCGACCGACAGGCCGATCGTCGTCTACAACATCCCGCAGCGCACCGGCACCAACATGCCACCCGACCTCCTCTCAGAACTCGCGCAGATCGACGGCATCGAAGGCGTCAAGCAGGCCAACGACGCAGAGCTCCAGCCGATAGACGGGATGGACGTCTACGCGGGCAACGACGGCGTGCTGGCCCGGACGCTCGACATGGGCGGCCCCGGGGGCATCATGGTGGCCAGCCACGTCGTGGGCGAGGAGATGCGCAGGATGGTCGACGAGCCCCACAACCGCGCGGAGATCGACGCGTCGCTGCACGACGTCTACGACGTCCTCCACCTCACGGCCAGCCCGACATGCACGAAGGCGGCGCTCAACATGCTCGGGGTGCCGGTGGGAGGCGTTCGCCTGCCGATCCTCGAGGCGACGGAGGACGAGAAGGCGCAGGTCCGCGCGGTCCTCGAGCGCCACGGCATCCTCTCTTCGCAGGTCGCCCGCGCGTGAGTCTGCGCCGACCCGGACCGGCCGCCCGTCGCAGCGCCTCCCGCGGCGTGGCCGTCGCCGCCCGCCGCGGCCTCTCGTGAGCGCCAAACTGCGCATCCTCCCGCTCGGCGGCCTCGGCGAGATCGGGAAGAACATGACGGTCTTCGAGCTCGAGGGCCGCATCGTGGTCGTCGACGTCGGCCTGCGCTTCCCGACGGCGGACATGCTCGGCATCGACCTCGTCCTGCCCGACTTCGCCTACCTGCGCGAGCGGGTGGAGGACATCGAGGCGATCGTCATCACCCACGGCCACGAGGACCACCTGGGCGCCCTGCCCTGGGTGCTGCGCGAGCTGGGCCACAAGAGGATTCCCGTCATATACGGCGGCGCGCTGACGGTCGCGATGGCGCGCTCCAAGCTCGACGAGCACAAGCTGCGCGACGTAAAGCTCCAGGAGCTCGGGACGGGGGAAGCCCGAAAGGCCGGGCCGTTCGAGATCGAGCTCGTCCACATGACCCACTCGATCCCCGATGCCTCGGCCGTCGCGCTGCACACCTCGCTGGGCACGGCCCTGGTCACCGGCGACTACAAGTTCGACCAGACCCCGGTGGATGGCCAGCCCGCCGACTTCGGCCGGCTGGCCGAGCTGGGCCGCGAGGGCCTGCTCGTGCTCTGCGGCGACTCCACCAACGCCGACCGACCCGGCACGTCGCCGTCGGAGTCCGGGGTGGGACCGCACCTCGAGGAGGTCTTCGCGCGCTGCGACGGCCGGATCGTGGTGACCAGCTTCGCGTCGAACATCCACCGCGTCCAGCAGGTCGTCGACGCAGCCGCCACCCTGGGGCGCAAGGTCGCGCTCGTCGGCCGGTCCATGCGAAAGAACGTCAACATCGGCCGCCAGCTCGGCCACATACAGATCCCCGAGGGGATGACGATCCCGCCGCGCGAGATCGACGACTTTCCCGACCACAAGCTCGTCATCATCTCCACCGGCTCGCAGGGAGAGCCGCTCTCGGCCCTGCGGCGCATGGCCCATCGCGACCACCCGGCGGTCGAGCTCCACGACGGCGACACGGTGGTCTTCTCGGCGACGCCGATCCCCGGCAACGAGCGCGCGGTCAACGAGACGATCGATCGCCTCTATCACATTGGCTGCGACGTGATCACCCCCCGCGACGCTCCCGTTCACGCCTCGGGCCACGGCTACGCCGACGAGCTCAAGCTGATGCTCAACCTCGTCGCACCACGCTATGTCATGCCCTTCCACGGCGACCACAAGCGCATCCACCTGCACGCTGCGCTCGCCGAGGCGGTCGGGGTCGAGCCGGAGGCCATCTTCAAGGGGGAGAACGGCCTACCGCTCGAGATCGACGAACGGGGCGCACGCTGGGCAAAGCGCGAGCAGGCCGGGATGATCTTCGTCGACGGGGTGGACATCGGCGATCCCGCCGACGTGGCGCTGCGCGATCGGCGGATGCTCTCCGCCGACGGCATCTTCATCGTCGTCGCGACGATATCCGAGCAGACGGGCCAGTCGGTCGTCGACCCGGAGGTCATCCTCCGCGGGGTCCCCTTCCTCGACGACGGCGACGCGGTCCTCGGCGAGATCCGCGACGCCGTCGACACCTCGCTGGCTCGGGCGGCAAAGGAGGAGATCCGCGAGATCGGCCTCCTCCAGGAGCTCCTGCACGACGACCTAGCCGCCTTCGTGTACGACCGGCTGCGTCGCCGGCCGATGGTCCTTCCGGTCGTCGTCGAGGTCTAGGAGGGACGTCTCCGAAGCCGAGGTCATGGCCGGCAGACGCACGACGAAGCGGGCGCCGGGGATCGAGGCCTGGGGCTCGAGGGCGACGCTGCCGCCGTGGGACTCGGCCACCGCGCGGACGATCGCGAGCCCGAGGCCCGAGCTGCCGGCCCGCTCGCCGCCCCCGCGCACGAAGCGCTCGAAGATCTTCGGCGCGAGCTTGGGCGGCACGCCGGGGCCGTCGTCTGTGACCTCGATCACCGCCTGGCCGTCGCGCACGGCGGTAGCCACGTGGACGTTGGTGCCGAGCGGCGTGTGCCGGAGGGAGTTCTCGAGCAGGTTGAGCGCGAGGCGCAGCAGCTCGTCGCGCGCTCCCCAGACGGTCGCCGGCCCCGCGGCCACCGTGAGCTCGTGCCCGGCGGCGACCGGCTCGAGCTCGCCGGCAGCCTCGACGAGCACGTCGGCGAGGTCGACCGGCACGTGCGGGCTCGCGCGCCCGGCGTCGGCGCGCGCGAGAAGGAGGAGGTCGGCGACCAGCCGGCGCATGCGCCGCGCCGATCGCAGAGCGGAGCCGGCGGCCTCGGCCGGCTCGCCTTCGAGCTGCTCGGCAAGCATCTCCAGGTTGGCCAGGACGCTGGTCAGCGGCGTGCGCAGCTCGTGCGAGGCGTCGGCGACGAACTCGCGCTGACGGGCGAGCATGGCCTCGGTCTCCGAGCGCGAGTCGTCGAGTGCCGCGAGCATGCCCTCGAGCGTGCGGGCGAGCTCGGCCACCTCGTCGTCGGCGCCGGTATGGGGGATGCGCCCGCTGGGATCGCGCGTGCGCTCGACCTGGCGCGCCGCGGCGGTGAGCTCGCCGATCGGCGACATCGCGCGCCGGGCGATCGCAAGTCCGGCGAGGAGCGCGAGACCCGCGCCGGCCAGCACGCCGACGGTGAGGAAGAGCCGGACGCGCTGGACCGTCTCCTCCACGTCGGACGTCGGCCGGGCCACCTGCAGCCACGCCTGGCCCGCGCCCGGCGGGAAGGCGAGCGCCTGCGAGCTCAGCGCGAGCGCGCGGGTCTCGATCCGGTAGCCGCGGCCGCCACCGGGCGAGAGGGGTGGGCCCAGGTCGGGCGCCCCCTCGGTCTGGCAGATCACGCCGCCGTTGAGGGTCACGATCCGGATCGCCGCTTCCGAAGGGCCGAGCCGGGCGCGGCAGCGCGCCTGCCCGGACCCCAAGTAGACGTCCACCGTGCTCGCCACGCGGTCGGCGGTCGCCCGTACGTCGTCGTCGAAGTCCGAGCGGATGCGCCGGGTCGTGAGCGTGCCCACGACCAGCGCGAACGCGAGCAGGATTGTGAGCGTGAGCAGCGCCGAGGTGAGCGCGAGCCGCCAGCGGATCGACAGCCGATCGAGCAGGCGGGGCAGCCGCGCGATCGGCGACCGGTCCCTAAGCGCGGAGAACGTAGCCCGCGCCGCGGATCGTGTGGAGGAGCCTCGGCTCGCCACCGGCTTCCAGCTTCCTGCGGAGGTTGGAGACGAACACCTCGATGGTGTTGGTCATGGAGAACGGGTCATAGCCCCACACCTCGTCGAGCAGCCGCTGGCGCGAGATCACGATGCGCTCGTTGCGCATCAGGTACTCGAGCAGCTCGAACTCGCGCTGGGTGAGGTCGATGGAGCGCTCCGCGCGGGCGACCTCGTGGGTGTCGGGGTTGAGGATCAGGTCGCCCACGGTAAGCGGAGCCGAGCCCCGCGGCGGCCGGCGGCGGAACAGGGCGCGGAGCCGGGCCAGCAGCTCCTGGCGCTCGAAGGGCTTGACCAGGTAGTCGTCGGCGCCCGCGTCGAGCCCCTCCACACGCGAGTCCACCGCGTCGCGTGCGGTGAGGACGAGGATCGGGACGTCGTCGCGCCCGCGCAGCTCCCGGGCGACGTCGATGCCGTCGAGCTTGGGCAGCCCGAGGTCGAGGATGACGAGGTCCGGTACGTAGGCGCGCGCGTCGCTCATCGCCGCCTCGCCGTCCCCGGCCACCCGAACCTCGTAGCCCTCCGTGCGCAGCATGCGCTGGAGCACCTGGGCGATGTCCTCGTCGTCCTCGACGACGAGCACGCGGGGGGCACGCTCGTAGCTGTCCATCCGAGGGATCCTAGTTCGGGGCCTTCAGAAGGGATTAAGGGTCGTGCTCGAGTGGGAGGGGCGCACGGTCACACGTCGAAGAATCTGGAACGACCTTGCCATGGCGCGCCGAGGAAAGCCCGTACGACCGTCCCTGACCGAGCGCGCGTCCACCGCGCTCGCGCTGCGCATGCCCGTGCTCGAGCAGCGCCAGCTCGACGTCATCGGGCTGGGGCTCGTCGCGCTGGGAATCTTTCTGGCCTGCCTGCTCTATCTCGGCTGGGCCGGTGGCCGGGTGGGGGAGGGGTTGGTCGAGTCGCTGCGCTGGCTGGTCGGCGTGCTCGCCTACCCGGTGCCCGCGGCGCTCGTGGCGGCCGGCGCGCTCGTCGCGCTTCGTCCCGTGCTGCCGGCGCGCCGCCCGCTTCGCGCCGGCCTGGCCTGCGTGTCGGTGGCGCTCGCACTCGCGCTCGCGGCCGGGACCTTCGGGCTCGGTCCAGACACTCCGCTGCGTGGGCCGGCCTTCGATCCCGACGCCTTCGAGGTGCGCTCGGGTGCGGTCGGCGAGGCGCTCTGGTGGGCCGCCTCGACGCTGGTCGGAAGGACGGGCGCCCACATCCTCGCCGCGTTCCTCTTCGCCGCGGGCGCGCTGCTCCTGACGGGCGCGACGCTGGCGAGCATCCTGCACGCCGCCGGCGCGCGGGTGGCGACGACGGGCCGCCGGCTGAGCCGCGGATCGCCCGCGCTGGAGGCGCTGCGCCGGTGCGAGGCGGCCGGTCGGGTCGCGGTGCCCGCCGACCTGCTGCCCCCCGAGCCGGACTCCGGCGAGCTGGTGATCCGGGCCACTCACGTCGAGGCGCCCTCCATCGACGCGGCCGACCGCGACCCCGAGCTCTTCGAGGGCAACGCGGGCGACATGGAGACCGAGCCGCTCGACGAGGCCGATGAGCCCGAGGAGCTCGAGGCCGATGCGGAGCCGACGGTGGCGCTTCCCAGCGCGGCCGGCCCCTCCGAGGCGCCCGGGCCCGAGCAGCTCACCCCCCAGGGCCGGTATCGCGCCTCGGTCACCGACGACGAGGACTTCGTCTGGAAGGTCCCCAACCCGCGACTGCTCAAGCGCTCCCGGGGCGCCGAGGCGCGGCCGGACACCAGCGACCAGGAGCGCGTGGCGGCCCAGCTGGTCGAGGCGCTGGGCCATTTCGGGGTGGAGGCGAAGGTCGTGGGCATGGTGGCCGGGCCCCACATCACCCGCTACGAGCTGCGTCTGGCCCCCGGCATCAAGGTCGGCAAGGTCGCCCAGCTCAAGGACGACCTCGCCTACGCGCTGGCGGCCACCGAGCTTCGCATCCTCGCCCCGATCCCGGGAAAGCAGGCCGTGGGGGTGGAGGTGCCAAACGCCAACCGGCGGATCGTCCACCTCGGCGACGTCTTCCAGGACCCGCCGCCCGACTACTCGCCGCTGGGCGTGTGGCTGGGAAAGGACGTCGCCGGCCGGGCGATCGGGGCCGACCTCGCCAAGATGCCCCACATCCTCGTCGCGGGCACTACCGGCGCGGGCAAGTCCGGGTGCATCAACGCGATGCTCTCCTCCATCCTCCTGCGCGCGACGCCTCACGAGCTGCGCCTCGTGCTCGTCGACCCCAAGCAGGTCGAGCTCAACCACTACGAGTCGATCCCGCACCTCATCACGCCGGTCATCACGAGCCCGCGCAAGGCGGCCAACGCGCTCGCGAACCTCGTGCGCGAGATGGACGAGCGCTACGGGATGATGTCGCTCGCCCGGACGCGCACCCTGGTCGAGCTCAACCGGGCCCGCGAGAAGCGCGACGAGCCCCCGCTTCCCTACATCCTGTGCGTCATCGACGAGCTGGCCGACCTGATGATGGTCGCTCCCGCCGAGGTCGAGGACTCGATCATCCGCCTCGCGCAGAAGGCGCGCGCGGTCGGCATCCACCTCGTGCTCGCCACGCAGAGCCCGCGGGTGGACGTCATCACCGGGATGATCAAGGCCAACGTCCCCTCGCGGATCGCCTTCGCGGTCTCCTCGCAGACCGACTCCCGCGTCATCCTCGACCAGAACGGCGCCGAAGCGCTGCTCGGCCAGGGCGACATGCTCTTCTCGCCCGTCGGGACCTCGAAGCTCCAGCGCATCCAGGGCGCCTACATCGACGAGGACCAGATCGCCGCGATCACGACGTTCTGGCGTCGGCAGGGCGAGCCCGACTTCCGCGAGGAGCTGCTCGAGGAGGTCGAGCCGCTCGATGACCTCGACGGGGGAGGGGAGGACGACAACGACCCCGACGAGGACCCGCTCCTCGAGGAGGCCATCGCGCTCGTCGCCCAGATGCAGACCGCCTCGACTTCGATGCTCCAGCGCCGCCTGCGCCTGGGCTACACCCGGGCCGGACGGCTGATCGACATGCTCGAGCGACGTGGGGTCATCTCCGGCTATGAGGGATCCAAGCCCCGGCAGGTGCTCATCTCAGAGGCAGATGCGCCGCGCGTGGCCGCGGCGCTCGCGCAGCGCGGCGGCGGGGCGACCGGGGCGGCCGTGGCCGCCGATCCGGTGGTTGCCGAGCCGGTCGAGTAGGACGGTTGGCGCCGGCGGCCCCACCGGTAACGTTGGTCGCCTGATGCCCGAGATCGGCACGACACTGCGCGAGGCGCGTATGCGCGCCAAGCTCGACATGAACCAGGTCGAGACCGCGACGAAGATCCGCGCCAAGTACCTGCGTGCGCTCGAGAACGAGGAATGGGACCTGCTGCCGGGCTCGACGTACGTCAAGAGCTTCCTGCGCACCTACGCGGAGTACCTCGGACTCGACGTGACCCTGCTCATCGAGGAGTACAAGCGCCAGCACGAGCGTCCGTCGGACCTCGACCAGCTCCCGATCAGCCCCCACTCGGCGGCGCGGCGCCAGCCGCCGCGGCCCCCCCGCATTCCCCGCGGCCTGATCGTCGGCGTCGTGATCGTCGCGCTGCTGGCGCTGTTCATGGTCATCGGCATCCTCAACGACAAGAACGGCGACGACGCGGTGCCGCCGCCGTCTCAGGCCACCGACAAGCGCGAGGATGCCGCCGCAGCCCGCCGCCAGGAGCGTCGGCGGGCGAAGGAGCGCGCCCGGCGGCGGCGAGCGCGCGCGGCGCGCAGCACCGTCCGGCTGCGGCTCGTGCCTCAGGGGGTCGTCTTCGCCTGCGTCGTCGACGCGAGCGGCGATGCCGTCGTCTCCGGGCAGAACCTCCAACCCGGGGAGCCGACCCAGACCTTCCGCTCCAAGCGCTTCCTGGTGACGGTCGGCAACGGCCAGGTGACTCTCGAGGTCAACGGGCGCGACGTCGACGTTCCTGACACCGCGGCTTCGGTCAGTTACGAGATCACGCCGCGGCGGCCGCCGCGAACCCTGGCCGAGGGAGACGGACCGACGTGCCAGTGATGCCGCGCGCCGGCATCGTCGTCACGGGGACGGAGGTCCTCACCGGAATCATCGCCGACCGCGACGGGCCCTGGCTGAGCGAGCGACTGCGCGAGATCGGGATCGAGGTCGCCCACATCGCGATCGTGGGCGACCGGCCGGCGGACATGCGGGCCGTGCTGGACTTCCTCGCTTCGGAGGGGGTCGCGCTCGTGGTGACGAGCGGCGGCCTGGGTCCCACCGCCGACGATCTGACGGCAGAGGTCGTCGGCGCCTTCGCGGGGCGGCCGATGGTGCTCGACGAGGCGCTCGAGGGCCGCATCTGGGAGATCCTCGCGTCCATGCGGGCGCGCTGGCCCCACCTCGACCAGGACGCCATACGCGCCTCCAACCGCAAGCAGGCGGTCATCCCGGAGGGCGCGACGGTGATCGAGCCGGTGGGCACCGCGCCCGGCCTCGTCGTGCCGCCGGCGGCCGGCCGGGAGGGGCCCACGGTGGTCGTGCTGCCCGGGCCGCCGCGCGAGCTCCAGCCCATGTGGCGCACGGCGCTCGAATGCGAGCCGGTGCGCGCCGCGATCGGCGGAGTGGGCGAGCTCCGCCGGGGCATCCTGCGCCTGTTCGGCATACCGGAGTCCGAGATCGCGGCCACCCTGCGGACGCTGGAGGCCGACGGGATGGAGCTCTCGCCGCTCGAGATCACCACGTGCCTGAGGCGGGCCGAGATCGAAGTCGCGACGACCTACCGGCCCGCCGACCAGGCGACTTACGAGCGCTTCGCCACGGCGGTGGCCCAGCGCCACGCCGACACGACCTTCTCGACCGACGGGTCGACGGTCGACGAACAGGTCGCGGCGCTCCTGACCGACCGGACGATCGCGGTGGCCGAGTCGTGCACCGGCGGCCTGATGGCCGCGCGGCTGACCGAGCGACCGGGCTCCTCGGCCTACGCGCTCGGCGGCCTCGTCGTCTACTCCAACGAGGCCAAGGCCGGCCTCGCGGGGGTTGCGCCCGAGCTGATCGAGCGCTTCGGGGCGGTCTCGCCGGAGGTCGCCGCGATGCTCGCCGACGGGGCCATGGACCGCCTCGGGGCGAATGTGGGTGTCGGCATCACGGGCATCGCCGGCCCGGGCGGCGGAACGCCGGAGAAGCCTGTCGGGCTGGTCTGCTTCTCGGTGACCAGGATCGAGGGCGAGCGGCTCACCCGCTCGGTAGTTCTCCCGGGCGCCCGCCAAGACATCCGCGAACGCTCCACCACGGTCGCCATGCACTTGCTTCGACGCCTCCTCAACGACGAATCGGACATCGACCTGACCGCCGGCGGGGAGGCGGAGACCGCGCGCACATGACCGCGCACCGCGATCGGCGGCGCGCCGGCCGCTCCGAGGCCCAAGCTCAGCCGGTTGGCCAGGCTCCGCGGAGCGCCGCTCCGGTGACGCCGGCCAGCCTGCTGTACAACCCGTGCCGTCGGCGAGCTCCGGGAACGCCGGGGCGCGCTTAATTAACGAGCCCTTACGCCGGCCTCCTACCCTGGCCCTCATGTCCTCCAAGCGCACGCCCTTCGCCGCCCTCTCGGGCTTCCTCGCCGTCGCGTTGCTCGCCGTCATCGCTCTGGCCGTCGTCGGCGTCTTCGATCGTGACGACAGCGGTTCCAAGGGTGCCAGCGGCGCGAACGGCTCACTGGCGTCTCCATCCGCCCCCCTGCCGGCCGACGCGAGCGTGGCCGACATCTACGCGCAGGTCTCCAAGGGCGTCGTGCAGGTCGAGTCGCGCGCCAACGCGGCGGGGCCGCTGGGCGGCGTCGAGGAGGGCACGGGCTCGGGCTTCTTCATCGACGAGCGGGGTCGGGTCGTCACCAACCAGCACGTCGTGGAAGGAGCAAACCAGGTGCGTGTGCGGCTCGGCGCCGGCCAGGAGCCGATTCCCGCGAAGGTCCTGGGCTCCGATCCCTCGACCGACATCGCCCTGCTCAAGGTCGACCCCGGCGACGTCAAGGGCGGCGTGAAGCCGCTGGCGCTGGGCAACTCGGGCAAGCTGCGGGTGGGCGAGCCGACGATCGCCATCGGCAGCCCCTTCGGCCTCGAGGGATCGCTGACGACCGGAGTCGTCTCCGCGCTCAAGCGCCAGGTCGAGTCGCCCAACGGCTTCGCGATCGACGACGTCGTCCAGACCGACGCCGCGATCAATCCCGGCAACTCGGGCGGCCCGCTGCTCGACGCGCGCGGCCGGGTCATCGGCATCAACGCCCAGATCGCCTCCAGCGGTGCGCGCGCCAACAGCGGCGTCGGGTTCGCGATCCCCATCAACACGGCCAAGCAGGTCGTCCCGGCGCTCGAGCGCGACGGGAAGATCAAGCGGCCCTACCTCGGCGTCTCGACCGCCGACGTGACCGAGGACATCGCCCGCCGCTTCGACCTTCCCGTCAAGGACGGAGCAATCGTGACCTCGACGGTCGACGGCGGGCCCGCCGAGCGCGCCGGCATCCGTCCGGCCGGCCCGACCGGGCGCGACGGCGACATTCTCCTGGCCGTCAACGGCGAGGCGATAAAGAACCCCGGCGACGTCGCCGACCGGATCGAAGAGCTCAAGCCGGGCGACGAGACCCGGGTGGAGGTTCTGCGCGACGACAAGCGCAAGACCGTCACGGTCACCCTCGGCGAGCGCCCGGACCGGCCCGCGTCGCCCTAGTACCGGCTCCTTTCGTGACCACCGGCCGGCCCGTTGGTCGGCTCACGCCCGTTTGTCCCGGCTACGCCGGCGACTGACGTCACAGCTTCGCGCGTCTTTCGTCGCGGTTCGTCGCAGTTTCGCCATCCACACGTCCCTAGGGTCGGGTTCCGTCCGCACGTCGACCTACCGTGCTGGACTCGACGAAGAGACTGCGAGGAAGCCATGGCGACGACGAATCAGGACAAGACGGCGAAGGCACGTGATGCTGCACTGCAGGGTGCGCTCACCCAGATCGAGCGCGAGTTCGGCAAGGGGACGGTCATGCGCATGGGCGACCCGGGCGCCCAGGTGCGGGTGGACGCCATTCCGACCGGCGCCCTGTCGCTCGACCTCGCGCTTGGCATCGGCGGTGTGCCGCGCGGG
Source organism: Solirubrobacterales bacterium (assembly GCA_038199375.1). Classification (GTDB taxonomy): domain Bacteria; phylum Actinomycetota; class Thermoleophilia; order Solirubrobacterales; family Solirubrobacteraceae; genus JBBPZA01. Next base: position 12,862 of record JBBPZA010000122.1, on the reverse strand, counting down.
CGGATGGTCGAGATCTTCGGCCCAGAGTCCTCGGGCAAGACGACGCTGATCTACCACATGCTCGCCGAGGCGCAGAAGCTCGGTGGGGTGTGCGCCTTCATCGACGCCGAGCACGCCATGGATCCGCTCTACGCCCAGAGGATCGGGGTCGACATCGACGAGCTGCTGGTCTCCCAGCCCGACTACGGCGAGCAGGCGCTCGAGGTCGCCGACATGCTCATCCGCTCGAGCGCCGTCGACGTGGTGGCCATCGACTCGGTGGCGGCGCTCACCCCCCGCGCCGAGCTCGAGGGCCAGATGGGCGACCAGACGGTCGGCGTCCAGGCGCGGATGATGTCCCAGGCCATGCGCAAGCTGGCGGGAAACCTCAACCGCACCTCAACGCTCTGCCTTTTCACCAATCAAATTCGTGAAAAGGTGGGCGTAATGTTCGGCTGCTTCCATTACGACGCTCGCGTCGTGCTCGCCGACGGAAGCACTGAGAAGATCGGCAAGATCGTCAACCAGCGCATGCCGGTCAAGGTCCTGTCAATGGATCCGGGGACCGGGGCGATTTCCCCCAGGCCGATCGTCGAGTACTACAACAACGGCAAGACCGACGAGTGGCTGCAGTTCGAGGTCGCGGCCGCTGGCGGCTCGGGCAAGCGCAAGTTCGCCTGCACCCCAAACCATCTCATCTTCACGCCGGAGGGCGAGAAGCCTGCTGACGAGATCGACGAGGGAGACGAGGTCCTGGTCGCGGTCAAGCACTACGACCTACGCGAGGATCAGCTCAAGCTGATTCTCGGCAGCATCCTGGGCGATGGGTCACTGCGATTTGCCTCGAAGCACAACGCGTCATTCCGGGTCGGTCATGGGACGCGGCAGCGTGAGTACTGCGAGTGGAAGCGCGAGATGCTCGCGCCTTTTGCAAACGCGATCGGCAGGACCGGAAACGGCATCGGCTTCGACACGCTTCCGATGCACCAGCTCGCTTGGCTGCACGAGGCGGTCTACGCCGTAAACGGCGGTCGGACGGTCAGCGACGAGTTGGTCGAGCAGCTCGACGAGCGGGCGATCGCGGCGTGGTACTGCGACGACGGGACGTTCGGCGGTCATTACAAGCGCTGGGGGCACGGAAAGGCGACGATCGCCTGCCCAGCGCTGAGCACCAATGACCGAGAGCGGCTCGCCGTGCGCTGCGAGGAGCTCGGAATGGGTCGCCCGACGGTCCGCGAGCGCGAGCTGCTGTTCAGCGGCGAGCGCGCGCGTGACTTCCACGAGAAGATCGCGCCTTACGTCCATCCCTCGCTCGGCTACAAGCTCCATCCCAACTTCCGTGGGCGATTCCAATGGGAGCCCGACACGAGTGACGCCCACCTGAACGGCACTCGCCTCAAGTCGCGGACGCGCCTTCAGCCGGTGCCTATGAGGGTCCTTCGCAAGTATCGCAAGCCGCCCACGCCCCGTAAGAGGGACCGCTTCGACCTTCAGATCGAGGGCAACCACACCTACCTCGTCGATCACGTGGTAGTCCACAACTCGCCGGAGACCCAGCCCGGCGGCCGGGCGCTGAAGTTCTACGCGTCTCAGCGCTTGGACATCCGGCGCATCGAGACCCTCAAGGACGGTACGGAGGCGGTCGGCAACCGCGTGCGGGTCAAGGTGGTCAAGAACAAGGTCGCCGCACCCTTCCGCCAGGCCGAGTTCGACATCGAGTTCGGGCGGGGAATCTCCACCTCGGGGTGCATCCTCGATCTCGGCATCGAGCACGGGATCGTCACCAAGTCGGGCTCGTTCTTCTCCTACGGGGACGAGCGCATCGGCCAGGGTCGGGCGAACGCGAAGGCCTATCTCGACGAGCACCTCGAGGTCGCCAAGGAGATCGAGGGCAAGGTCTACGACGCGCTCGACATCGACCGCGACCTCGTGACGCCCATCGAGAGCGCTGACGGCGAGCTTCCCCCGACCGAGCTGACTGCCCTCGGGGGCCGCGCGGCGTGATGCTGGGGCCGGCATCCGCCTCGACCGGCGCTTGCAGGTTCGCCGCCAGGGCGCCGGCGATCTGAATCATGGCTGTGGAGGGCCCGCTCGACCGCGCGCTCGGGTTCGCCTACCGGTCCCTGGCTCGCCGCGACCGCACCGAGGTGGAGGTCCGTCGACACCTCCAGGTGCGCGACGTCGAGCCGGAGATCGCCGACGAGGCGCTCGCCGTCCTGGCTGAGCAGGGCTATGTCGACGACGCCCGCTATGCACGCCGCTTCGCCGAGGACCGTCGACGTCTCGACGCGTGGGGACCCGAGCGCATCGAGCGTCAGCTGCTCGCCGCCGGCGTCGCGCCGGAGCACGTCGAGGGGGCGCTCGCCGCCCAGGAGTCGGGTTGGGAGCTCGAAGCCGCCGTCGCGCTCCTGCGCCGCCGCTTCCCCCAGCCGCCGGATGACGATTGCGGCCGCTCGCGCGCCCTCGGAGTTCTCGTGCGCCGCGGCTATGACCTCGAGCTCGCACACGACGCCGTCCGCGCCCACGAGCGCGGAGCGGCGTAGGCGTTCGCTCAGGCCGGCATGCGGCCCACCGTGCGGAGGTACTCCGCCTCGGCTCGCAGGCTCCCGTCCGATGCCTGGTTGCTTCGCTCGTAGAGGTCGACGAGATCGGCGCGCAGCGCCTCCCAGCGGCCCTCGGGCTCTAGCGCTGCCTTGGCCATGAGGATCGGACCGAGTACGCGCTCGGTGTAGGTGACCCACGCGTCGGTCGACGCGGCCTCGACCGCAACCATCCGGTGCTCGAGCTCGAGTTCGACCCCGGGGAAGAGTGATCGGACGTGGTCCTCGAGGCCCCACAGCACCGGCGCAGCCAAGCCGGACGGGGGAGGGAGGTGCTTGCCGACCGTCGCGAACATCTGGCCGTTCAGGCCCTGGGGGGTCCAGGCCGACACGGCGAAGGCGCCCCCGGGCCGGCACACCCGGGCAAGCTCGGCCGCCGCAATCTCATGGCGCGGCGCGAACATCGCACCGAAGGCGGAGGTCACCCGATCGAAGCTGTCGTCTTCGAAGGGCAGCGCCTCCGCGTCGCCCTCGATCCACTCGACCTCGACGCCCGCCTCCTCCGCGCGTCGTCGTGCGTCCTCGAAGAGCTCCGGGGTGATGTCGAGGCCCACTACCTCCGCGCCGGCCTGCGCAGCCGGGATCGCTGCGTTGCCGGTGCCGGTCGCGACGTCGAGGAGACGTTCCCCGCCCTGGATCCCGACCGCTGCCGCGAGGTTCTCGCCGGCCGACCGGATCGTGCGGGCGATATCGGGAAAGTCCCCGGACGCCCACATCTTGCGTTGTCGGGCCTTGAAGTCGCCGATGTCCACGCTGGAACCTCCTAATCGCTAGGCCGAGCGGACCCTACTCTCGGGCGGGGAAACATGCGTTCGTTTGCGCGCGGTCTCTTACGGTTCTATGATCGATCGACGCGATATTGACCGGGCCCGCGAGGGCTCGTTTTCCCAGCAAATAAGACACTTCCAGAACGACTCACCTTCTCGCTTACGGCTTCCCGAACACCACCGACACCCCAAGCACTCCCAGCCCCAGCTTGAAAGGTGGGCGGCTGCCTGCCGCCACCGTCATCCACATACGTGCCCTCGCACGGCCCGGTCGGTCGCACCAGAACCCGGATTGAGCTGACCGGGCCCGGTCATTCGGGTCCGTGAGGAGAGGACACCATGACAATCGTGATCGCGGCGGCACTCCTGGCCGTGGGCCTGGTCGGCGCGGCCATGCTGATGCGCCGCTCGGCTCCGGCTGCGGCGCGCCGCGGCCCACCCGCCCCCATACCGGATACGGCTCCGACGACCGCCCCGGCGATCGTGGCGGCCGCGCCCGACCGCGACGCGGTCGAGGTCGAGCTGCGCGAGCGCCGGGGGGAGATCGCCCGGCTCGAAGAGCGAGCGCTCTCGAAGGAGGAGTCCCTGGACGTCAAGCTGACCGAGTTGGCTCGGCGCGATCAGGCGCTCCAGGACCGGTCGCGCGAGCTCGATCGCGAGCATCAGGCCCTCGAGCAGCGCAAGCGAGAGCATGTGCGCGAGCTCGAGCGCATCGCGCATCTCAGCGCGTCTCAGGCCAAGCAGGTCCTCCTCAAGGAGGTCGAGGAGGGCGCGCGGCAGGACAGTGCGCGGATCGTTCGCCAGGTTGAGGAGGAGACCAAGCGAGACGCCGAGCGCCGGGTGCGCTCGATCCTCAGCGTGGTGATGCAGCGGCTTGCGGCCGGCCACGCCGCGGAGACGTCCGTCTCGGTCGTCCAGCTCTCCTCCGACGACATGAAGGGCCGGATCATCGGCCGGGAGGGCCGCAACATCCGGGCGCTGGAGAATCTGACCGGAGTGGACTTCATCATCGACGACACGCCGCACGCCGTGGTCCTCTCGGGCTTCGACGGGGTTCGTCGGGAGGTCGCCCGCCTCACGCTCGAGAAGCTTCTCCAGGACGGCCGCATCCACCCCGCCCGCATCGAGGAGATGTTCGGCCAGGCCAAGGCGCAGCTCGACCAGCGCATCGTCGAGGCCGGCGAGGAAGCGGCCTTCGAGGCCAAGGTCCAGGGCCTCGACGCCGAGCTGATCCGGGTGCTCGGTCGGCTGCGCTTCCGCACCAGCTACGGCCAGAATGTGCTCGCCCACTCGGTCGAGTGCGCCCACCTGGGGGCGCTCATGGCCGAGGAGCTCGGCGCCTCTCCGCGAACCGCGCGGCGGGCTGCGCTTCTGCACGACATCGGCAAGGCGGTCAGCCATGAGGTCGAGGGGCCTCACGCGCTGGTGGGCGCCGAGCTCGCCAGGCGCCACGGCGAGCCCGAGGCGGTCGCGCACGCGATGGAGGCCCACCACAACGAGGTCGAGCCCCAGACCATCGAGGCGGTGATCGTCCAGACTGCCGACGCTCTTTCCGGTGCGCGGCCGGGCGCGCGCGGCGAGTCGCTCGAGCACTACGTCAAGCGCCTGCGCGAACTGGAGGCGATCGCAACCCGACACGACGGCGTCGAGAAGGTCTACGCGATGCAGGCCGGCCGCGAGATCCGCGTCATGGTGGAGCCGGGGGAAGTCGATGACGACACCGCCGTGCTGCTCAGCCAGTCCATCGCCCGCGAGATCGAGAAGGAGCTCGAGTACCCCGGCCAGATCAAGGTGACCGTCATCCGCGAGTCGCGCGCGACGGAGTACGCGAAATAGCATGCTCGATCGTCTGCGCGACCGCCTTCGCCGCCCGCTCGATCGAGCGCATGTAGGAGCGAACGGGCCGCGTCCGGAGCTCTTGGACGAGCACGGACGGGAAGCCCGGCCACCGCTTCCCGCCTTGGGCGACGCTCAGGAGGCAACCCTCGCGAAGGCGCCCGGTACTGAGGCGGATCCCGAGGAGGAGCAGTTCGAGCACGCACCCGACGCGACCCCCGACGAGGTCGCTTCCCCCAAGAAGATCGGCTTCGACGGCAGGGAGATCCGGGAACACGGGCCGCAGAGCGGCCATACGCCCAGCGGCGGCGGCATGGGAGCAGGCTTCTAGACGCCGGACGGCTCGGCGGCGGACTCCCGCTTGCCCAGCTCGGTGGCGATGGCGGAGCCGGCGGCTCCGGCAGCGAGGGCGGCGAGCGCCCAGCCCACCCCGTCCTCCTCGGCGGTGATCGCGGCGACCGCCGCGAGGATCACGAGGTTGTACTCGTAGCCGCCGTCCGTGATCCACGGGCCCTTGGCGAAGTGGACGTGGCGGATGGCGGTGAGCATCGAGCCGGAAATGGCCGTCGCCGCCAGCGGGTTGGCTAGGCCCGTGGCCAGGAGCGCCCCTCCGGCCGCTTCCGAGACGCCGGCGACGGTCGCGTTGCGCCCGCCCGGTCGCAGGCCGAGCGACTCGAAGAACTGGCCGGTGCCCTCTGGGCCGTGCCCGCCGAACCACCCGAAGAGCTTCTGGGTGCCGTGGCCGATAAAGAGACCGCCGAGGATCACGCGCAGGAGTCTGAACATCGATCCTTTCCTACCCAGCTTGCGATGGCTTGAACGGGACCGTGGACCGCTAGATCCGGCAGACCTCGTGGCGGACGCCGCGCGTCAAACGCTTTACGACCACACTGCGGCCGAGCTGACTCCGGCTTCAACGAGATGCTCGACGCCTGGAGGAGGGCCGCCGGCAGAGCGCGCGCGGTTCGCTCAGCGCGCGCGAGGCCGAGCGTCAGCAGGTGGCCCGAGAGCTCAACCGCGAGGCTCGGCGAAGCGCGACGCCAGTTCCGACGCCAGCGTCCGTTACGCTTCGAGGCCGAGGCATTGGTAACTTCGGTGACACCCCGCGAGACCGCGACGACAATGCCAGGCGGCGATCGAGAGACTCAGACGGAGCCCCCGTGCGTTGGGTGCGGGCCGTGACCGTGCCGCTGTAGGCCAGGGTGCTGGTGGGCGATGACCATTCCCTCCTCCGGCGCGGACTGCGCCAGGTCCTCGACGCCGAGCCCGACTTCGAGGTCGTCGCCGAGGCGCGCGACGGAGCCGAGGCGGTGACCAACGCGCTCGAGGGGGTGGTCGACCTGGCCATCCTCGACATTTCGATGCCCCGAATGACCGGCCTCCAGGCCGCGGCCGAGCTGGTCTCGCGCCGGCCCGAGCTGCGCGTGCTGATCCTCTCCATGCACGACAGCGAGGAGTACTTCTTCGAGGCGCTGCGGGCTGGGGCGTCGGGCTACGTCCTCAAGTCGGCCCTCGATCGTGACCTCGTCGACGCCTGCCGCGCGACGATGCGCGGCGAGCCCTTCGTGTACCCCGGCGCGGTCAGGGCACTGATCCGCGACTACCTCACCCAGCTCCAGCACGGCGGCCAGTCCCCCGGTAACCCGCTCTCCGGACGCGAGTCAGAGGTGCTCAAGCTGATCGCCGAGGGTCAAACCAGCAGGGAGATCGCGGTCGAGCTGGTGATCAGCCAGAAGACAGTCGAGCGCCACAGAGCAAACCTGCTCGAAAAGCTCGGCATGCGTAACCGAGTCGACCTCACCCACTATGCGATCCGCCGCGGCCTAGTCGCGCCTTAGTCCTAGTGGCCTCCGCTCGTGCTGAGTCAATCGCTTCGATGCCACGGGCGGTAACCGACCACGCGAAGTCTCCTGCTGAGGGCAGCGCTGCAGCGGTCTCGCCCGCGCGCTTGCTGCTCGTCGGTGAGTCGCGGCGGATCGGACATGCGGGGATGCTGCTCGGCGAAGCCGGGCACCGGGTCGAGAAGGTCGCGGTTGGCTCCAGTGCGCTCGCGGCGCTCGAGCGCGCTCCGGTTGACCTCGTCCTCGCCGAGTGGGAGCCGCCCCGCCAGGACGGGCTGGCCCTGACGAGAGCGATCCGCAGGCACGGCCCCGTTGCCGGAACCCATGTGGTGGTCCTGACGTCGAGTCGGGGCGGGACGGGGGCCGCGGAGGTGCTCGACGCGGGCGCCAACGACTGCCTCCTCGATCCGTTTGACCCCGCCGAGCTGATCATGCGCGTGCAAGCGGGGCTGCGCGCAGTCGAGCTGCGCGCCGCCGAGGGGCGCCTGTCGACGCTGATCGCAAATGTGCCGGGGGCCATCTACCGCTGCGCCAACGATCCCGACTGGACGATGGAGCTGATCAGCGACGAGATCGAGCGCATCTCCGGCTATCCGGCATCTGAGCTCGTCCAGAACGCGTGCCGCAGCTTCGCCAGCGTGATCCACCCCGACGACCACGACTACGTCGCCGACGACGGCACCGGGGGCGTGGAGCTGGGGACCGGGACCGGGACGGGGCTGCGGGGTCTCGCCGACCGGCTCGCGGCGCTCGGCGGTCGACTCGAGGTGGAAGCTGCCCCCGGCGAGGGAACGCTGCTGCGCGGGGTGCTGCCCTACGGATGATCGCCGGGCGGGGGTCGGGCTCCATCCCCAACGCCGCCCCTCCGATCCGTGCGGCAGCGCCCAGGGGGATCAGTCCCTGAGATCGACAACAGGTCGGCCAGAGCCTCACCGCAGGTGGTGCTCCAACTCGACCCCCCAGCCGATGGGTGATCGATGTCGTCGAGATAGACGGTAATGCCCATTGCGCCGGGGGCGCGCCGGGTGGGAGCGTTGGCGACGGCGCTAAATCCACTCGAAAGGAACGCCATGGGAGACGTGGGCAGAAGTCGTAAACGGCGCGATCATGCGATGAATCGCCAGCCGGCTCGTCTAGCAGCCATCACCACCACACTCGCCGCGCTGGGAGCAACGAGCGAAGGGGATGCACGCGTGCGCTCGCGCGGTGTCACAGCCCCGTGGCGGGTGGCCCTCCTGGCGATGTTCGTGCTCGCGCTCGCGCTTCCTGCGAGCGCGTCCGCGTCGCCGCTCTACGAGCCGAACGACGGCATCCACCAGGCCTTCGGCCCGCTGCAGGCGGGGACGAACTACGACGCCGCGATCAGCTCGTACAACGACACCGACTGGTATGTCGCCTACGTCTCGACACAGGGCGTGCTGGACGTCGGCCTAACCAACACCGCCACCAGCGGCTACGGCTGCTGTCTGCTCGTTGAGCTGTTCGACCAGGATGGCACCTACCTGAACTCGACCTACGTCTCCCGCGGCACGACCGAGCACCTCGTCTACACGACCCTGGGCGCGGGCGTCTACTACGTCAAGGTTCGTGACGGCGTGCCCGCCAATCAATACCGCCTGCGCGTGACCGGGCCCCTGGTCAACGGTCCGCGCCCCGGCCCGGCGCAGCCGACCCCGAACAACAACCCCACGATTACGACCGCGTTCGGCCCGCTGCTCGGCGGAGTGCTGTACGGGGGCAGCATCGACGCCGACGGCGAAGAGGACTGGTTCTACTTCCACACGGCGAGGGCAGGCGCGTTCGACGTCGCCTTCACGAACATCAAGGACGCCGGTTCCGGGGGTCCGCTCGTGGAGCTCCGGGACCAGAACGGCAAGTACCTGAACTCGAAGTACGTCGGCGAAGACACGATCGCCCACCTGAGCTACACGGCATTGGGTCCGGCCACGTTCGCCTTGCGGGTCAGATACGGCAATCCCGTCGATCGCTACCAGTTCCGGATCAGTCCAGCCTCTCTGCTCACAACCTCGCCCCCGCCCGCAGCACCGCCCGCTCCCCCGCCCCCAGCACCGTCCGCTCCCCCGCCCGCCAAGGTCAACCCGCCAGGTCCGGGTCTGAGCTCGGTTCCGGTGGTCGGCTTCAGTGTGAAGCCCCTGAGGGCTAGCAAGCGCGCGAAGCTCGTGCGCTTGCGGATCGACAACTCCAACCCGTTCGCGATCACCGGACAGGTGATCCTAGAGACGAAGGCGGCCAAGCGGCGGCTACAGCTGGGCAGCGCGGCGTTCTCGGTCCCGGCCGGCAAGACCGTCAAGGTCAAGGTCAAGCTCTCCAAGCAGGGAAGGCGACTGCTCCTGAAGCGCAGGCAGCTGCGCGGCAAGGTGACGATCGTCAGCCGCACCGCCGCCGGAGCGACCAAGACGATCACGAAGAAGGTCAAGCTCCGGGCCCCCTAGAGCCCCCTAGAGCAGGAAGAGCGGCGTCAGCCGCGCGCTGGAGGTCCTGCGCCGCGGCCCGTTGACGGGTCGCGGCGCGCCCGAAGGTCACGCGGAGGCCCGGGAGAGCCAGGCCCGAGTGGGCTGGTGCGCCCTCCGTATGCTTGGGCCCGTGCCGCGCTACCACCTCACGACCTTCGGGTGCCAGATGAACGAGCACGACTCCGAGCGCATGAAGGGCATGCTCGAGTCGCTCGGCTACTCCGAGAGCGGCGCGCGCGAGGACGCCGATCTCATCCTCTTCAACACGTGCTCGATCCGCGAGAAGGCCGACGCGCGGTTCGTCGCCCACCTCGGCGAGGCCAAGCGGGTCAAGCGAAGTCGTCCGGCGGTGATCGTCGGGGTCGGGGGCTGCTGGGCCCAGTCGGTCAAGGAGGAGGTCTTCCGCCAGTTCCCCTTCGTCGACGTCGCCTTCGGCCCCGGGCAGGTCCACAAGCTCGCGGAGTTCCTGACCAGCGACTCGCTCTGCGCGCAGGGCTACTTCGAGTTCGAGGGCTTCACCGGGCACCTGCCGGCCAGGCGCTCACGGCAGTTCCAGGGATGGGTCCAGGTCAGCGTGGGCTGCAACTGCTCCTGCGCCTACTGCATAGTGCCCTCCACCCGCGGTCGGGAGGTCTCGCGGCCGGCCGAGGAGCTCGTCGCGGAGGTGCGCAGGCTCGCGGCCGACGGCGTGCGGGAGGTCACGCTGCTGGGCCAGAACGTCAACTCCTACGGCCGCGACCTCGCAAGCCGCGGGCTTCCGCGTACGTCCTTCGCGGAGCTTCTGGAGATGGTCGACTCCGTCGGCGGGATCGAGCGCATCCGCTACACCAGCCCGCACCCCAAGGACATGCGCGAGGACGTCGTGCGCGCCCACGCCGAGCTGCCCTCCCTGTGCGAGCACATCCACCTCCCGCTGCAGTCGGGCTCGTCGCCGATCCTCAAGGCGATGCGCCGCACCTACACCCGCGAGCGCTACCTCGACCGGGTCGCACTCATCCGCGAGCACGTGCCCGACTGCGCCCTGACGACCGACGTCATCGTGGGCTTCCCCGGGGAGACCGATGAGGACTTCGACCAGACGCTCGAGGTCGCCGAGGAGGTCGGCTTCGACGGCGCCTACACCTTCATCTACTCCCCGCGACGGGGCACGGAGGCCGCCGAGCTCCCCGGGCGGCTGCCTCACGCCGAGTCGGTGGCGCGGATGGAGCGCCTCGTCGAGGTCGTTCAGCGCCGTGCCCGCGAGCGCGCCCAGCGCTTCGTCGGCCGCACGCTGGAGGTCCTGGTGGAGGGGCCGTCGCGCACCGATCCCTCGCGCCTGCGCGGTCGCTCGCGCCACAACAAGGTCGTCAACTTCGAGGGCCTCGCCGCGCCGGGCGACCTCGTCGACGTGCAGATCACGGGCGCCACGAGCCAGACCCTCGTGGGCGAGGCATCGCTCCTCGCCCACGCGACAACAGGGGTCTAAAGCGACCTCCGAACCGCGGCCGGAGAGGTCCTTGCGCGTCACCTCGCCGGGACGCCGCGATGGACGATCGCCATCCTCGCGGTGTAGTCGACGCGGTTTAGCAGCAGCGGCATGCCCGCCTCGGCCAGGTGCTCGTCGACCGCCTCCGCCGAGCCTCGCCAGTGCCCGTAGTCGTCGACGATCAAGACGCCGCCGTCGGCCACGCGGGGGAACAGGTGGCGCATCTCGTGCCTGGTCGAGCTGTAGTAGTCGGTGTCCAGACGCAGCAGGGCGATCTGCTCCGGCGCGCGGTCGGGGACGGTCTCCTCCACCAGGCCCTGTACGAAGTGGATCCGCTCCGGCGGGTAGCCGGTCTGCCGGATCAGCTGCTGCACCTGTTCGTAGGGCAGATAGTCGAAGGCGGGGTCGGCGCCCTCCCGGGCCTGCTCGTGGTAGCACCGCGCATCGACGCCGTACAGGTCCACGTCGCGCGGCCCTGGAGGCGGCATCTCGGTGAACGTGTCGAACAGGTAGAGGTCGCGGTCGGCTCGGTCCATCGCCAGCAGGGTCATGGCGACGGCCATCATGCTGCCGCCGCGCCAGACGCCGCATTCGACGATCGCTCCAGGGATGTCGGCCGCCGCGACGTACCTGACCGCCTGCCACAGGGCGAAGACGCGCTCTGGTGAGGTGAGCGTGTAGGGCCTGACCGCCTCGATCACCGCCCGCGCGGCGGGGTCGACGTCCTCGGGCCAGGCCGGAATGACGGGGGCGGCAGGATGGCGAACGACGTCGTAGCCGGCGCGGCGGACCGCCCCGCGCAGCGGCCCGGCGACCGCTCGCCGTCCTCCGGCCGCCCATCGCCCCACAGCCCGACGAACGGCCCGTTCGCGCGGACGCCTCGTGCTGTTGACGCCCACGCCGGGATCCTACCCCGGGGCCTGGTGCGCCCGGAGGGCGGCGCCTGGGCTCCGGTACTCGAGACCCTCGCCCTACGACGTTCGCTCCTCGCGGCGAACTGTCGGCCGGCCTGAGCCCTCCGATCCGCCTGGCCGTCCGCCCCGGGTGCGAACATGTGTTCGGTGCGTTGGGCAAATCTCTTGATCGACATGGATGAAGCGCGTCGGCTCCCCGGCTACCGGGAGCCCGCGGTAGTCCGCACGTTCGACGCTCCCGAGGCGATGGATGTCCGGTTCTACGAGGTCCGTGCGAAGTCCGCACTCAACCGCGTTCCAGAGCGCTCGCGAATGCCGTTCCGCTGGACGATCAACCCGTTCAGGGGATGCACGCATGCCTGTTCCTACTGCCTAGGAGGTGACACTAGGATCCTCATGGCGGACGGTCGGACCAAGACGTTGTCCGATGTGGAGGTTGGGGACGAGATCTACGGGACGATTCGTGATGGCCGGTACCGGCGCTACGTCACAACGCGCGTATTGGCGCATTGGTCGACCGTCAAGGCCGCGCATCGGGTGACTCTGGAGGACGGCACCGAGATCATCGCGAGCGGTGACCACCGCTTCCTCAGCCACCGAGGATGGAAGCACGTCACCGGAACCCAGCATGGGCCGGACCGGCGCCCGCATCTCACCGCAAACGACGAGTTGTTGGGGACGGGCGGCTTCGTGTCGAGCGCTGATGCCTCGCCTGACTATCGCCGTGGCTATCTCTGCGGGCTGATTCGCGGTGATGGGCATATCGGCTCCTACTCGTACGCACCCGTCGGTGGAAGAGCGCGGCACGTGCACATGTTTCGCCTCGCACTCACAGACTTCGAAGCCCTTAAAAGAGCGCGCGACTACCTCGATGAGGTGGGTCTCGCGACATCGCGTCGCCTGTTTCAGGCGGCGACCGCGTTGCACCGTCGGGTGGACGCCATTTCGACGGGCGAGCGGGCCAAGGTCGATCGGATCAAGGAACT